>NZ_JAUYOJ010000185.1 GCF_030697925.1 Phenylobacterium sp. | reverse complement strand
CTCAGAAAGGCCGCCGAACGATCCGTCGACGCCCTCTGGAACCGCATCGGCCAGATCCTCGACCAGTTCACACCAGAGATCTGCGCCAACTACTTCAAGGCCGCAGGATATGCGTCAACATGATCGGGAAACGCTCTAGCCACCGAAGCCGCCACGAAGATCGTCGCCCACGCATTCGAGACGCTGCGCCTCGCCCGCCTTGCAGCATGCGTTCATCCTCAAAACCTGGGCTCTCAGCGGGTGCTCGCCAAGCTGGGCTTCGCCGATATAGGGGCGTACGAGGTGGGTGGCAGGGCCGAGCGCCTCTACCACCGCCTAGCCTAAGACCGTTAGACCCGAGCCACCCACTCGCCCAGGTTCCGCTCCAGCACGGTCAGCGGCATGGAGCCCGAGAGCAGGGCCGCGTCGTGCCAGGCCTTCAGGTCGAACTTCGGACCCAGCTTGGCCTTGGCCTCCCCGCGCAGGCGCGCCCAGACGGTGTGGCCGACCTTGTAGCTGGTGGCCTGGCCGGGCGAGCAGCAGTAGCGGTCGATCTCGCGCAGGGCGCGCGAGCGCGGATAGCCGGTGACGCTGACCATGTAGTCGGTGGCCTGGTCACGGGTCCAACGCTTGTGGTGCAGGCCGGTATCGACCACCAGCCGCGAGGCGCGGAACAGGAAGGACTGCAGGTAGCCCGCCTCCCCCCACGGGTCGCCCTTATAGACCCCCATCTCGTTGGCGAGCTGCTCGGCATAGAGCGCCCAGCCCTCGGTGAAGGCCGAGAAACCGCCGCCGGTACGCCGGATGATCGGGATCTTCGTGCTCTCCTGGCTGAGCGCGATCTGCAGGTGATGGCCGGGCGTGGCCTCGTGATAGACCAGGGTCGGCAAGTTGTACTTCGGCCACTCGTGGGTGTTCTTCAGGTTGATGAAGAAGGCGGCCGGGCGCGAGCCATCGAGCGCGGCGCTCTGATAGTAGCCGTTGGAGGCGCCGTCCTGGATGAAGGCCGGCACCCGCTTGACCGTCACCTCGGCCTTGGGAAGCGTGGCGAAGGCCTGGGGCAGGCGCGCGGCGATGGCGGCCACCTGGACATTGAGGTCGGCGATCAGGGCGGCGCGGCCCTCGTCGGTGTTGGGGTAGAGCTGCTTGGGATCGGCGTTGAGCGCGGTGAGCCGTTCGGCCACCGTGCCCTGGGTCATGCCCTGGCCCTTGAGGATCACGTCGAGGCGCGCGGTGATGTCGGCCACCTGGTCGAGGCCCAGCCTGTGGATCTCCTCGGCCGAGAGGTCGGTGGTGGTGGAGGCCTTCAGGCCGCCCGCGTAATAGGCCGCCCCGTCCTTCAGCTTCCAGACCCCGGCGTCGGGGGTGGCGATGGCGCGCGCGGCGGTCATGGCGGCGATCTGGCGGTCCAGGGCCGGGAAGATCTCTCCCGCCACGATCTTGGTCGCCGGCCCGGCATAGTCGCCCGGCAGGTTGGCGGCCTTGGCCTTGCCGGCGATGGAGGTGACCATGATGGTCGCCTCGGGCGCCTGGTCGCGCAGGGCCCGCATCTGGCCCAGCGCCAGGTCGCAGATGAAGTCCGGCGGCACGACGCCTGCGGCCACGTCGGTCTTCATCCGGTCGAGGTCCTGGTCGAGGGCCACGGCGAAGGCCTTGAGGCGGGCCATGTAGGCGTCAGCGTCCGCGGCGGTCACCACCCGGTGCTGGTTGTCCAGGAAGTCGGGGATGTCCTGATAGACCCCGGTCTGCTGGCTGACCACATAGGGGCTGAAGCGGCCGCCGACCGAGCCGAACTTGAAGCGCTCGCCGGCCGCGAGCGCGTTCTCCTGGCCGTAGAGCACCGTGTCGAGGTCGACCTTGGAGGCTGGCGACAGCGCGGCGCGGTCGATGGCCTTCAGCTTGACCACGCGGTCGCGGGTCTTGCCCAGGCGCTTGACCCGGCCGGCCTCGGAATAGTCGTCGAGCTGGCTCTTGAGCGCCGCGCGGGGGCCCTTGTCGAGGCCCAGGCCCGTGGCGCGCTCGGGGCTGTCGTCGATCATCTCCTCGAACATGGCGTCGAGCAGGGTCTTCAGCCGGGCGTCTTCCGATCCCTGGGCCAGGGCGGGCGCAGCCGCGACGAGGGCGCCGGCGGCGGTGGTCGCCAGGAAGGCGCGACGGTCGAACATGGTCATGGATCAGGCCCCGGAGCTACAATGTGACGGGACCCTATGGGGCGGTGTGCAAGGCCGGCAAGACGACGGCGTGGCGTGGCGGGTTAATTCGGCGTAATGCAGGCTGAGCGCCGTAATGGGCCTGTCGCAGAACCACCCCATTCTGCGCGTAGCTTTCGCCGCGACCTCATTTCCTGGAAGTTACTCCGACGTGACCGAGACCAAACCCGCCGACTGGAATCGCACACTCGCCCCCTATAGGCGCCCCGACTGGCGCCGCAGCCTGTTCGAGCTCGTCTTGACCGCCACGGCGCTCGGTGGCCTGTGGACCCTGGGCTGGGTGGCCATGCATTTCGGCCTGTGGTGGCTGGCCCTGCTGCTCACCGTGCCGGCGGCGGCCTTCCTGGTGCGACTGTTCATGATCCAGCACGATTGCGGCCACGGCTCGTTCTTCGCGGCCAAGGCGGCCAATGACTGGGTGGGCCGGGCCATCGGCCTGCTGACGCTCACGCCTTACGAATACTGGCGCCACACCCACGCCATCCACCACGCCACCTCCGGCAATCTGGACCGTCGCAGCCTCGGCGTGATCGAGATGCTGACCGTGGACGAATATCTGGCGCTGAGCCCACGCCGGCGGCTGGCCTACCGGCTCTATCGCAATCCGGCGGTGATGTTCGGCCTGGGGCCGAGCTTCGTGTTCTTCCTGCAGCAGCGCCTGCCCTTCGGCCTGATGAAGGCCGGTTGGAAGCCCTGGCTGTCGACCCTTGGCAACACCGCCATCGTCGCGGCGGGCGTGGGCGTGATGATCTGGCTGCTGGGCCTGGCGCCCGTGATGCTGGTCAACTTCACCACCATGGTGATCGCCGCCACCATCGGGGTCTGGCTGTTCTTCGTGCAGCACCAGTACGAGGGCGTGGCCTGGTCGAGGAACAAGGACTGGAAGCGCGACGAGGCGGCCCTGTTGGGCTCGTCGCACTACGACCTGCCCCAGCCCCTGCGCTGGCTGACGGCCAATATCGGCATCCACCACGTCCATCACCTGTCCAGCCGCATCCCCTTCTACCGCCTGCCCCAGGTGCTGAAGGACCATCCCGAGCTGAAGGACATGAGCCGCATCGGCCTTGTCGAGAGCTTCAAGAACGCCCGCCTGGCGCTCTGGGACGAGTCGAACCAGCGGCTGGTCTCGTTCCGCGATATCCGGGGCCGGGCGGCGACGGCCTAGGGAAGAGGCCGCCGCCAGCGCCGTTCGTTCAGGCCGCGACGAGACGCCTGCGGCGGGCGTCGCGCACCATCAGCCCGATTCCGCCGAAACCCACGATCATCATCGCCCAGGTCGCCGGCTCGGGGACCACCGAGATCGAGACATTGTCCAGGGCCGGCCCATAGGGCGTGTCCGTGGCGGACGCGAAGACCAGGGTGGATGTCGCGTCGAAGGCCTTGAACGTGTAGTCGTAGTACAGCCAGCCCATGCTTGCGTGGGTGTGGGCCGGGGTCACGGTGAAAAAATCGATCTGCGGCAGGGAACCGCTGATCGAGGTCACCGCGATCTTGCTTTCATCGGGGCCGTCCGGGTTGCCGGCCAGGGCGAACGACACCTTGTAGGTCACGCCGGCGACCGTGGTGATGGTCTGCGACACGCTGCCTTCGCTCAGCATCGAGAGGTCGACGCTGCGCTCACCGTCGGCGGCTTCCCAATAGGTGCCGATATAGTCGACGCCGCCGCCACCGACGGTCCAACCGGTGATCGAGGTGCTGTCCAGCGCGCCGACCGAGACGAAGCCGCCGGGCGGGATCGGCACGCCCACTTCGAAGCTTCCGTTGATGATGGCCGCCGCAGTGGCCGCGGTCGAACCCAGGCTCACAGCGGCCATCACGGCCGCGCCGCATAGAAGTGCCTTGTCGATATTCATGCCCAGCCTCCAAGGTCACGGAGATCCGACGCCATTGTTGGCAGCGACCACTTTCGAGATCGCCTAAGGAGCTCTGTGGTTGTTGAAAGTTAAAGCCCAGTTTTCGTCGGCAACAATCGGTTTCCCCAATTAGGAGATTGTCATTTCGAAAACTTGAATCCGGTCCTCTCGCGGGATTTTTTCCCAACACCCCCTCATGGTTTTGCATGTGACATCTCTATTCTAGGTGGTGACCGCAGGCCTAACCTTCCGCGTGCGTCAACTGCCCTGGCGTCAGGGTTGACCGAGGCGCGGGCCTGACCGCCAACTGGCTCCCACAAAACAAGAAATGTGGGAGGACTGCGGTGACCGCTTGGATCTTCGCCGACGTCTGGGAGGCGATCGCCGCCGCGCAGCCGGAGCGCCCGGCCCTGATCCAGGGCCAGCGGGTGGTGAGCTGGGGCCAGTTCGACGCCCGCGCCGACGCCCTGGCCGCCCATCTGGTGGCGAGCGGGCTGACGCCCGAGGCCAAGGTCGCGGCCTATCTCTACAACGGTCCTGAATACATGGAGACCTACTACGCGGCCTTCAAAGCCGGCCTGGCGCCGATCAACACCAACTACCGCTATGGCGGCGACGAGCTGACCTATCTGTTCGACAACGCCGACGCCGAGGCGGTGGTGTTTCATTCCAGCTTCGCCGGCATGATCGAGGCGATCCGCGGCCACCTGCCAACCGTGAAGCGCTGGATCGCCGCGGCCGAGCCCGGCCATCCGGTCCCGGCCTGGGCCGACGACTATGAGAGCGTGGTCGCCAAGGTCCCGGGGGAGCGGCCGTTCAAGGCGCCGTGGGGCCGCTCGCCCGACGATCTGCTGCTGCTCTATACCGGCGGCACCACCGGCATGCCCAAGGGCGTCATGTGGCGCCAGGACGATCTGTTCAACGTCATCGGGGCCGGCGGCAATGTCCTGCAGGGCGTCCCGCCCCTGACCAGCCCGCAGGAGGCCGCCGAGCGGCTGACCGACGAACAGCGGCGGACCCTGGTCTGTTGCCCGCTGATGCACGGCACCGGCCAGTTCTCGGCCTTCATCACGCTCAATGTCGGCGGCACGGTCGCCACCCTGCCCTCGCGCCAGTTCAACGCCATGGAGCTGTGGGACGAGGCGGTGCGGCTGAAGGCCGACGGGATCGTCATTGTCGGCCTGGCCTTCTCCACCCCCATGCTGGTGGCCTTGGAGGCCAATCCCGGCCGCTGGAACCTCGACTACGTCAAGACCATGAGCTCCTCGGGCTCCATGTGGAGCCAGGAGAACAAGCGCGGCCTGCTGTCCTTCGCCAGGAACGCCATGATCATGGACAGCTTCGGATCGTCCGAGGCGGTCGGCCTGGGGGCTTCAGCCTCCGCGCCCGGGGCGGAGGCGGCGACGGCGGCCTTCATGCTAGGCCCCAACTGCGCGGTGTTCGCCGAGGACGGCCGGCGGGTGGCGCCCGGCTCGGGCGAGCGCGGCCTGGTGGCGGTCACCGGCTTCCTGCCGGTCGGCTACTACAAGGACCCGGAGAAGAGCGCCAAGACCTTCAAGACCATGGAGGGCCAGCGCTGGAGCGTCCCGGGCGACTGGGCCGAGGTCAATGCCGACGGCACGCTGAAACTGCTGGGCCGCGGCAGCCAGTGCATCAACACCGGCGGCGAGAAGGTCTTCCCCGAAGAGGTCGAGGAGGCGCTGAAGACCCACCCCGGAGTCCGGGACGCGGTGGTGGTGGGCGTGCCCGACGCCCGGTTCGGCGAGCGCATCTGCGCGGTGGTCGAGGGCGATCCGGACGCCCTGACGCTGGAGGCGATGGCGGCCCATGTGAAGTCGAGGCTGGCCGCCTACAAGGCGCCGCGCGAACTGGTGGTCGTCGATTCGATCGGCCGGGCGCCCAACGGCAAGGTCGACTACAAGGCCTCCCGCGATCTGGCGCTGGCGGCGTTGGGGGTTGGGGCCTAGGCCTCAACCAATTCCTTCACGCCATTGGGCGCAGGGTGGCCCCGAACGAGGAACCATCCCATGGCCGACACGCCCCAGACACCGGAAGCGGTGGCCTATCAGCTCATGCGCGACGTCATGGCCATCGAGGGCGCCTCGGCGGCCCTGCGCGAGAGCGGCGGTCCCGATCGGGCGTGGCTGCTCACCACCTATGCGGAATGCCTCAAGGTCGTGCGCCCGGACGCCAAGTCGGCGCAGATGCGCAGCTTCTAGCTAGGCCGCACGCCGCGCGCGGGCGCCCATCCGGCCAGTGATCAGCGAGATGACGGCGAGGGCCGCCAGCGGCAGGGCGACCTCGGGCCGCGCCAGGACCGTCAGCTCCGCGGCCCGCCCGGCCAGGACCGCCTTGCCCAGGCCGGCGCCCAGATAGCTGTAGATCAACGAATAGGGCACGGCCCCGACCGCCGTGGCGGCGACATATTTGCGCACCGGCGCGCGGGCGACCCCGGCGGCGACATTGACCAGGCCGAATGGGCTCAGCGGCAGCAGGCGCAGGGTCAGCAGGTAGGCGAAGGGGCTCTGCTCGAACCCAGCCATAAGTTTGCCCAGCCGCCCGGCGGCCAGGCGGTCGCGGATCGCCTCCCCGGCGGCGAAGCGGGCCGCCAGATAGGCCATCACCGCGCCAAGGGTCGAGCCGACGATGGTGGCCATCGTGCCGGTCAGGGGCCCGAACAGGAAGCCGCCCGCCAGCATCAGCACCAGGCCGACAGGCACGAAGGCGGCGGTGGCGATGGCGTAGAGCCCGGTGAAGACCAGCAGGGCGAGCAGTGGCGTGGCGAGGATCTCGGCGCGCAGGCCGATCTCGTTGGCCCGCAGATTGCCCAGCGAGATGTCGGTGGCCAGGCCGCTGGCGTAGAGGGCGACAGCGGCGGCGGCCAGCAACACCGCCGGCGCCGCGCGGCCGAGCCGTTTCAAGCGTCCCCGCAGGGACCGGGAGACCCCATCAGTCATTCGCTCTCGCTTCCCACGACGCGTGCGACCTGGAACGCTCCGGCGAGCGTCCGTATCCAAGGCTAGTCCCGAATTTGCGACGCCGGCAAGGCGACCTGCGGCTACTTGGCGCGCTGGTCGTTGGACTTCTTCTTCCAGGGCGGCTTTCCGGCCTTGGGTCCGGGCGCGCCGAGCGGAGCCTTGGGAGCGAAGCCCTTGGTCGGCGGCCCCTTGCGGTGCGGCGGCTTGCCGTCGTTCGAAGCGCCCTTGCCGTAGGCCGGCTTGAACTTCGAGCGCGGCGGCGAGGTCGGGCCGCCCGGAGGCCCGGAGGGCTCGATCTTGATCTCTTCGTCCGCCGTGGCCTTCACGGCCTGGGAGAACTTGGCCGCGACGGCGTTGGCGATCTCGAACTTGGTCTCGCGGTCGAAGATCTTGATGGCCCCGATATCGGGCTTTGTGACATGGCCCAGGCGGCAGATCAGCGGGATCAGCCATTTGGGGTCGGCGTTCTTCGAGCGGCCCACCGTCACCCGGAACCAGGTGACCTCGTTGGGGTCCAGACGCTCGGGCTTGCCGAAGGGTCCGTCGCGCTCGCCACGCTCGGGACGGTCGCCACGGTCGCCGCGGTCGGACGGATCATAGGTGCGCTTCGGGCGCCCCTGCTCACGCACCTGGCTGTCGCGCATGCGCGCGTCGTCATAGAGCTCTTCCGGCGAGGGCAGCCGGGCGCGGTGGATGCGGATCAGGGCCGCGGCCACTTCCTCGGCCGTGCGGTTCTCCAGCACCAGCTTGGCGAGCGCCAGGTCTTCCTCGGCCATGGGCTCGGTGAGGATCGGGTCCTCCAGCAGGCGGACCTGGTCCTTGGCGCGGATCTCGTCGGCGGTGGGCGGCCCCTGCCAGACGGCCTCGATCCCGGCCGAGGCCAGGAGCTGCTCGGCCTTGCGGCGTCGGGTGTGGGAGACCAGCAGGACCGAGGTCCCCTTGCGGCCAGCCCGGCCGGTGCGGCCCGAACGGTGCAGCAGGCCGGCCTTGTTCACCGGGATGTCGGCGTGGATGACCAGGCCGAGTTCCGGCAGGTCCAGGCCGCGAGCGGCCACGTCGGTGGCGACACAGACCCGGGCATGGCCGTCGCGCAGGGCCTGCAGGGCGTCGGTGCGGGCCTTCTGGTCCAGCTCGCCGGACAGCCCGACCACGGCGAAGCCGCGTTCGCGCAGGGCCGAATGCATGTGCCGTACGCCCTCGCGGGTGTTGCAGAACACCAAGGCGCCGGGAGACTCGAAGAACCGCAGCACATTGACCACCGCCAACTCGATCTCGTTGGGGGCCACGCGGACGGCGCGATACTCGATGTCGCCGTGCGGCTCGTCGCGGCGGCTGGTGTCGATGCGCAGCGCATCGCGCTGGTAGCGCTTGGCGAGCGCCACGATCTCGCGGGCCAGGGTGGCCGAGAACAGCAGGGTGCGGCGGCCGACCGGGGCGGAGTCGAGGATCTCTTCCAGGTCCTCCCGGAAGCCCATGTCCAGCATCTCGTCGGCCTCGTCGAGGACGACGACCTGCAGGGCCGACAGGTCGAGATTGCCGCGCTCCAGGTGGTCCTTCAGGCGCCCGGGGGTGCCGACCACGATGTGGGCGCCGACATTGAGCGCCCGCTGCTCACGGCGCGGGTCCATGCCGCCGACGCAGGTCTCCACCCGCGCGCCGGCCGGGGCGTAGAGCCAGGTCAGCTCCTTGGCCACCTGGATGGCCAGCTCGCGGGTCGGCGCGATGACCAGGGCCAGGGGCGAGCCGGGCTGGCCGAATTTCTCGGCCTCGCCCAACAGGGTCGGCCCGGCCGCCAGGCCGAAGGCGACGGTCTTGCCCGAGCCGGTCTGGGCCGAGACCAGCAGGTCCCGTCCGGCGGCGTCGGGCGCCAGGACGGCGGCCTGGACGGGGGTGGGTTCGGCATAGCCTTGGCTCGCGAGCGCGCGCGCCAGGGCGGGGTGGATTTCGGGGAAGGCCATTTCAGTCCGTTTCGCAAGCCGCAACGAAAAGAAAACGCGCGGTTGCGCCTTAGAGGGCAAGCGGGCCGCCGCCGCAAGCCTTGCGACGTCGATTTTATCCACAGCGCGCACGCGCCGCAGTCGCTCAAGAGGCGAATGAGGCGAAAATCGCGGGTTCTGAGCCGCCAAACGCGCGACCGCTGGCGAAAGGGCGAGGGCCCCGCTAGCGTCCGCCCATGGAAAAGTCCCCCACCCTGCGCCGCCTGCGCGACCTGCCGGGTATCGCCGAGCTGGAGCGCAAGGCGCTCATGAAGCCGCGCTACGCCGACGTCGACGCCGCCTATGAGTTCCCGGAGATCAACGAGGCCTCCCGCGCCATCTTCGGCCTGACCGCCGAGGAGGCCGACGACGTGGTCCGTCCGGACGGCTGGGACCATATCGATCGCAAGCCCGAGCGCGACCAGGTCATGGCCTTCGAGGCCGAGGGCTGGGACGTGACCGGCGAGAACCGCCGGCCGCTTCGGATGCTGGGCCATTTCAGCCAGCAGCTCTGGCTGGCCCTGCGCGGGGTGGCGGGCGAGCTTCCGTTCGTTCCCGAGGATGACGAGCCCGACCCGATGAAGTCGTCCCTGGCCAAGGAAGCCGCGGCGTTTCGGAGGGACCGACGGTAGGAGGCCAACTACGTCCTTCTCCCCTTGCGGGAGAAGGTGGCCCCGCGAGAGCGGGGTCGGATGAGGGGTCGCACCGCCCTTTCGGACTACCGTAAGCCGCCAACGTCCAAAAACGGGGCCACTGAAAACACGAAAGTCACGGACGCGCCGTGCGGCCGCCCGGTGGACTCCTCCGTGCTTTCGGTGGAGTCCGTGGTTTGATCTTGCTTCGCCGACCTAGCCGTCGAGTTCTGAGAAACCCCTCATCCGACCTTGCTCCGCAAGGCCACCTTCTCCCGCAAGGGGAGAAGGACCGCGCGCGCCAGTCAGCACACTTGAGTTTGTACTCCCGAAAAAAAGAGAGCCGGGCGTCGCCGCCCGGCTCCCAAGGCGGGGGATAAACTAGAAGGTCTTGCGCAGGCTGACGAAGACCTGGCGGGGCGCGCCCGCCAGCAGGGTCTGGCTGTCGCCGCGCAGGGGGAATCCGTTGGAATTGATCGTCGAGATGTAGTCCTCGTCGAACAGATTGGTGACGTTGAGCTGCAGCTCCAGCCCCTCCAGCAGGGGCGTTCCCGAGAACCGATAGCCGACGGCGAGCTCGGCCAGGGTCTGGGACGGCACGCTCTGATCGTTCTCGTAGGTGAAGAAGCGGCTGCTCAGATATGAGAGCGAGGCGCGGCCGAAGAGAGCGCCGTTGTCGTAGGAGATCTCGGCCTTGAGCAGGTTCTCGGGCGTGTCGACCGTGGTCTTGCCCGCGGTCCGGGCCACGACCACTCCGTTGCCGTCCACCGTGTCGTCGTCATAGGTCGAGTCGTTGTAGGCGTAGGAGGCGAACAGCGACCAGTCGGGAGCGAAGTCCCAGGACCCGGCGGCCTCGAAGCCCTGGGCGGTGACGCCCCCGACGTTCGACAGGGCCGAGGGGTTGCCGACGATCCCGGAGCCCACCGGCACGCCGAACAGCCGGTCCTTGAACTTCACGTGGTAGACGGCGAGCACGCCCTGGAAGTCAGGAGTCTTATAGCGCCAGCCGGCCTCGAAGGTGTCCGAGATCTCCGGCTTCAGCTTGTCCTTGATGGCGTCGAAGCCGGCCTGGGAGGCGGAGAACGGCCCGGACGTGCCTGAGCTCGGGAAGGCGCGCATGCTGCGGGCGAAGGAGGCGAAAAGCTGGCTGTCGTCGCTCAGGTCGAAGCGAACCCCGGCCTGGGGCAGGAACTCTTCCTTGGCCTCGATCTTGCCGGTCTTGTTGGCGCCGACCAGGGTCTTGGCCTCGTTCTCCACCGACAGCGACTTGAAGCCGAAATTGACCGCCAGGACGTCGCTCACCGTCCAGGTGTCCTGGACGTGGAACTGCCAGGTGGTGGTGGTGAAGTCGTATTCCCACTGTGTGAAGAAGGCGCCCGATTGCATCTTCAGGCTGTCGCGCTGCGGCGCGGCGCGGTTCAGGCCGTAGAAGCGGCGGGCCTGGTTGAAGCTGTTGTCCTCATACCAGACCCCGGCGTTGATCTTGTGGCCGCCAAGGGTGAGCGTCCCGCCAGCCACCACGCCGTAGCGCTGCAGGTCATACTCCGTCGTGCGGATGGAGATCGGCGCGTCGTTGCTGGTCGCGCCGGCCACCCCGTAGTTCGGCGACGGCACATAGGGCGTGTACCAAAGGCCCTGGCCCTGGTTGTCGTGGCCGTAGACCGTGGCCTTGATATCGAAGGCCTCGCTTGCGGGCAGGGCCAGGGTGATCGCCCCGATCAGGTCGTCGCGCAGCCCCGAGGCGTTGAAATAGGCGTCGTCGACCGAGGTGATCGGCGCGGGATAGGTCGTGCCGAACGACGGGAAGCGGGGTGGAACCCCGGTGTCGCCGCGGTTATTGCCGATCTCGGCGACCTGCACGGCCTGGGCCCAGTTGCCGGAAATGTTGTCCCAGTCCGAGCCCAGCCGCTGGATCATCCCCAGTGACAGGTCCTGGTAGTCGTTCTCGCGGCGCTTGGACCAGTTGGCCCAGCCGGTCAGCGAGCCCTCGCCGATGGGTTGGACGACCTTGAAATTGATCTGCTGCTGGCGCTGCTCGCCGACGCCCTTCCATTTGTCGGCGGTGTTGTAGGAATAGCTGAGATAGCCGCGCGCGCCGCTGGGGAGCTCGCCGCTCTCCAGCCGCAGGACGCCGCGATAGGTGCTGTCGGAACCGGCGGTGACCGCCGCCAGGCCGCCGAACTCGGTCAGCGGATCGCGGGAGCTGAACTTCAGCGTGCCGCCCAGATTGTTGGCCGAGGCGGTCTCCAGGGCGCCGGCCCCCTGGGCCAGCTCCACCTGACCGACATTCTCCCCGGCGATGGCGCGCGAGATGTGCAGGCCGTTGTGGTTCCCGTAGGTCATGTCGCCCAGCGGCACGTCGTCCAGGGTGAAGCCCAGCTGGTTCTGGTTGAAGCTGCGGATGGTGATCCGCGCGGACCACTCATAGGCGCCGAACGGGTCGGCGGATTGCAGGTTCACATTGGGCAGTTTCTCGACCAGCTTCAGCGGGCTGGCGCCGGCCACCTCCAGCTGCAGCTCCTCGCCGCCCACGGTCTGGACCTGGCGGGTCTCGCCGCGGCCGAACACCACGAGCTCATCGACCGACGCGGCGTCGGCCAGGGCCGCCGCACCGGTCGCCGCCGTCTGGGCCCCCGCCGCGCCCGCCCAGGCCAGCGTCATCACGCCAAGCGCCACGCCGGTGAGAAGATGGAATTTCATGATTGCGCCCTCACGTCCGGCTCCGCCCCTCGCGGTCGCCGACCGGGGCGTGGGGTAACAGCGCTCCTTGAAGGGACGGCCAAGCTTTCATGACGACTTGCCGACACGGGGTGCGGACGAGGCGGCGATTTACCTGGGGCTCATAAAGGCCAACTAAAATGCGTGGCCATGGATCGCCGCACAGAACTCCCGCCCGCCGAACGACTGGCCGAACTCGACCGCCAGATCGCCGAGGGTCGCGACCCCACCGGACTGCTGACGCGGCTCCGCCGCGTCACCGAGGCCCAGGTGGAAACCATGAAGATTGTCGGCCGCCGGGCCGAGGATAAGGCCTGACGCCTATCTAGCCGGGGGCTCGAACAGCTCGATCGGATTGCCCGAGGGATCCTCGATGAGGATCTGCTTGCCGCCGTTGCCCTGCACGATCTCGTTTCGGAAATGGCCGCCCGCGGCCTTGAGTCTTTCGACCTCGGCGTTGAGGTCGCCGACTCCCAGCTGGATGCGGTTCCAGCCCCCCGGCGCGGGCGCGTCCCCATTCGGCATGCTCTGGCCCGCGCCGCCGGCGCCGGGGCGGTTCAGCAGCAGCCGCAGCGGCCCACGGCTGAGCATCGCGAAGCCCGGCGCCGCACTGAAGTCGACTTGGAAACCCAGCTGGTCGCGATAGAAGCCGATCGCCGCGTCCACGTCGGTCACGATGTAACGCACGCTTACCGTATCCATCGAAATCTCCCATTCGGGCTGCGGGCCGGCGCGTTTGCGCGCGCCTGACCCCGAAAAAAGGACCGGCCTTACTTGTTGGCAAGGGCGCTGGCGCCGGCCTTGGCAAGCGCCTTTTCGTTGCAGTCGGCGAGTTTGGCGTCATCCAGGGCCTTGCGACCGCTGAAGGCGGCGACCGGCCCCACCTTGTCGGCGATAGCCTTGCAGGTGGCGGCGGCGAAGGTCCGCGAGGTCGGCGTCAAGGCGACACAGGTGTCGCCTTCGCAGGTGAACATGGCGCCGCCGGCGATGAGCTTGGTCTTTTCCGCGACCGGCGCCGCCAGCTTGGCGGTAATCGCGTCGTCGGCGAGAGCCGCGCCAGCGGAAAGAGTGGCGAGGACGGCGCAGGCCGCGAGGATTCGGAGCTTCATTGAGGCGACGGCGATCATGGGGATTCTCCCTGGGAGATGGATTGGACGTAGGCCTGCTCGCGGTCGAATAGCAGGCTCAAGGTGACCACGTGGTCGTCGCGCCGCTCGACGGTGGCGAAGGGGGTCTGGTGGAAGGTCTGGATCGTCGCGCCTCTGCGCTCGGCCAGGGTGACGATCACCAGGGACTCCGCCTCGCTGGCGGGCCCCAGGTCCCAGGCCATGGTGAAGACGATCCGCTTGTCGCGTTCGATCTCGCGATAGACGCCGCCCTGCCGCTGCTCGCCGTACTCGGCCGACTTGATGCAGGCGCGCCAAGCGCCGCCCTCGCGGAACTCATGGGCGAAATGGGTGCAGATGGACGCGCCCGGCCCCCACCAGGGGGCGCGGTGGGCTGGGTCCTCCCAGAGGCGGAAAACCAGGGCGACGGGCGCGGCGAAGGCGCGGACAATGTAGATCTCGTCGTCGGCCAGCGGGGCGCCGTGCGCCGGGCGGCCGGTCTCAGTGCTTGCGGCCATCGGGCTTCTCCTTGGTGAGCTTGGCCAGATAGGCGTCCATCTTGTTGAAGCTGCCTTCCCAGAAGCGGCGGTAGTGTTCGAGCCAGCTGGCGACGTCCTTCAAGGGGCCCGCCTCCAGCCGGGCGGGGCGCCACTGGGCCTCGCGGCCGCGCGAGATCAGGCCCGCGGTCTCCAGGACCTTCAGGTGCTGCGACACCGCCGGCAGGCTGATGTCGAACGGCTCGGCGAGTTCGCCCACCGTCGCCTCGCCTTCCGCCAGCCGCGCCAGGATCGCCCGGCGGGTGGGATCGGCCAGCGCCGAGAGCGTCGCACTCAACGGGTCGGTCGCGGCTCTCATTTAATGGTGTCCTTAATTAAGCAATTGATTAAATAAACCCAAGCATGAAGCCCGTCAAGCCGGGTCGGCCGGACGCCCGATTTCCGAGAGAAGGACGCTCGCGCCTAGCCCCGCAGGCGGCGGACCAGGTTGCGCCGCGGCTTGCGGGCCGGGGCGGCGGGCTTGAGCTTGGCCTTCGGGGTAGGCGGCAGCGGGGTGTCGGCGCCGTCGGCCAGCAGGCGGGCGGCCAGCATCAGGTCGGCCTTGACCACCGCATAGTCCTCGCGCTCGACCCAGGCGCGGACCACGGCCTCGATGAAGGTCTCGGACATGCCCAGCATCTCGACCATCGGGGCGGGGTCGGGCAGCACCAGGGGATTGGCCTCGGCGCGGGCCTTGAGGCCGGCCAGCAGGGCCGGCACGTCGCGCTTGGTGTCGACGCGGAAGATCGCGTCCACGCGGCGCCTGGGGTGGTGGCTGGTGTTGACGATGACGTCGCCGAACACCTTGGCGTTGGGCATGACCACCTTGATGTTGTCGGGCGTGGCCAGTTCGGTGACGAACAGGTCCAGCGCCTTGACCGTGCCGGTGCGCCCGGCGATCTCGACCACGTCACCGACCCGGTAGGGCCTAAACAGCAGCAGCATGACCCCGGCCGCCACATTGCTGAGCGTGCCCTGCAGCGCCAGGCCGATGGCGAGCGATGCCGCCCCCACCACCGCCAGGATCGAGGTGGTCTGGACCCCGACCTGCTGCAGCACCGCGATCAGGCCGACGATGACGACCACATAGCGGGCCGCCGAGCCGCCGAAGGTCTGCAGGGTGACGTCGGGCGGCCCGTCGCGGTGGACCCTGCCGATCAGGCGGCGCACCAGGCGCGAGGCCCAGCCGGCGGCCCAGAAGGTGACCACCAGGATGATGGCGGCCACGACCAGATTCACCGCCAGGTCGCCGGCGGCGTCGATGAACTTGTGGATCACGTCCTCGTCGGCGGTGATCGTGTCGGCCAGCCGGCGGCTGACCTCGCGTTCAAATCCCTGCATGAGTTCCATTGCAGGCAGACCCTCAGGCCGCCTTCTGCAGTTCCTGTTTCACCCGTTCGGCGAGCATCTTGATATCGATGGGTTTGGGCAGGAATGAGATGTTCTCCTCGCCCTCGAGCAGGTTCGAGAACTCCGCCTCGGCGTAGCCCGAGATGAACATCACCGGCGCGCCGCACAGGAAGACCCGGGCCTGCTTCAGGAGGTCGGGGCCCTGCATCCCCGGCATGACGACGTCGGAGATCATCAGGTCGATGGAACCCGCGTGCTGCTCGGCCAGTTCCAAGGCCTCCTCGCCGGAGGCCGCCTCGATCACCTCATAGCCGCGGGCGCGCAGCAACTTGGCGGCCACCCCGCGCACGGCGTCCTCGTCCTCGACGAACAGGATGCGCCCGGCGCCGGAGAGGTCGCGGGCCTTGGGCGGCGCCTTGACCACCGGCGCCAGGGCCGGAGCCGCGGCCGAGGGCACGTGGACCGGTAGGAAGATGCGGAAAGCCGCGCCCTCCCCCGCCTTGGAATCGACGCTGATCCAGCCGTCGGACTGCTTGACGATGCCGTAGACCGTGGCGAGGCCCAGGCCCGTCCCCTCGCCCACCGGCTTGGTGGTGAAGAAGGGGTCGAAGATCTTGTCCATCACGTCGGGCGGGATGCCGGGACCGTCGTCGGAGACTTCGATCAAGGCCTGGTCGCCCTTGGCCTCGGGATAGCCGAGGCCCGCGGCCTCCTCCTGCGTCACCCGGGCCAGGCGGATGGTGACCACGCCGCCGCCGTGGGCGCGCACGGCGTCGCGGGCGTTGACGGCCAGGTTCATGACCGCGGTCTCGATCTGGCTGCGGTCGGCGCGGACGTGCGGCAGGTTGCGGCCGTATTCGGTCTCGAGCTTCACGTCCTCATAGAGCACCCGGCGCAGCAGCACCTCGGACTCGCTGATCAGCTCCCCCAGGTCCAGGGTCTCGCGCTGGACGGTCTGCTTGCGCGAGAAGGCCAGCAGCTTGCGCACCAGGTCGGCGGCGCGCGCCGAGGTCGACTTGATCTCGTTCAGGCCCTCATAGGACGGGTCGCCAACCGGGTGGCGGGCGGCCAGCACGTCGAGCTGCATGAAGATGGCGGTCAGCAGGTTGTTGAAGTCGTGGGCCACGCCGCCGGCCAACTGGCCGATGGCCTGCATCTTCTGGCTCTGGGAGAGCTGCAGCTCGATCTGCTTCTGCTCGGAGACGTCGACCAGATAGGCCACCCAGCGGCCGTCGCTCTTGGAGAGATAGAGGTGGGCGATCTTGGCCGGATCGCGTGCCAGCCGGACCTCCAGGGCCCCCACATGGCCATCCTTCAGCTTCTGGGCCGCGTCGACCCGCGAGGCCGGCTCGATCAGTTCGCCGAACACCTCGCCGGCCCGTCCGCCGCCGGCCACGGCCGCCAGGCTGTGATTGGCCTCGACGATGGTGGCGGCGAAGGGGTCCTCGCCCTCCAGCAGGGCCGCGCCGAACGGCGAGGCCGCGGCGAAGGCGTCCAGCACCTTGGGCGGCGGGGGCCTGGCGGTGTTGAAGGCGGTCAGCACCTCCATCGCGCCGGCCGGCAGGGCCAGGGTCTCGGTCGGCCGGTCGTCCAGGCGCACCAGGAAGCGGCGCTCGCCCAGGGGCGAGACGGTGGCGGCATGCTCCGAGCCGTTGGTGCGGATGGCCGCGCGGCCGGTCTCGCCCCGCCGCGCGGCGGTGAGCGCCGAGAACAGGCTGGCCGCGGAGGGGCCGCCCTTGGGCAGGCGCTGGGCCGCGCCGAGGGCCGCGCGCCACGGCGCGTTGGCCGCGTGGATGCGGCCGTCGGCCGCGGCGATGGCGGCGGGCTCGGGCAAGGCGTCGATCAGGGTGTCGACGCCGGGCTCGCTCTCCGGGTTCGCCTCGACGGCGTTGCGCAGGGCGAAGAGGCCCAGGCACGCCACGCCGAAGAGACCGACCAGCAGCATCACGCCGGCCCGCGTCGAGGCGCCGGCGTTGAAGGCCGGCACCGCGGCGAAGCCCACGGCCGCGAGGAAGCAGACGGCCGCGAACCCCATCAAGGGGTCGAAGCGGCGCCGCGCACCTTCGCGGGTCGTTGACTTGGCCATGGGGCGGCCCCGGTTGACTGAGGAGGCCATGACCTCCGACGAATCACTCACAGCGATACTCTCACGAATCCGTAGTGTTTTTTCGGGGTTAGGCCGCGCCGGCGGCGCGCCGTCCCGTCTGCATGATGAAGCCGATCAGCTTGGCCACGGCTTCGTAGTGGGTGGCGGGAATGAAGTCGTCGAGCTCGACGGCGGCGTAGAGCGCGCGCGCCAGGGGCGCGTCCTCGATGACCGGCACGCCGGCCTCCTCGGCGAGCGCGCGGATCTTGAGCGCCACGGCGTCCATGCCCTTGGCGACGCATTGCGGGGCGGCGGTCTCGCCGGGTTCGTACTTGAGCGCCACGGCGTAGTGGGTCGGGTTCATGATCACCATGGTGGCGCCCGGCACCGCGGCCATCATCCGGCGACGCGAGCGCTGGATCTGGATCTGCCGGCGCTTGGCCTTGATATGAGGGTCGCCCTCGGTGTTCTTGAACTCCTCCTTCAGCTCCTCCTTGGTCATCATCATCTTCTTCATGAAGCGCTGGCGCTGCCAGAACCAGTCGAAGCCCGCGATGACCAGCATCAGCCCGGCCACGGCGAAGACCAGCTTGCGGAGGATCTCTATGACGAAAGGCAGGATCGCCGCGGGGTCCATGGCCGACAGGCCCTGCATCGGGGCGACATAGGGCTTGACCACCACATAGCCGACCCAGGCGACGACGATGATCTTCACCAGCGACTTGAAGAACTGCATCAGGCCGTCCGGACCCAGCATCCGCTTCAGCCCGCCCATCGGCGAGACCTTCTTCCAGTCGGGCTTGAGCTTTTCGGGGCTGTACATGAAGCCGGTCTGGATCAGGTTCCCGCCCGCCCCCAGCAGGGCCGCCACCACCAGCACGGCCAGCAGGATCGGGGCCGCGGCCATGATGCTGTGGCGGGCGATGTCCACACCGCCGCCGCCTTCAAGGTTCATGTCGTGCGGATGGGCGAGGAAGGGCACCAAGGCGTTGGCCAGGTTGTTCGACATCCAGCCGCCGGCGATGGCCAGCACGCCGGCGGCCCCCGCGAACGAGGCCAGCATGGCGAGGTCCGGCGTCTTGACGACGTCGCCCTTGTCGCGGGCCTTCTGAAGTTTTCCGGGTGTCGGCTCTTCTGTTTTCGAGGCTGCGTCGTTCTCTTCGGCCATGTCAGCCCGCCACGAACAGGCTGATCAGCTCGCGATAGCGGCTGACCCAGACCATGCCGATGGTGCCCAGGCTGAGCGCGAAGATCGAGAGGCCGAACAGCACCATCAGCGGCGTGGCCACGAAGAACACCTGGAACTGCGGCATCACCCGGCCGACCAGGCCCGCGGCGATGTTGAAGATCAGCGAGAACACCACCACCGGGGCGGCGAGCTGCAGGCCCAGGCGGAAGGACCCGGACACCGTCTCGATGGCCAGCTGGGCGGCGTCGGCCACCGGCACGTCGCGGGAGAACGGGAACAGGGCGTAGGACCGCACGATCCCGGCCAGGAACATGTGGTGCAGGTCGGTGGTCATGATCAGCACGATGCCGATCAGGCCCAGGAAGGTGCCGAGCGTCGTCGACGGCGCGGCCTGGCCCGGCGCGGCGGTCTGGGCGAAGGCGAGCGTGGTCTGGATCGAGACGATCTCGCCGGCCGCCGCCAGGGACGACATGAAGAGCCGCAGGATGGCGCCGATCATCAGCCCGATCAGCACCTCCTTGATCACCGCCGTGCCGACCCCCGACACCGTGCCCGGCACTGGGAGGCCCTTGGCGATCACCGGCATCAGCATCAGCGCCATCAGGAAGGCGAAGGCCAGCCGGATGCGCGGCGGCACGGTGGTGTCGCCGAACCCGGGCAGCAGCATGATCATCGCCCCGATACGGGCGAAGATCAGGCCTCCGGCATAGACCTGAGAGGCGACCGCGTAGGATTCCATCGGCGCCCGGCTACATCGCCGCGATGCGCGCGGCGATCTGGCGCATGAAGCCGCTCATCAGGGCCCCCATCAGCGGCAGGAAGACCAGCAGCGAGATGAAGATCGCCACGATCTTCGGCGCATAGACCAGGGTGGCTTCCTGGATCTGGGTGAGCGCCTGCATCAGGCCGATGCCGACGCCGACGACCAGGCCGACGATGAGCACGGGGGCGGACAGCTGGATGGTGAGCCAGATGGCGTCGCGGCCGACGTCCAGAACTTCGGCGCCGTTCATCGGGGGCCTCTTGGGTAGCGCGTGGATGATATGCTGAGAGCTAGGCGGATTTTGCCCAGCTATGGTTAACGAAGGGAGAATCCGGGGCCCATGGCCGGGCTCGACCTGGAGTGGCGGCGGCGCTTTACGATGCTGGCCGGCAATCAAATCGAAGCAGCTTGCGTGCACGCTTCTCGCCCAATGCCTTGATCGCCGACGGCCATGAGGACGGACGATGCAGCTTACGATCCCTGAGTTCGCCGGAATGCTGGTTCTAGCCGCCTGCCTGGGCGGCGGCGGCGCGGCGGGCTTGATGTCCTTAGTGGAACAGAAGGCGACGCCCGAGCTGCTGACTGACCTCAGCAGCGAGTATTCTGACGCTGATCGCCAATTCGCCAAGCGGATCGCTCGCGCGTTTCCAGCAGGTTCTTCGGAAGCGGCCCTAATCACCACCCTGGAGCGTCAGGGTTTCGTCCCCGACTGGCGTGAAACCGCCGACGGAGAACGATCAGCAGTCTTCGACTTCAGCAATATTGTTTGCGTCCAGAAGGCGCGCGTGCGGTGGCGGACCGACGCGAACGGCCGCATTCAAACAATCCAGAGCCGCTATGGCGAAGAAGGGTGCTGGTAGGTTCCGGCCGCCGAGCGCCCGGCGTCAGGGGCGTGCGGACAGATTTCGCTCCAGCGCCCGCGCCGCCTCGGCCGGGGTCGCCTTCCCTTCGTCGCGGTCGACGCTGTAGTTGGCTGCGCGCATGGCCTCGACGGTGATCGCGCCGACCAGGGGCCGCAGGGCTTCGATCAGCCGGGTATCCCCTGCCCGCTTCGGCGAGATCAGGATCACCGCGTCATAGGGCGGCAGGGCGCCCTTGGGGTCTGTCAGCACCACCAGCCGGTCGGCGGCGATGCGGCCGTCGGAGGAGAAGGCCGAGATCACGTCGGCCTCACCGCCGGACAGGGCCCGGTACATGAAGGTCGGCTGGAAGGACCGCTCGGCCTTGAAGTTGAAGCCATAGGCGGCGTCGACGCCCTTCCATTCCGGCCGCGACAGGAACTCCAGGTCCGAGCCCAGGGTCAGGCGCGGCGCCTCGCGGGCCAGGTCGGCCAGGCTGGTCACGCCCAGGGCGCGGGCGCGATCGGCGCGCATGGCGAAGGCGTAGGCGTTCTCGAAGCCCAGCGAACCCAGGACGATCACGCCGTCGCGGCGCTTCAGCTCGGTGGTCAGTTCGGCCAGCACCGCCGCGCGGCCGGGATTGTCCTCGCGCTTCAGGACGTTGGTCCACAGGGTGCCGGAATAGTCGACATAGACGTCGAGCTCGCCGGCGGCGAGGGCGCGGTAGGCCACGGCGGAGCCGAGGTCTTCCTTGCGGGTCACCTGGGCGCCGGCGCCTTCCAGCCGCTCGGCCATCAGTTCGGCCAGGATGTACTGCTCGGAGAAGTTCTTGGCGCCGACCACATAGCTGGCGGGCTTGCCGAAGCTGGCCAGCGGGAGGAGCCCGGCGACCAGCCCGACCGCCAACAGCGCGACGCCCGCCACGACCAGGCCGCGCTTGCGCCGCGCGGCGCCGGTCTCGATCAGGCCCAGCAGCTGGTCGACGATCATGGCCAGGGCCGCCGAAGCCGCGCAGCCGAACAGGACGAAGACCCAGTTCTCGGTCTGCAGCCCCGCGAAGATGTAGTTCCCGAGGCTGGTCTGGCCGACCGGGGTGGAGAGGGTCGCGGCCCCGATGGTCCAGACCGCGGCGGTGCGAACCCCGGCCATGATCACCGGCATGGCCAGCGGCAGCTCGACCTGCAGCAGGCGCTGGCGGGCGGTCATGCCCACGCCGTCGGCGGCCTCGCGCACCGCCGGATCGACCCCGAGGATCCCCGCCGTGGCGGTGCGCAGGATCGGCAGCATCGAATAGAGGGTGAGCGCCAGCAGCGAGGGCAGGAAACCGAGCGCCGAGAAGCCCTGGCCGAAGGTCGCCAGGCTGAGCGCCGAGAGCGCGAGCAGCAGCGGATAGAACAGGGCCAGCAGGGCCAGGCTGGGGATGGTCTGGATCAGGCCCGCGAGCGCCAGGACCGGCCAGCGCAGCCGCGGGCTGCGGCTGGCGGCCACCGCCAGCGGCAAGCTGATCAGCAGGCCGAGCGCCAGGGCGCTGGCGCTGAGCAGCACGTGCCAGCCGAGATACTCCGACAGGAGAGCGAAGGCGTCCGCCACGCGAGGACTCACGAGGCGGTCTCCAGCCGGGCGCGCAGACGCTCGGCCTGGCGGCGCGGCGCCTCCAGCAGCGCCAGGACGTCGGGGTCCCGACTGGTGGCCAGCAGGTGTCCCGGGGTCCCGTCGGCGACGATGCGCCCGGCCTTAAGCACCACGACCCGGTCGGTCAGCAGCACGGCCTCGGTCATGTCGTGGGTGACCATCACGGTGGTCAGGGACAGCTTCTCGTGCAGGGCGCGATAGTCGGCGCCGAGCTCCTCGCGGGTCACCGGATCCAGCGCCCCGAAGGGTTCGTCCATCAGCAATATGGCGGGTTGGGCGGCCAGCGCGCGCGCCACGCCCACCCTCTGCCTCTGGCCGCCGGAAAGAGCGGCGGGCAGCCGGGCCGCCACCTCGCGCGGCAAGGCGACGAGATCGAGCAGCTCGTCGACCCGGGCGGCCATCCTGGCCCTGTCCCAGCCGAGCAGCTTCGGCGTAATAGCGATGTTCTCGCCCACCGTCAGGTGGGGGAAGAGGCCGATCTCCTGGAACACATAGCCGATCCGGCGGCGCAGTTCGTGCGGCGCGCGGCCCGCGGTGAGGTCCCCGGTGACACGTACCGTCCCGGCGTCGGGCCAGGCCAGACCGTTGATGGTCTTGAGCAGGGTGGTCTTGCCCGAGCCCGAGGCGCCGACCAGGGCCACGAACTCTCCAGGGCCGACCGACAGGCTGACGCCGTCCAGCGCCGCGTGGGCGCCGTAGCGCTTTTCGATGTCGACAAGCTCGATCGCGGGTGACGGCATGGCCAAGGCGTAGCATGGCGAAAACCAAGATGCTCCCCCGTAGACCGCGCTTAGAGCCCTTCCAAGGCGCCTAGTCCGGCTGTGGCGCGGGGTCCCGATCGTGGTGGATCGTGTCGGGTGCGATCGTCTCTGTCCGGGTGCTCAGCCGGCGATGCAAGAGCAGGGCGCACGAGCATGCCAGGGCGAGGGCGAGCATCTCACCACCGTCCTCGGCGATCGCCAGCGCGGCGTCGGCAAGGCGCGACCACGGCGCAACGATGATATGGATCATGTCCACGGCCAGGCCGAAAAACACCAGCACCGCGAATATGAGCGTCAACAAGGCGCCGTATCCCGCCGCCTGGCGTGTGCTGGATCTGAATCCCCAGACCAAGAGCGGAAGGAGCAGGGCGGCGGCGGCGGCCCAGACCATGAGTTCGCCGATATCCAGTGGCCGGAGGCCGGACAGCGTGGGAAAGGCCAGCTTGGCCGCCAGAAAGCCGCCAACGCGTTCATGAACCAGCATGGCGTCATCGAGAACGATGAAGGCGAATATGAGGGACCAAGCCAGATAGACACCCTGGCGGCTCAAGACAAAGGCGCGACCCAGCAACATCACAGTGACGAATGTCTGCAGGTAGTTGAAGAATTCCGCGACGCTTCGATCTCGATCAAGCCGAAGTACGTCGTTTCCGATCCAGGATATCCCAGGAATTTCGTGCGCCAGGAATACCGTCGAGACGTGAATTGAGATGAAGAAAATATTCAACCCAAAGACCATCCATACGATCTTTTGAGTTAGATTGCTGGAGTGGTACGTCGCCGATAGATTGGACGCAGAGACTCTTACCATCTCATCGACGCGTCTCGGCACTTGTTCTTCCGTGTGACGATTTTAAGACGATCAACGCCTACCATCACAGCTGCCCGCCAACAAGGTGTTGCTCTGTCGTGCCTAGTGACGCCCTAGGTCGACGCGGGCCGTCAGATCGGCATCCGCATAATTTCCTGGTAGGCGTTGATCACCTGGTCGCGGACAGCCATCACTGTCTCCAGGCTGGCCTCGGCGGCGGAGATAGCGGTGACCACGTCGATCAGCTCGGCCTTGCCGGCCACGTTGGCGGCGATCTGGGTCTCGGCGGTCTTGGTCGCCGTCATGGCGTCCTGAACGGCCGACTTGACCATGGCGCCGAAGTCGAGGCCTCCGTCCTCCTGGGCGCCGGTGGGCGCCTTGATCCCGCTGTTCTGGGTGGCGGCGTAGGCCTTGGCGGCGGCAAGCGCGGTCATCATCGGTCAGCGCCCTATTTCTTGAGCATGTCGAGGGTGCGCATCTCCATGGCGCGCGCCGTCTCGATCACGTTGAGGTTGGCTTCGTAGGCCCGCTGGGCCTCCTTCATATCGAGCGCCTCGATCAGCGGGTCGACGTTGGGCAGCTTCACATAGCCCTTGCCGTCCGCCGACGGATGGCCGGGATCGTAGACGCTGCGGAAGTCCTTCGGGTCGGGGGCGACCTTGCTCATCCGCACGCCCTGGCCGGCGTCGGTCTTCATCGGCTCGAACACCGGCACCTGGCGGCGGTAGGGATCGCCGCCGGCCTGACGCGCCACGGAGTTCGCGTTGGCCATGTTCTCGGCGATGATCCGCATCCGCGCCTGCTGGGCGCGAAGGGCGGTGGTGGCGATCGCCTGGGGCGCGCCGGAGACCGGCCTGATGTTGGGCATCTAGGCCTCCCCTAGCCGCGGCCGGGGGCGCGGCTGGCCATGCGCAGCAGGCCGAGCGATTTCTGGTAGAAGCCGATGGCCGCGTCATAGCTCATGCGCGCCTCGGCCATCTTCATCATCTCTTCTTCCAGGACCACCGAATTGCCGTCCAGGGTGGTCTCGGAGTCGCGGGCCTTCACGGCCTTGAACTGGCCGCCAAGGCCCTTGCGGACCCCGGGCATGGTCATGTGGCCAGGCTGGGTGACGGTCTGGACCGGGGTCAGGACCACGCCCTTCACCTGGGCCGCGAAGCTGTAGGGTTTCACGTCCGAGGGGGTGTAGCCGGGCGTGTCGGAATTGGCCACGTTCTGAGAGACCACCCTCTGGCGCTCGCTCAGGTGGCCCAGCCGGCCGCGCAGCATGGAGAACAGCGGGATTTCGGCGAGATTCATGGCGGTTATGGTGAACAAACAGGGTTAACCGGCCCTTAAGGAGCCTTGGGGCAAACCCTTGAACTGACACGCTCTCCTCGTCTTCGGACCCGCCCTCCCCGATGGAATTCGCCGACTTCGTCCGCGCGGTCTTCGCGCTCGTCCTGACCTTGGGGTTGGTGGGCATGGCCGCCGTGGCGTTGCGGCGCTTCGGGCCCGACGCGCTCGCGCGGTTCTCGCCGACCCGCAAGGCGCGGCGGCTGGCCATCGTGGAGAGCCTGGTGCTCGACCCCTCCCGGCGGCTGGTGGTGGTCTCGTTCGACGGCCAGGAGCGCCTGCTGCTGCTGGGCGAGGGCCAGGTGCTGCCGCCGGTCCCTGGTCAGCGCAAACCCAAGACGGCGGCCTGATGCGCAAGCTCTTCTCCGCCCTGTTCCATCTCAAGGCCGCCGACTGGCGTCGCGCCGCGGGCCTGTCGGTCCTGGCGACCCTGGTCACGCTGATCTTCCCGGCCGCGGCGGCCGCCCAGGCGGTGAACATCGACCTTGGCACCGGCGCCGGCCTCACCGAGCGGGTGGTCCAGCTCATGGGCCTGCTGACGGTGCTGTCCCTGGCCCCGTCGATCGTCATCATGACCACGTCCTTCGTGCGGATCGTGGTGGTGCTGGGCTTGCTGCGCACGGCGCTCGGCCTGCAGCAGAGCCCGCCCAACGCCGTGTTGATCAGCCTAGCGCTGTTCCTGACGGCCATCGTCATGGGCCCGACCCTGCAGCGGTCCTATGACGAGGGGATCAAGCCCCTGATGGACCAGCAGATGGAGATCCCGGCGGCCTTCGACGCGGCCAGCGCCCCGGTGAAGACCTTCATGCTGAGCCAGGTGGACCGCGAGGACCTGGCCCTGTTCATTCGCCTCTCCAAGATCGAGCGGCCGGCCACCATCGCCGAGACCCCGCTGCAGGTGGTGACGCCAGCCTTCATGATCTCGGAACTGAAGCGCGCCTTCGAGATCGGCTTCCTGCTGTTCATCCCCTTCCTGGTCATCGACCTGGTGGTGGCCAGCGTGCTGATGAGCATGGGTATGATGATGCTGCCGCCGGTGGTGGTGTCCCTGCCCTTCAAGCTGATCTTCTTCGTCCTGGTGGACGGCTGGCGGCTGGTGGCGGGCAGCCTGGTCGAGAGCTTCCAGCGGGGGGCGGGGGGGGGGTGAAGACCCCCTCCGTCGCGTCGCCGAAGAAGGCGACGCGCCACCTCCCCCAAATCGCGCTCCGCGCTGGGGGAGGATCCAAGACCTCTTAGATGCCCCCCTCTGGGGGAGCTGTCAGCGAAGCTGACTGAGGGGGACTTTAGCCCTTAGCCGCCGTGGTCGCAGCCGCCTGCTTGGGCGTGGGGGCGGGCTGCTTGGCGCCGCCCGTGGGGCCAGGCTTCTGCCGGAAGCGGACCTTCATCTTGTCGACCCAGCCCGAGAAGGCCTCGTTGTCGGCGGTCACCCGGCCGAAGTCGGCGACGTTCAGGCGGCCCGACTGCACGCCGGTCAGGGCCACGCGCAGGGCTTCGGGATTGCGGGCCTGGTCGTAGAAGCCGCCGTAGCGCTGGTTCAGGCGGTCGAGCGCGGCTTCATCCCCGGCCAGGCTGAAGGCGACGCCGGCGCGCAGCAGCTTGCCCTCTTCCTCACTGGTGAGGGCGCCGGGCTGTTTCCAGCGGTCGCCCAGGCTCTTCTCGAACTGGGCGCCGGCGGCTGGCCAGTCCTTCTGTTTCCAGATCACCTCGGCGCGGAGATCGCTGGCCTCGCGCGAGGCGTCGCGCTCGATCACCTCCAGGGCGTGGTCGAGACGGCCCAGGCCCAACAGGGCGCGAGCTTCCATCAGGCGGCGCTCGTTGTTGAGCGAGGTCGGCAGGATGGTGGTGCGCGAGCCGTTGATGGCCTGCATGGCCTTCTCGGGCTTGCGATCCATCAGGTAAATGAGGGCGAGGTCGGTGGCCACCTGGGCGCGCGGCACGCCGTCCAGGCGGTTCTCGGCCTGATAGGAAAGCAGTTGGGCGGCCTGGTCCAGCAGGTCGACGTCGACCAACCGGCGGACCAGCTTGCGGACCATCAGGTCGCCGTCGGCGCCCAGCGGCGTCAGCTCCTTGAAGTCGAAGAACAGGGCCAGGGCCTGAATCGGCTCCAGCCCGTCGGCGGCGCCGTCCAGGAACAGGGCGCGGAAGGCCGCGGCCAGGTCGGACTGCAGCTGCAGGGCGGCCGGCAGATCGGGCAGCCGCTGGCCGGCCGAGCGCAGCGCCTCCAGCGCCTCGCGATAGCGACCCTGGTTCAGATAGAGCTGACCGAGTGCGCGAATGGTCTCCAGCTCCGTGGCGTCGCCGCGCCAGCGGTAGCGCAGGCCGTCGAACACGTTGGCCGCCTGCAGCGGGGTGATCTTGCCGGTGTCGAGGCGGATCTGGGTGGCGTGCAGCAGGGCCGGCGCCGACAGGCTCTCGATCGGCGCGCCGGCGACGGCCGCGTAAATCCGCAGGGCGCGGTCGGTGTGGCCGAGCGCCTCGACCACCTGGGCCTGGACCAGGCGGGTGGCAAGTTCCTCCAGCGGTTCGGTCTTGTCCATCAGGGCCAGCCGGACGCGGCCCTCCGCGCCGTTGAGGTCGCCGAGCTGCAGCGCGGCCTGGGCGTCGGAGCGGGCGAAGCGCGCCTTCCAGGTGGGCGAGAACTGGTTGAAGGCCTCGGCGCCGGCGGCGAACTGGGCGCGCGCCTCCGGCCACTGGGCGAGCTGGGTGGCGATATAGGAGCGCCAGAGCGCGCTGGAGGGATCGTCGGACAGGATCGGGGCGGAGAAGTCGGCCTGGGCTTCCTTGTAGCGCCGCGCCATGACCCGGGCGATGCCGCGCAGGCCGCGGAACTCGGGATCGTCGGCCAGGGCCGGATGGCGGCGCACCGCGTCGTTGAGCACCCCGATGGCCTCGAACGACAGCTCCGAGCCGACCAGGAACCGAGCGAGCGCCATGCGCGCGGCCAATGGGGCGTCCGTGCCCTTGGCAGCCTCCTCGTTGGAGGCTGAGAGCAGGGCGTTGTAGCGGGCCAGGAAGCCGCCGGAACCGGTCTTGCTCCAGGTGGCGTCGATCAGGCCGGGCATGCTGGCCTGCTGTGGAGCGCCCATCACGGACTCGACCCGCTCGGCCCCGGCCGCGGCCGGCGACAGGGCCAGGCCCTGGGGACGGCCGATATGGACCAGGTCGCCGCTGCGGCTGACCGACAGGTCCTCGACGTAAGATTCCACCGCCAGGCCCTGGGCCGAAGGCAGCAGGGCCATCTGCACGAACTCGCGGCGCGAGGGCAGCCCCTTGGCGGGGCCGAGCGCGGTCACGACCTGCAGGCTGTCGCCGACGACGGGATCGGACACCACCAAGGTCCCGGTGATCCCGGCCACCGCGGCCTTCAGGCCCGCGGGGCCGCCGGCCTGGTCGCGGGCGATACGCACCAGGCTGGCCTGCTGACCCTGAGCGCCGGGACCGAGCGTGACGGTCCAGACCGCGCCCTGGCTGGCGGCGAAGAACGGGGTGGAAGCCGGGGTGGCGATGCGCACCGCCGAATAGCTGGTCCCGGTCATGGCCTGCATGCCGGTGAAGTGGCGCAGGCCGCGCGGGGCGCTGGAGACGTCCAGCTTGGCCGGGGCGTCGAACACCACCCAGATGGCGTCGCCGCGGCGGAACACGGCCGCGCCGTTGGGATTGGCCCAGGGGAAGCTGAAGCTCACCTGGCCGTTGGCGACCTTGGCCTCCATGCGGACCACGCCGCCGGCCGGGACCGGGTTGGCGCGGGGCGGCTCGGGTGGGGCCTCGGCCTGCGCGACCTCGGCCGGGGCGGCCTCGGCCACCGGGGCGGGCGGCTTCTCGAACAGGTTGACGTAGGTGGCGCCGCCGTCGACGCCGACCTTGGCGTCGGCGTTGTCGGCCAGGGTCAGCACAAGCTCCAAGCCGCCGCCGGCCGAGCGCCTGGCCTCGGCGGTCTTCAGCCAGCGCGGCGGATCGACCCGCAGGCGGGCGATGTCCGGATTGGCGTCACGGTTGAACTTGAGGATCAGCTTCTGGCCGTCGCGGCGGCTGACCGCGCGGGCGCCGCCCGACCAGTGGAACTCGATGCGCGAAAAGTCCCGCGCCTGGGCCACGTGCACGTCCAGCGGCCCGCGCGGAGCCACGGCCTTGGCCGGCGCCGCCAGGCCCGGAGGCGCGACGACGCCCGCGATGGCGATCGCCGCCACCGTCGAGCGAAGGGCGTGGCGCAGACCCACGGCCCTATCCGGCCTTGGGCGCCGGCGCGGTGGCCTTGGGAGCCGCGGCCTGGGCGACGGGCTTGGCGGGCGCCTTGGCGGCGGCCGCGTCGGCGGTGGCGTTGGCGGCCTCGGCCACCTTCTTCACGTCGCTGAAGCGGCGGGCCAGCAGTTCGGTCAGCTTGCGCGCCTCGGCCGGCGGCATGGCGGCCAGGATGGGCGCCAGCGAGCGCTCCTTCATCTTGGCGGCGATGGGCACGCGCACGGCGTCGTCTAGCCCCACAAGGCGGGGCGCGGCGTCCTTGGCCTTCATGGTCTCGAACACCTTCACCAGGCGGTCGATCTCGGCCTGCTCCTTGCCGTTGGCCTGGACCATCAGGCCCTGGATGTCGCCCTTCAGTCCGGTCAGGGCCTTCATCTTGGCGTCGAGCTTGGCCTCGGCGGCGGCCATCAGGGCCAGCTGCACGTCGAATTCCTGCTCGCGCTTGTCCAGCTGGCCGCGGCGCGCGCCCAGGCTTTGCAGCACCTGCAGCTCGGCGGGCGAGAGGCCGGCCTCCTTGGCCAGCTCCGCGGCGGTGGGCGCGCAGACGGCCGGGGGCTTGGCGGCGGGCGGCAGGGCCACCTTGCCCGCGGCGTCCTTGGCCAGGCCGGTCTCGGCCTTCATCTCGTCTTTCGACGGCTTTTCCTTGGGACCCTTGGCGGCTTCTTCCGCGAAGGCGCGCGCGCCGGACACCAGGTCCGGCAGCGACTCGGCGCCCGCCAGCGCGTTGATTCCCATCACGCCGGCGATGGCGACGCCGATCAGGGGCAGGATGCGGGGCATGTTCCTCATCGACGGCCTCCGGCGCGCATCGGCTCGTTGTCCGTGTCGAACAGATCGTCGTCGAAGCGGGGGCGTTCGCGCGCCGGCGCCAGCTCACGGCGGGCGGCGCGTTCGGGCCGCGGCTCGCGCGCGGCGGAGAGCAGCGACCCCAGCCGGTGGGTGACGCGCTCCACATCGCCCAGTTCCAGGTCCTCGCGGTCGCGCTCGCGGCCGCGCATCGGCTCGACGCGAGCCGATGCCTGCGGGGCGGCCTGGAGCTGGCGGTCCAGCTTGGCGGTCAGCTCGCGGGCCTTGGCGATGCGGTCGGCCAGCGCGTCGTGCGCCTCGTCGGTGGCGGCGCGCAGGTCGGCCAGGCCCTGCTCGGCGCGGGCGGCGGCGGCGTCCAGCTCGCCTACGGCCTTGGCGAAGCCGTCATGGCTGTCGCGCAGGGCCTTCAGGCGGCCGTTGAGCCGATAGCCCATCAACAGGGCCGCGGTCAGCAGACCGGCCAGCATCAGGTTCATGCCGATGGCGATGATGCTCATTTGACCCTCGAGATGGCTTTTTTGGCGTGGGGCGACAGCGGACTGTCGACGCGGACGGCGATGTGATGGTTGCGGCGGCCCATGCGGCCGCGGGTCAGGGGGATCGAACCGGCGCGCAGCTCGATCTGGCTGTCGGGCGTGGCGTTCAGCATGAGGGTGTCGCCGACCTTGAAATCGAGGACCTCGCGCAGGCTGAGCTGCTGTTCGTCGAGCACGGCGCGGACCTCCATCTGGGTGGTCCAGAGTTCGGTGGCCAGGTGGCCTTCCCAGATGTTGTCGCGGCCGAACTTCTCGCCCATGAACTGCTGAAGCAGCATCTTCCGGATGGGCTCGAGTGTGGCGTAGGGCAGCAGCAGCTCGATGCGCCCGCCCCGGTCTTCCATGTCGATCCGCAGCTTCACCAGGATGGCGGCGTTTGCGGGCCGGGCGATGGCGGCGAAACGCGGGTTGGTCTCGAGGCGATCGAGGGTGAAGGTCACCGGGGTCAGGGGCTCGAAGGCCTGCTTGGCGTCGGCCAGGACGACCTCGACCATCCGCTGGACCAGCACGCGCTCGATGGTGGTGTAGGGGCGGCCCTCGATGCGCATGGCCGCGGTGCCGCGACGGCCGCCGAGCAGCACGTCGACGATCGAATAGATCAGGTTGGAGTCGACCGTCAGCAGGCCGTAGTTCTCCAGCTCCTCGGCCTTGAACACCGAGAGGATGGCCGGCAGCGGGATCGAGTTCAGGTAGTCGCCGAAGCGGATCGACGAGATGTTGTCGAGGCTGACCTCGACGTTGTCGGAGGTGAAGTTCCGCAGGCTGGTCGTCATCAACCGCACCAGGCGGTCGAAGACGATCTCCAGCATCGGCAGGCGCTCGTAGGAGACCAGGGCCGAGTTGATGATCGCCCGGATGCCCGATCGCTCGGCGGCCTCCTCGTCGGAGAGGTCGAAGCCCAGCAGGCTGTCTATCTCGTCCTGGTTCAGGATCCGCTCGGCGCCGATCAGGCCTTCGACCTGGGCGTCGGGGTTCTCCCATGTCGAGGGATCGTCGGGGTTTATCCCGCCCTGCATGCCCCCGATGATTTGCGGTTCTTCGTCCATGGTTGCGCGTCGACCAGGCCTGCGGGGCCTAGTTGATCAGCATCTCCTCGATCAGGACGGCGTTCACCTTCGACGGCGCGATCACCAGGTTCACCCGACGTTGGATCTCCATGCGTAGCTGGTAGGACCCTTGGGACCCCTGCAGATCCTCGGGGCGCAGCTCGCGCAGGAAGGTCTGGAACATGTCCTGCAGCCTGGGCATGTTCGGCTCCAGCAGGTCGACCGTCTCCTGGTCGGGCACTTCCAGGGTGAGCTTCAGCTTCAGGAAGGTGGCGCGGCCGTCGGCGGTCTGCATGTTCACCACCACATTGGGCATGGTGTAGAACAGGATGCCGTCGGGTCCTTCGCGGACCTCGCCCGCGAGCTTCTCGCCTTCCTTCTTGTCGCCCTTCTTTTCTTTCTCTTTCTTCTTTTCCTTGCCCGCGTGCGCCTCGTCCGGCTTGGGCTTGAGCAGCATGAAACCGGCGGTCCCGCCGCCGCCCAGGACCAGCACGGCGGCCACGCCGCCGATGATCAGGAACTTGAGCGGGATCTTCTTCTTGGCAGGCGCGCCTTCGCCTTCTTCGCCCTCGGCGACGTCCCCTTCGGGGGCTTCCTTGACCTTGTCCTTGGCCACGCGTGCGCGCTCCTTAGAATCTTATCCCCGTCTCATCGCCCGACCATGGTTAAGGATCGGTTTTTAACTGGTGTTAACGCGCCACGAATCCTGCCCGGCAGAATCCGCCGATCGGCCCGCGTTAACTTTGTTTCTTATTGAAATTGCTGATGTTTCGGGTTGGCCCGAAGTTTGCAGCGGGATGGCTGGGAAAAGTGACGCAGGTTAAGGCCCGCTTTCGATGGATAACGCCCTCTACGTCGGACTGTCGCGGCAGATGACGCTGCGCCGCGAAATGGACATCGTGGCCAACAATATCGCCAACGCCGACACCACCGGTTTCAAGGTCGAGAGCCTGCTGGTGGAAACCGAACCCATGTCGCCGGCGGTGACCGCGCAAGGTCCCCGTCCGGTGAAGTTCGTTCTTGACCGCGGCGTGGGCCGCGACTTCCGCCAAGGGACCCTGCGGATGACCGGCGGGACCTTCGACCTGGGCGTCGAGGGCGACGGGTTCTTCAAGGTCTCCACCGCCGAGGGCGAGCAGTACACCCGCGATGGCCGCTTCCGCCTGGACGAGGCCGGCAAGCTGGTCACCCAGGACGGCCTGGCCGTGCTCGGCGACGGCGGCGAGCTGGTGATCGATCCGAAAAAGGGGGCTGTCACCATCGCCCCCGACGGCACCGTCAGCCAGGGCGAGGAGATCGTCGGCAAGGTGGGCGTGGCCCGCTTCGACCAGCTCTCGGTGCTCGAGAAGGTCGGCGACAACCTCTACCGCAACACCTCCAACGACCAGCCCCAGGCCGCCCCGGACGCCCGCGTCCGTCAGGGCATGCTGGAGGGCTCGAACGTCAAGCCGATCACCGAGATCACCCGGATGATCGAGGTCACCCGGGCCTATGAGTCGATGGCCAAGATGATGGACGCCAATGCTGAACTCTCCCGCCGCTCGATCGAGCGGATGGGCAAGCTGAACTAAAGAAGGTCTAGTCGATGCAAGCGCTTCGCACCGCCGCCACCGGCATGGCCGCCCAACAGCTGAATGTTGAGGTCATCTCCAACAACATCGCCAACATGAACACCGTGGGCTTCAAGAAGCAGCGCGCGGAGTTCCAGGACCTGCTCTACCAGACCCTGGAACGGGCCGGCGCCCAGTCCTCCGACCAGGGCAATGTCGTGCCCACCGGGGTGCAGGTCGGCGGCGGCGTGAAGGCCGGCTCCGTCTACCGGATCACCGAGCAGGGCACGATGACCGCGACGGGCAACAAGCTCGACATCGCCATCTCCGGCCGCGGCTATTTCCAGGTGCTGATGCCGGCGGGCGAGACCGCCTACACGCGGGCCGGCAACCTCTCGACCAACGACCAGGGCCAGCTGGTGACCGAGGACGGCTACCTGATCCAGCCGGCCATCACGATCCCCGGCGACGCCACCGACATCGCGATCTCCAAGAGCGGCCAGGTCCAGGCGATCCGCGCCGGCCAGACCGAGCCGGAGGTGATCGGCAATATCGAGCTCGCCACCTTCGTCAACGAGGGCGGCCTGGACGCCATCGGCGACAACCTGCTGTTGGAGACCGCCGCCTCGGGCGCGGCCACCACCGGCACGCCGGGCAATGACGGCATCGGCACGCTCAGCCAGGGCTACACGGAAGCCTCCAATGTCGACGCGGTGAGCGAGATCACCGCCCTGATCGTCGCCCAGCGCGCCTATGAGATGAACTCCAAGGTCATCACCTCGGCCGACGAAATGCTGCGCACCGCCAGCAACATCCGGTCCTGATCATGACCCGCGCCCTGCTCATCGCCGCCTCCGTCGCCTGGCTGATCGCCGGCCCGGCCCTCGCCGCCACCAGCGTCACCTTGAGGGCCGAGGTCCTGGACGACGACGGCATGGTCACGCTGGGCGACCTGTTCGAAGACGCCGGCGCGGCTGGCAAGGTCCAGGTCGCGGCCAAGCCCGGCGCCTCCACGGTGCTGGACGCCGGGGCTGTGCAGGGCCTGGCCCGGCGCAACGGCCTGGCCTGGGCCAACGCCGAGGGCATCCGCCGCATCGTGGTCCGCGGCGGCTCGCCCGGCGCGACGGCTTCGGCCGCCCGCGGCAATATCGAGGTCCTGACCTATGCCCGCAGCCTCTCGGCCGGCGAGATCGTCCAGCCGCAGGACCTGGTCTGGGGCAAGGCCGCGGCGGCTCCCAACGACGCGCCCAGCGACGCCGAGGCGATCATCGGCCTGGCCGCCAAGCGCCCCCTGCGGGCCGGGGCGGCGGTCTCCGCCCGCGACGTCTCCGCGCCACTGGTGATCAAGGCCGGCGAGCTGATCACCGTGCTCTACGAGAACGACGGCGTCTCGCTGGCCCTGCAGGGCAAGGCGATGACCGCCGCCAGTCAGGGCGAGGCCCTGAGCGTCCAGAACACCACCTCCAAGAAGATGATCCAGGCCGTGGCCAGCGGGCCCGGCCAGGCGCTCGTCGGCCCCGCCGCCGACCAGCTTCGCTCCGCCCGCCGCACCCAAATCGCGCTTCGCTAGTGAGCCTTCATCCCATGCGCCTTCCCGTCCTCGCCCTCATCGCCCTGGCCCCGCTGGCCGCCTGCTCCACCGTGGTGGAGGCCGTGAAAGGCCCCGAGCTCGCCCCGGTCGGCTATCCCTCGCAGCTGGTCGGACGCGAGCAGCCGACCTTCGTCTCGGCCACCCAACCCATGCCCCAGGCGGCCTCGGCCAACTCCCTGTGGCGCACAGGGGCCCGCGCCTTCTTCATCGACCAGCGGGCCAACCGCGTGGGCGACATCCTGACCGTCCAGATCGACATCAACGACTCGGCCCAGACCTCCAATGCCTCGAACAGCTCGCGGACCTCGGGCATGAGCGCCGGGGTGGACAACCTCCTGGGCCTGGAATCGAGCCTCGGCCGGTTCCTGCCGGGCGGCTTCGACCCGGCCAACGCCATCAACACCAACTCCACCACCAACAACCAGGGGACCGGGGCGGTGACCCGCTCGGAGAAGATCTCCCTGACGGTGGCCGCGGTGGTGACCAATGTCCTGCCCAACGGCAACATGGTGATTCAGGGCACCCAGGAGGTGCGCACCAACGCCGAGCTGCGCCAGCTCACCGTCGCCGGGATCGTGCGGCCGGAGGACATCACCTCCGCCAACACCATCCGCCACACCCAGATCGCCGAAGCCCGCATCAGCTACGGCGGCCGCGGCGACATCAGCCGCGTGCAGAAGACCCCGGCGGGGCAGTCCCTGATCGAGCGTTTCACCCCGTTCTGACCCCGAAACGGATCGTTTCGGTTCGGGGCGACGTTTCCTATGCAAAGGGAGCGTCGTCATGCGTCGCCGTACGATCGCCGGACTGGGACTTTTCTGCCTACTGGCCGCTTGCGCCCAACAGGCCGGGTCGCCGACCGCCGCGACCATGGCCTGGTCGCTGAATCACGCCGAGGGTGAGGGCGCGAAACTGGCCTTCGGCGAGCCCGACAGCGACAACCTGCTGCTGATGATGACCTGCCAGGCCCGCTCGGGCGAGGTCATGGTCACCGTGGCGGCGCCGGAGAACCGCCCGGCCCACGCCATCGAGCTCAAGTCGAACGACCGCACCACCCGCCTGCCCGGCCAGATCGTCCCGGCCATGGCCGAGGGCGAGGCGCTGATCGAGGCTCAGACCCCGGCCACCAACCCCACCCTGGCGAACTTCGCAAGAACTGGCGACCTCTCGATCGGCGGCGACGGCTCGAGCGCCAAGTTGCCGGTCCGGGCCAACGAGCGCCAGGTGGTCCGCAACTTCCTCGCCACCTGCCGCGCCGCCTAGATGCGGCCCCGGACGCGGTGCTAGCTTCGCCGCATGAAGCTCGCGACGATCCTGATCTCCGCCCTCACAGCCACCGCCGCCCAGGCCCAGGACACCCGCGTCTGGAGCGTCGATACGCCGAAGGAGGCTGACGCATGGTTGCGCTATGGGACGCCACAGACCGACGACCAGCCGCTGGCCTTCACCTGCGTTCGCAAATCTGGCCAGGTCGAACTGGGCGTCGTGATCCACAAGCCGGTGAACTCGCCCCAGCCCGCCAGCGTGACGGTCGCCTCGGAGGCCGCTGCCGTCACCTTGCGTGGCAGGGCCGAGCCCCTGCGCGGCGGCGCCCTTGCAGGCGCCGAGTTCTCGACACTCGCGCCCATGGCGGCGGCGTTCAGGAAGACCGGTCTGGTCACGGTGACCGCGCTGGGCGAGACGATCAGCCCGCCGCCCGCGCCCAAGGGCGCGGTGCGCAAGTTCTTCGGCGCTTGTAAGTAGCTAGGCCCGTCGGCCCGCGGCGGAGACGTTGTCGACGCCCAGCGCGGCGAGCGCGCCGCGGACGATGCCCTCGGCGTCGAGGCCGGCCTCGGCGTACATGGCGTCGGGCTTGTCGTGGTCCTGGAAGACGTCGGGCAGGTTGAGCGTGCGGACCTTGAGGCCGCGGTCCAGGGCGCCGTGCTCGGCCAGGGCCTGAAGCACGAAGGCGCCGAAGCCGCCCATGGCGCCTTCCTCGACCGTGATCAGGGCCTCATGTTCCCGCGCCAGGCGCAGGATCAGCTCGATATCCAGGGGCTTGGCGAAACGGGCGTCGCAGACCGTGGCCGACAGGCCGCGCGCGGCCAGCAGGTCGGCGGCCTTGAGGCTTTCGGCCAGGCGGGCGCCGAAGGAGATGATGGCGACCGCCGTGCCCTCGCGGACGATGCGGCCCTTGCCGATCTCCAGGGGCTCGGCGATCTCTGGCAGGGCTAGTCCCAGGCCCTCGCCGCGCGGATAGCGGAAGGCGCTCGGCCGGTCGTCGATGACAGCGGCGGTGGCGACCATCCGGGCCAGCTCCACCTCGTCGGCGGCGGCCATCAGGATCATGCCCGGAAGCGCGCCCATGAAGCCGATGTCGAAGGAGCCCGCGTGGGTCGCGCCGTCGGCCCCGACCAGTCCGGCCCGGTCCATGGCGAAGCGCACCGGCAGGCGCTGGATGGCCACGTCGTGGACCACCTGGTCGTAACCGCGCTGCAGGAAGGTCGAATAGATGGCGCAAAACGGCTTCATGCCGTCGGCGGCGAGGCCCGCGGCGAAAGTCACCGCATGCTGCTCGGCGATGCCCACGTCGAAGGTGCGGTCGGGGAAGCGCTTGGCGAACAGGTCGAGGCCGGTGCCGGAATCCATCGCCGCGGTGATGGCCACGATCTTGTCGTCGCGCTCGGCCTGCTTGATCAGCTCCTGGGCGAAGACCTTGGTGTAGTGCGGCGCGACCGGGACGGCCTTGGCCTGCAGGCCGGTGACCACGTCGAACTTGACCACCGCATGCAGCTTGTCGTCGGCGCTCTCGGCGGGGGCGTAACCCTTGCCCTTCTGGGTCACCACGTGGACCAGGACCGGCTTGTCCTTGATTTCCCGCACGTTCTTAAGGATCGGCACCAGGGCGTCCAGGTCGTGCCCGTCGATGGGGCCGACATAGTAGAAGCCCAGCTCCTCGAACAGGGTGCCGCCCGTGACCATGCCGCGGGCGTATTCCTCGGCCTTGCGGGCGGCCTCGCGCATGGGGCGCGGCAGCACCTTGGCCACCGACTTGCCGAGATTGCGCAGCGACTGGTAGCCGCCGCCGGAGACCACGCGGGCCAGGTAGGCGCTCATGCCGCCCACCGGCGGGGCGATGGACATGTCGTTGTCGTTGAGGATGACGGTGAGCTGGCCCGTGGTCTCGCAGGCGTTGTTCATGGCCTCATAGGCCATGCCCGCGCTCATCGAGCCGTCGCCGATCACGGCCACGACGCTGTTGTGCTTGCCGTGCGCGTCGCGAGCCGCGCAGAAGCCCAGCGCCGCGGAGATCGAGGTGGCCGCGTGGGCCGCGCCGAAGGGGTCGTATTCGCTCTCGCTGCGCCGGGTGAAGCCCGACAGCCCCCCGCCTTGGCGCAGGGTGCGGATGCGATCGCGGCGACCGGTGAGGATCTTGTGCGGATAGGCCTGGTGGCCGACATCCCAGATCAGGATGTCTTCCGGGGTCTCATAAACGTGGTGCAGGGCGACGGTCAGCTCGACCACCCCCAGGCCCGCGCCGAAGTGGCCGCCGGTCTGTGAGACGGCGTCGATCATCTCGGCGCGCAGCTCGTCTGCGAGTTGCCGAAGCTCGGCCGCGTTGAACCCGCGAGTGTCCTTGGGGAACGAGACCTTGTCGAGCAGAGGCGTGACTGGCGGCATGTTTTACAGGAGACGCTGCAATGAAATCAGTTTCGGCGCTCTAGCACGAAATCCACGCTGGCCCGCAGGAATTCGGCCCGCGGACCGAAGGGGTCGAGGTGCGCTTTGGTCTGTTCGGCCAACAGGGTCAGGCGTTCGCGGGCCGCCTCGGCGCCCAGCAGGGTCACGTAGTTGGCCTTGCCCATGGCCGCGTCCTTGCCGGCCTTCTTGCCCAGGGTGGCGCTCTCGCCCTCGGCGTCCAGCAGGTCGTCGACAATCTGGTAGGCCAGGCCCAGGTCCTGGGCGAAGGCCATCAGGGCGTGGCGTTCGCCGTCCCCGGAATGGGCCATGATCAGCGGCAGCTCGAAGGCCACGGCGATCAGGGCGCCGGTCTTCAGACGCTGCATCCGGGCCACGGCGCCCAGGTCGTCGCGCACCCCCAGCATGTCGATCATCTGGCCGCCGCACATGCCGCGCGCGCCCGCCGCCTGGGCGAGCTTCAGCACCATCTCGGCGCGGACATTGCCGTCCTTGTGGGTGTCCGGATGGGCCAGGATCTCGAAGGCCACGGTCTGCAGGGCGTCGCCGGCCAGGATGGCGGTGGCCTCGTCATAGGCCTTGTGCACGGTCGGCCGGCCGCGGCGTATGTCGTCGTCGTCCATGGCCGGCAGGTCGTCATGGATCAGGCTGTAGGCCTGGACGCATTCCAGGGCGCAGGCCGCGCGCAGCACCGGCCGGTCGGCCAGGTCGAACATCTTGCCGGTCTCTATGGCGAAATAGGTGCGCAGCCGCTTGCCAGGCCCCAGCGCCGCATAGCGCATGGCCTCGGTCAGCCGCGATTCCGGCCCCTCGGCGCGGGGCAGCAGCTCGTCCAACGCCACGGTGACGAGATCCGCCGCCTCGGCCACGCGTTGGGCCAGGGACATCCTAGTTGAACTCGGCCGGTTCGACGCTCGCCTGACCGCCCGCGCCCACCACGATCTTCTCGACCTGCAGCCGCGCGGCCTCCAGCCGCTTCTCGCAATGGGCCTTCAGGGCCGCGCCGCGCTCGTAGAGCTTCACCGACTCCTCGAGCGGCGCCTGGCCGGACTCCAGCTGGCCGACGATCCGCTCCAGCTCGGCGAGCGCCTGCTCGAACGATAGCCCATCGATGTCGGCGGCTTCGGCCATTCCAAATCCCTTGAGGAACTCTGCAACCTAGTAAGGGCGGAGGAACCCCGCAACGACGATGATCTCAGGGGCGCTCGTAACGCCGGGTCGACCAGTACTTCCAGCCCTGGTTGGCGGTCATCTTCCAGCCCCGCCGGCGCAGAGCGCGGCCGACCATGAAATTGAAGAAGCCGTGGGCCAGCACCACCACGTCGCCGCCGTCGGCGGCCAGGGCCTCGATCCGCGAGGCGGCCTCATCGGCGCGAGCCTCGGCCTGGCGACGGGTCTCGCCGCCCTCATGGTGATCGAAGAACCACCACCAGAAGCGCGCGAGGAAGCCCCAGGTCCTGGGGGCGAGCTTGACGAAGCCCGGCCAGTTGGGCGGCGGCAGGGGGGCTTCGACGAACATCTCGTCGCGGACGAAGTCGCGGCCACGGCAGAGGGCGATCGCGCTCTCGATCGAGCGGGTGCGCACCGAGGAGATCACCGCCCCGGCGGAGGCGATCTGGTCCATCAGCACCGTCGGCGGCGTCTGGCCCGGACGCAGGCCCATTTCCTCGTACTTGGCCCAGAAGTCGCGGTAGCCGCCGGCCGTCAGGACCACATCGCGCGACAGGGCGGGTTCGCCGTGGCGGGCCAGGATGATGGCGCCGGGGCGTTTCGCGGGCAGGGATCGAGGGTCGGCGGTCAAAGCGTCGGCCATGTCATCTGAAAGCCCTTGTCCGCGCAATGCGCGACCCGGCTCCGCCCTTCACCCCAAAGACAAGGCCCGAACATGCGCGAGCGCAGAGCGGCCCAGAGCCTCAAGGTCGTAGCCGCCCTCGAGCGAGGACACAACCCGGCCTTTCGCGTGGGCGTTGGCGACTGAGACTATGGCCCTGGTGGCCCAATCGAAATCCTCGGCCTCCAGGTTCTGGGTCGAGTCGCCGATCGGGTCGCGGGCGTGGGCGTCGAAGCCGGCGGAGACCAGAATCAGGTCCGGGGCGAAGGCGTCCACATGGGTCATCAGGCCCTCGAACTGTTGGCGCCAGGCCTCCCGCGAGGCGCCGGGCGGCACCACGGCGTTGCGGATATTGCCGGGAACGGCCTCCGACGGGTGACCGGTGCCGGGCCACATGGGCCACTGCTGGACGGAGACGAAGAAGGTGTCCTCCACGCCGCCGAGCGCGGCCTGGGTGCCGTTGCCGTGGTGGACGTCGAAATCGACCACCGCCACGCGCTTCAGGCCCGCGGCCTGGGCCACCCGCGCGGCGACCGCCACGTTGGAGAAGATGCAGAAGCCCATGGGCAGGTGCGGCTCGGCGTGGTGGCCGGGCGGGCGTACGGCGCAGAAGGCGCGCTGCAGGTCCCCGGCGGCCACGTCACGCACGGCGCTGGCCACCGCGCCGGCCGCGCGTCGCGCCGCCGCCAGGCTGCCGGGGGACATGAAGGTGTCGCCATCCAGCATCAACCGCCCGGTGGTCGGCGCCGAGGCGACGATGGCGTCCACATAGTCGGCCAGATGCACCCGGGCGAGGTCGGCGGCTTCCACCAGCGGGGCCTCGCGGCGGTCCAGATGAAGGTCGCTGGCGTCGTCCAAAGCGCCGACCACCGCGCTCAGCCGTTCGGGCCGCTCGTAATGGCCTTCGCCCGGACGGTGGTCGAGCATGTCGAGATGGGTGTACAGCCCAACGGTCATCGGCGACTCATCCTTCCCCGCAGATCGAAGCGAGCAGCATGCAGGAACCCATAATCCGCCGCGCCCGTCCCGACGAGGCCGAGATTGTCGCGGCCATCGGCGCCGGCACCTTCAGCGAGACGTTCGGCCACCTCTATCCGGCCGACGAACTGGCCGTCTTCCTCGCCGAGGTCTACGACGTGGAGCGGGCCCGCGCCGACCTGGCCGATCCCGCCAAGGCCACCTGGCTGGTCGAGGTCGACGGCGATGTCGTGGGCCATGCGCTGGTCGGACCCTGCACCCTACCTCACCCCGAGGTCACACCCGCCTGCGGCGAGCTGAAACGCCTCTATCTGCTGAAGTCCTGGCAGAACGGCGGGACCGGACGTCGGTTGTTCGCACAGGCCGTCGACTGGCTGCTGGCCGATGGCCCGCGCGACCTGTGGATCGGGGTCTGGTCGGAGAACCACGGCGCGCAGCGATTCTACGAGCGGCACGGTTTTGTCCGCGCGGGCGAATACGGTTTCCAGGTCGGTTCGACCACGGATCGCGAATTCATCCTACGCCGGCCCGCGCAAGGTTCGGCCTCCTAGGCACGCGGGGGCGCCTCAGACTTGCCAGAATTTCTCACCAAACCCTGGCAACCTAAGAAATATTGCTTCGATTTAACATAGCTGTCTTTGACGCCGGGGACCGGGTTTGCGACCTTCGGCTCAATCATCGCAGAGCTGACACGGGCGACGGTGGGATGTTGAAGATCGGGTATGTACGGCTGCGCGACGCGCGATCGTCGGACGACACGGCGGTACTGAAGGAACTGGGGTGCCATGTGGTCCGGGCCGAGGAGCCTACGGGCCCGATGGCCGACGACTCCGCGGTGCTGACGTCGATCCTCGACTTCATCGGCGCGGGCGACCAGTTGGTGGTCACGCGCCTAAACCACCTGGCGGCCTCCAGCCGCGGACTGCTCGAAGTCCTGGGCCGGCTCGAGGACCGCGGCGCCCACCTGTTCGTGGTCGAGTCCAGCATCTCCTCAGAGGGCGAGGGCGGCCGGGCCCTGCACGCGGCGCTTCAGGCCGTGGCCTCGGTGGAGCCGCCCTGGATCGATCGCCGCCGCCGCGGCGCCCCCGCCGACGACATCCGCGCCCTGCAGGCCGCCGGCGTCGGGCCGGTGGAGATCGCGCGGCGCCTGGGCGTCTCGCGCATGACCGTCTGGCGCAAGCTGCGCGAGATGCCGGCCTAGGTCGGGGCCGCCTTCCAGACCTTCACGAAGTCGATGAAGGCCCTCAGGGCCGAGGGCATCTGCCGGCGACTGGGATAGTAGAGGAAGGGGCCGGGAAAGCTCTCTTGCCAGTCCTCCAGCACCGCCACCAGCCGACCCTCGGCGACATGCTCGCGGACATAGCCCTCGAAGGTCGACCAGAAGCCGACGCCCTCCAGGGCCGCGCGCATCTGCACCGGGATGCTGGTGGAGACCAGCGGTCCCTCCGGCTCGATCCGCACCACCTCCCCGTCCCGCTCGAACTCCCAGGCCACATCGACCCCGCCGGGGAAGCGCTGGCGGATGCAGGGCTTGCCCAGCATGTCGCCGGGAACCTCGGGTCGGCCATATCGGGCGACCACCTCGGGCGCGGCCACCACCGTGAAGCGCTGCGGCGGACCCAGCGACACGGCGATCATGTCGCGGGCCAGGCTCTCGTCCCAGCGCACGCCGGCGTCGAAGCCCTCGGCGACGATGTCGATGAACGAGGTCTGGGCGACGATCTCCAGGCGCACCTGCGGATGGGCGGCCAGGAACGGCGCGACCATGGGGGCCAGGACCAGCTCCACGGCAGGCTCGGGGGCGTTGATCCGCACCGTGCCAGCCGGATGGCCTGGGGCGGCGGTCACCTGGTCCACGGCCGCGGCGATGTCGGCCAAGGCCGGCGATAGGCGGTCCAGCAATCTTTGCCCGGCCTCGGTGGGCGCGACGCTGCGGGTGGTGCGGTTCAGCAGCCGCACCCCCAGCCGGGCCTCCAGGTCGCGCAGGGTCTGGCTGAGGCTGGAGGGGGAGACGCCACGCGCCGCGGCGGCGCGGCGGAAGCTGCGGTGGCGGGCGATGGCGGCGAAGGCGTCGAGGTCGCCGAGATCGAGCTGGGCCATTGTTCACCATTTCGCACAGTGCATTCCGAATTCCGCAACTTATCGGATGATCGCCGGGGCGCCACCTTACCGTCAGCGGCGAGACGCGCCGATCCAACTGATGAGGAGCAACCCATGACCCTGCGCACACTTGGTACCACCGGCCCCGCCGTCTCGACCCTGGGCCTCGGCTGCATGGGGATGTCGGACCTGTATGGCCCGGCCGACCGGGCCGAGAGCCTGGCCACCATCGATGCGGCCCTAGCGGCCGGCGTCACCCTGCTCGACACCGGCGACTTCTATGGCATGGGCCACAACGAATTGTTGATCGGCGAGGCGCTGAAGGGCCGCCGCCGCGAGGACGTGACGATCAGCGTCAAGTTCGGCGCCCAGCGCGGCCCCGACGGAGCCTGGCTGGGCTACGACGCCCGGCCCCAGGCGGTGAAGGCCTTCGCGGCCTACAGCCTCAAGCGCCTGGGCGTCGACCATATCGACGTCTATCGCCCCGCTCGCCTGGATCCCAACGTGCCGATCGAAGACACGGTAGGCGCCATCGCCGACCTGGTGAAGGCCGGCTACGTCCGTCACATCGGCCTCTCCGAGGTGGGCGCGGCCACCCTGCGCCGGGCCGCGGCGGTCCATCCGATCGCCGACCTGCAGATCGAGTACTCGCTGATCTCGCGGGGGATCGAAGACGAGATCCTGCCGGTCTGCCGCGAGTTGGGGATCGGGATCACCGCCTATGGAGTGCTGTCGCGCGGCCTGATCAGCGGCCACTGGACCAAGGCCGCCGCCGACGCCTCGGACTTCCGCGGCCACAGCCCGCGCTTCCAGGGTGAGAACCTCCACCGCAACCTGGCCCTGGTGGAGGCCCTGCGCGGGGTGGCCGAGGCGCGCGGCGCCAGCGTCGCCCAGATCGCCATAGCCTGGGTCCTGGCCCAGGGGAACGACATCGTCCCTCTGGTCGGCGCGCGCCGCCGCGACCGCCTGGCCGAGGCCTTGGGCTCGCTGGCCCTGGAACTGACCCCGGCCGATCTGGCGGCGATCGAACAGGCGGCGCCCAAGGGCGCGGCGGCCGGCGAGCGCTACGCCGCCTCGCAGATGGCGATGCTGGACAGCGAGCGGCGCTAAAGCGGGCGCGCGAGCCGCGGCGCCTCGGCTCGCGCGCCCGCACGGCATGCTGGACATCGGCCTCCTGGGGCTCCATCTTCCGAAGTCAAACGATTGTTCGTCCCCCTATTCGGGAAGCCTGCCCATGTTCATGCGTTTCTTCACCGAGCTCCGCGAGGCCAAGGTGCCCGTGACGCTCAAAGAGTACCTCATGCTCATGGAGGCGCTCGACAAGGTGGTCATCGAGCGCAATGTCGACGACTTCTACTACCTGTCGCGCTCGGCCCTGGTGAAGGACGAGAAGAACCTCGACAAGTTCGACCAGGTGTTCAGCCACGTGTTCAAGGGGCTGGAGAAGGTCGATGGGATCGGCGTGGCCGACATCCCCGCCGAGTGGCTGAAGCGCATCTCCGACAAGTTCCTCACCGATGAGGAGAAGGCTCAGATCGAGGCCATGGGCGGCTTCGACAAGCTGATGGAAGCCCTGGCCGAGCAGATGCGCAAGCAGCGCGACGAGGGCGACGGGGACGGCGAGGGCAAGGGTCAGAACGGCCAGAAGGGCGACGGCAGCTCGCCGTTCGGCGCCAACGGCTATCACCCTGAGGGCATCCGCATCGGCCAGGACAAGGGCCGCCACGGCAAGGCGGTCAAGGTCTGGGACAAGCGCGAATACAAGAACCTCGACGACTCCGTCGAGCTCGGCACCCGCAACATCAAGGTCGCCCTGCGCCGCCTGCGCAAATGGGTCCGCGAGGGCGCCGCCGAAGAACTCGACATGAACGCCACGATCAAGGGGACCGCCGAAAAGGGCTACCTTGATATCAACATGCGTCCCGAGCGCCGCAACAAGATCAGCGTGCTGATCTTCTTCGACATCGGCGGCTCGATGGACAGCCACATCCGCATCTGTGAGGAGCTGTTCTCCGCGGCGCGGAGCGAGTTCAAGAACATGGAGTTCTACTACTTCCACAACTGCCTCTATGAGAGCGTGTGGAAGGACAACCGGCGCCGTCACGCCGAGAAGCTGAACACCTATGACGTGCTCCACAAGTTCTCCAGCGATTACAAGGTGATCTTCGTCGGCGACGCCACGATGAGTCCCTATGAGATCACCTATCCGGGCGGCTCGGTGGAGCACTGGAACGAGGAGGCCGGGGCCATCTGGATGGACCGCGTGGCCAACATCTATGAGAGCATGGTCTGGCTGAACCCGACCGCCGAGCGGCACTGGGACTACACCCCCTCGATCGAGGTGATGAAGCAGCTGGTCGGCGACCGGATGTTTCCGCTGACCATCGAGGGTCTGGACAAGGCCATGCGGGAGCTGGCGCGCTAATCATCAGGTCGCTTTTCGCGGCCATTCCATTCAACCGGGCCAGTTCCTTGCCGAAGATCGCGTTGTTTCAGTCAAAATCCGTCGAGAAGGTCGCATCGCCCTTCGCGTCTCACCTGTTAAGGTGGAGCTGCACGTGAAGGATTCGCCCGTGGACGCCGCCCCGGCCAACGACATCGCCGAGCCCAATGAGGCCGCCACCAAGGCGGCGGTCTTCTGCGCCGCGGAACGCCTGTTCGCCCTGCACGGCTTCCAGAACGTCTCGGTGCGCGACATCACCGCCGACGCCGGCGTCAACCTCGCCTCGGTGAACTACCACTTCGGTTCCAAGGACGCCCTGCTGTTCGAGATCTTCCGCCGGCGCACGGCGGAGCTGAACCGCGAACGCGCCCGGATGCTGCACGAGGCCACCGACCGCCATCAGGGCAAGCCGCCGGTCCGCGACATCCTGGAGGCGCTGTTCGCTCCCCCCCTGCGCTGGGCCTCGCCCGAGAACGACCGGCGCATCTCGGTGCAGTTCATCATCCGCTCGCGCAGCGAGGGCACCGAGGAGATGCGCGACGCCCTGACCAAGGACGTCAGCCACCTGGCCCGGTTCGCGGACGCCCTGATCGCCGCCTGCCCCAACTTGCCGCGCGAGAGCGTCTACTGGCGGCTGCATTTCTGCCTGGGCATGGTTCACAACAACCGCTTCGCCGAGTTCGACCGCCTGCACGTCCTGTCGGACGGCGCCACGCGGGAGGGCGACATCGAGGCGCTGTTGAAGCGGATGCTCGACTTCGCCGAGGCCGGCTTCCTGGCCTAGAGCGTGACAGCTTCAAGTGGACACCGGTTGAAGCGCCCGTCACGCTCTAAACTTTTGAAGATAGATCCTTTTTGCCCGTTTCAGATGACTCCCTCTGAAACGGAAAGGGTCTAGGGCCGTGGCCCCGCTCCAGCGTCTCCTCGCCGCGGCCTGCGCCTTCAAGTTCTTCGACGGCTTCCTGCTGATCTATCCGCTCTATGCTGTGATGTTCGTCGACCACGGCCTGACCCCCTGGCAGGTCTCCGTCACCCTGATCGCCTGGTCGACCACGGCCTTCGTGCTGCAGATGCCCTCGGGCCTGCTCGCCGACCGCTTCTCGCGCCGCTGGCTGCTGTGCGGCGCCCAACTGGTCCGCGGCCTGGGCTTCCTCGCCTGGCTGCTGTTCCCGGGCTTCGCCGGCTTCCTGGTCGGCCTGATGCTGTGGGGAGCCAAGAGCGCCTTCACCAACGGGACCTTCGAGGCCCTGGTCTATGACGAACTGCGCGAGGTCGGCCGCGCCGAGGACTATGCCCGGGTGATCGGCCGGGCCCAGGGCTTCCTCTTCGCCGCCATCCTGCTGTCCTCCGTCGCCGCGGCCTATGCGGTGCGCTTCGGCTATTCCGCAGCCCTGATCGCCAGCGTCGCCGCCGCCGTGGCCGCGGCCGGGTCCGCATTGGCCTTGCCCCGGGCGACGCGGACCCTGGCGCTGGGCAGGGCGGACTATCTCGGCCAACTGAAGCGAGGCTTCGCCTATGCCGCCGGCCATCCCGTGATCCCCGGCGTCATCCTGCTGCTGGCGCTGAGCCAGGCCTTCGGCGGCGGGCTGGAGGGCTTCTGGCCGGTCTTCGGGCGCGGGGTCGGGTTCGACGCCTCGCAGGCGGCCCTGCTCGCTGCGGCGGTCGGCGCGGCCCAGGGCGCCGGCGCGGCCACGGCCCATCGCTTCCGGCGCATGCCCGAGCGTGGCTTCCTGGCCCTGTTCGCCGGCATCGGCGCGCTCCTGGCCGTGGCCGCGGCGGTCTTCCAGGTCTGGACGGTCGCCCTGGTCGCGGTCCTGGCCGGCCTCTTCAAGGTGATCGACATCAATTTCGACGCCCGGCTGCACGACGCCATTCCGACCGCGATGCGGGCCACCCTGGCGGCGACCCGCAACTTCGCCGGCCTGACGGCGCTCACGGTCATGCTGCTGGGCTTCGGCCCGCTGGCGGACGCCACCTCCTACCGCACCGCCTTCCTGGGCGCGGGCGGGTCGATGATCGTCATCGGCCTGGGGTTGCTGGCCTTACGGAGCGCCCGGCGGGCCTAGTGGGCGACGGCCTCTTCCAGGCCGTCCAGGATGCTGGCCCAGGTCTTCTCGTACTCAGGCCGCATCTTGAGGTCGGACTCCTTCACCTGGCCGTTCAGGTTCGACTGGGTGAGCGTCACCTTGGTCTTGCCGTCGCCGGCCGGTTCCAGCTCGTAGGTCACCACATGGTAGTTGTCGGGGATGTCGGGCTCGCCGGACTGCTGGCTCCAGTGGGTATAGCTCAGCCGCCGCTGCGGCTCGAACGAGCGGACCTCGCCCTTATCCCGGAAGGCCTTGCCATTGTACTCGCCCTCGATCCTGATCGGGCTGCCGACCTTCCAGTCGCTCTGGACGTCGGCGCCGAACATGTAGGTCTTGATGATCTCGGGCTTGATGAGCGCGTCCCAGACGTCGTTGGCGGGGGCGGCGATGGTCTTGGAGACCTGGGCTGTCGGTTGGGTCATAGCGACCTCCGTTGCGTTCCAAGCTGCTTCAACCGACCCGTCGGCGCATCGTTCCGGACTCAGCCCGCCAGCTTCCAGGCAAATCGCAGATCCTCGACGAAGGCCGCATAGGCCTGGGCCTTGGCCTCCGCGTCGGGCACGCGCAGCAGGTAGGACGGGTGGTAGGTGACCACGCCCTGGGCCTGGTCGGTCAGTTGCAGCGCCTTGCCGCGGTTCGTGGCGATGGGCGTGGCCTTGCCGAACACCGCCTGGGCCGCCGTGCCGCCCAGGGCCACGATCACCCGGGGCCGGAGGATGCGGCGCTCGGCGTCCAGCCACCAGCGGCAGGCCTCCACGTGGCGCGCGGTGGGCGTCTGGTGGATGCGCCGCTTGCCGCGCTGTTCATGCCGGAAGTGCTTCACCGCGTTGGTCACATAGGTCGCGGTCCGCGGCACGCCGGCCTCGGCGAGCGCGCGGTCCAGCACCTGGCCCGCCGGGCCGACGAACGGCCGGCCCGCCAGGTCCTCGATATCGCCCGGCTGCTCGCCCACGAACATCAGCCGCGCCGCCGCGGAACCCTCGCCGGCCACCCCCTGGGTGGCGTCGCGCCACAGCTCGCAGCGACGGCAGACGTCGACCCCCGCGGCCACCTCCTCAAGGGTCCCAGGCGCGCCCTCCTCGAGGGCGCCGTCCCTTGCCCGTTGGCGCGCTTGGCGCAAGTCGCGCTGCGGGGGCGTCGTCGGGTTGCGACACATCACCTCGGGGCCTCGATATTCTGTTTATGTTCCGCGAGTTCCAAGGCTGCCTCCACGGTGGGAACCGACCTGCGCCACGACGGGTTCCGAACTTGCCATGACCCGTCTGACCATCCGTCACGAGACCCGGTACGACTATGAAAAGCCCGTGAAATTCGGGCCGCAACGGCTGCTGGTCCGGCCGCGCGACAGCCACGCCACCCGCATCGTCCACGCCTCGCTCAGCTTCTCCCTCGCCGGTGAGACTCGCTGGCGGTACGACGCCCTCGGCAACTGCGTATGCCTGCTCGCCCCGCACGGCGAAGCGACCGCGCTTTCCATCGTCAGCGAACTGGTGATCGAGCGCTTCCCGGCCCCGCTCTCGCCGCGGATCGACGGTCCGCAGACCGCCATGCCGATCGTCTACGGCCGCTGCGACCGCCTTGTGCTCGACCCGTTCATCGACCCGGCCACGGAGGATCCCAACGGCCTGCTGCTCGACTGGCTGCGCCGTCACCTCCCGCGGCCCGACGAGACGGCGCTCGACCTCGTGCTGCGGATCAACGCCAGCATCCATGAGCAGTTCGACTACGCCGAGCGGGCGGAGGGCGACGCCCGCAGCCCCGCCCACACCGCCGCCATGGGCTCGGGCGCCTGCCGCGACCTCGCCTGGCTGATGGTCGAGAGCCTGCGGCGGCTGGGTTACGCCGCCAGGTTCGTCACCGGCTACCTCTATTCGCCCGTCCCATCGGGCCTCCGGGGCGCGGGCGCCACCCACGCCTGGTGCGAGGTCTTCCTGCCGGAATTCGGCTGGACGGAGTTCGACCCCACCAACGGCCTGGCGGAGTCCTCGGCCCTGATCCCGGTAGCGGTCAGCCGGACGCCCGAGGAGGCCGCGCCGGTCGGCGGATCGATCCTGGGCGACCCTGGCGCCTCGACCCTGACCGTGCGCGTCGACGTGCGCCCCACCGAACCCGTCAAGGCGGCCGCATGAGCCGCCGGGCAAAGAAATCGTCGGAGGAAAGACCCATGCCCCTGAGGTTCCAGCAGCAGGATCAGACGGCTCGCTTCAGCCCGCCCAAATCGGCGGCCATGCCGCAGCACGGCCAGAAGGCCGACAAGCCGGAGGGCAAGCTCAAGGAGCCGCGCTCCTTCCAGCCGCGTCCCGGCCACTGAACGGACCGTCGCTCTTCAGTCACGCCCCCAAAAGGGGGCGGCGCGAAATTTGGGACGGCGCCTAGAATGTCGCGGGCTCCTGCCGAAGGAGCGCCGTCGCCGTAGCGCGCCGCCGACCGGCGCAATGACGACTGGGCCGTCGTTCGGGGGGGCGGCGGCCCTAGTGGTCCAAGGGCAGACACCCCGCCAGCGCCTCGGCGTGAGTGAACTGAACCAGCACGCCCGCCTCCGGAATGACGTGGTAGCTGACGCCGGGCAGATTCGACCAGGTGGCCCGCGGCGGCTCCTCGCCCAATGCGGCGCAGTGGGCCACGGCCCAGGCGCCCGCCCCGGCGGGAACGGCCGGCGGGCTCCAGCCTCGGGCGTAGAGGGCGTGCTCCGCAACGAAGCCGGCGCTGGAATGGGCGAACTGAGCCTGGATGTCGCGCACCAACTGACTGCGGACCGCGTCGTCCTCCAGCGCCGCTCGATCCCCCGCGACCGCCGTCAGGCCGCGCCGCAGGATGGCCTCCACCGCCTCAGTCCGCGTCTGGCGGCGCAGCAGGTCGCCCAGCGCCCCGATCACCTGGGGCTTGTTCAGCAGGCCGCGGGTGAAGGTGGCGACCGGCGAACGATAGCTCTTGGGCAGTCCCCGGGGCTGGCGCGGATTGAGCAGCAGGCCGCCCGCGACCCGCTCCGGATGCCGCGCGGCGAAGCCGAGGGCCACGGCCACCCCACCGTCCCGCGCCAGGATCAGGGTCCGGTCTATGCGCAGGGTCTTGAGGAGCATGGCCAGGTCCTCGATCGCCTGGTCCAGGTAAGACTCGCCCGGCGCGGGCGTGGTCAGGCCGAAGCCCGGCCGCTGCAGCACCAGCGGACGCAAGCCTCGCCGCTGCAGGGCCCGGACCTGGGCCGGGGGCAGGCTGCGGCCGGCCATGAAGCCGTGGAAGACGCAGATCGGCGCGCCGCTCTGCGGACCATAATCCAGGAAGGCCAGCCGCCGCCCGTCCTCCGCCGGGATCAGCCTCAGCCGCGCCGACGGAGCGTCGGAGGTGAAGATCGGTTCGGCCACGGCGATCAGGCGCGATAGGGCCTGGATCTCGGTCACCAGCCGGGCCAGGTCCTTGGCGCGGGCGACGCCTACCTTGGCGAGCGCGGCCTTGGCGTAGCCGCGGACGGTCTCCAGCTTCAGGCCCAGGTCGTCGGCCGCCTCGCGGTGCGAGCGGCCAGCGGCGATGCGCACGGCGACTCCCGCCTCGGCCGGCGTCAGGCCCAGGGTCTCGATCAGGGCGTCGGAGGCGGCCGGCGACTCGGCCGGCGCGGCGCACATCAGCTCGGTCAGGCGTCGCACGATATCCGTGGAGCGCCGCACGCCGGTCTTGGCCATGATGCGGTCCATGGCGTCGCGCGCGGTCTCGCGGCCGACCCCCACCTGGGCGGCGGCGATCTCCAGGGTCGGCGACGACAGGAAGGCCTCGGCCAGCCGGGCTTCCAGGGGCGAGAGGCCGAAGGCGTCGGCGGCGCTGGCGGCCAGTTCGCTGGACCGGGTCGGGGCGAAGATCACCACCAGGACGCGGCCGGGCGCCTCCAGGGCCTGACGGGCCTGTGGCGCCAAGGGCCACCGCTCGGCCGCGGCCCCGGCTCCGGCCCAGGCGACGACCACGACCCCGTCGGCGGTCTCGATCAGGCCCATCCGCGGCTCGCCGCGCCGCGCCAGGGCCGCCAGGCGTCGCAGCTCGATCACCGAGGCGGGACGCGGGAACCAGCGGCCGAACAACTCGTCGGCGAAGGCGGCCGCGTCGGCGGCGGTAAGGACGGCCAGGGACACCGCCTGCTGAGGCGCCAGGGCCGCGGCGCCGGCCAGCGGCGCGTCGGCTCCGAAGAGGATGTCGGGCCCCGGACCGGCGGCGGCCTCCGACCCTGGCCCCGGCGTGGCCCAAACCGCGCGCAGCAGTGCGCGCGGCTCTTCCCAGGCGCGGTCATCGGCGGTGTCGAGGGGTGGGGAGTCCGTCAAAATCTACTCAAACGCTATTCAAATTGAATGCGAACCGCCGTTACGCAGGGACACTATCGAAGAAGTGGTGAAAGCGTCGTAATGGCTTGCGGACGCCTCGACCGTCGGGTCGCCGACATGGATAGCGTGATGGACCTCCTGGACCCCCTCGCCCTGGCGACGTCGCGCTTCGCCACCCGCCTGAAGTCAGGCGCGCCGCATCAGGTGTTTTCGGGCTTCCTCTACCACCTGCGGGCCGATCGCTACCTGGTCCTGACCGCCCTGCACTGCCTGCTCAAGCCGCACACCTTCTATTTCCAGAACCGCGGGACCGAGGCGACCTGGAGCGAGATCTATGGCCACACCCTGACCTGCGAGGCGCTCGGGCTGGATGTCCCGCTCTATGACGGGACCCGGCCGCTATTCGCCTGGCACGGCGACCCGGACGACGCCGCCCTCGACGTCGCCGCCGTGCCCGTCCGGCTGAAGCGCGATCCCCAAGCGATCAACATGCTAGGTCGGTTCGGCGACTACCAGGTGACGCCCCAGGGCCTGGCGCTCACCGCCGGCTCGCCGGGCCTGATCTACGGCTATCCCGGCGGGGCCGCCATCCTGCGCGACGCGCCGATCGCGCGGGGCTTCACCCTGGCGACGGACTATCGGATCAACGCCTACAGCTTCCATGTCGACGGCGTCGGCGGGGCCGGCTGTTCGGGCGGGCCGGTGGCCCTGCGCGCCGAGGCCGGCGAGACCACCCTGCTGCAATGGATCGGCATCTATGTCGCCACCCACGAGGCGGAGCGCCTGGGTCGCTGCATCCCCCTGGAACGGGTGATGGAGGTGGTGGCCGAGTTCGACGACGATCTGGACGACGACGGGCACTGGGGCTCTGTGGCATAAGGCCGGCATGTCGACAGCCATCTCGATTCCCTCCGGCGCGGCCAGGCTGGTCGCGGAGACGTCGGGCCGCGGGGCGCCCGTCGTCTTCCTGCACGCAGGCGTCGGCGACCGGCGGATGTGGCGCCACCAGATGGCGGTCGCGGCCCTGAGCCATCACGCCGTGGCCTATGACCGCCGCGGCTTCGGCGAGACCCTGCACGCGGACGAAACCTACTCGCATGTCGACGACCTGATGGCGGTGCTGGACGCCATCGCCGGCGACCAGCCCGCCGTCCTGGTCGGCGCGTCCCAGGGCGGCCGCATCGCCATCGACGCGACGCTCGCCCATCCGGACCGGGTGCGCGCCCTGGTGCTTATCGCCCCGGCGGTGAGCGGTTCGCCGGCGGTGGAATACCCGCCCTCGATCGTGCCGGTCCTCGCCGAGATCGACGCCTCGGAGGACCTCGACCACGTCAACGCCCTGGAGGCCCGGGTCTGGCTGGACGGCCCGACCTCGCCGGAAGGCCGCGTCGGCGGACCGGCCCGCGAGCTGTTCCTGGCCATGAACGGGATCGCCCTGCGCGCCCAGACCGCCGGGCGCCTGCGCGATCCTCCGCCGGCCTACGACCGGGTCGGCGAGATCACCGTCCCCACCCTGGTCGCCTGGGGCGATCTCGACTTCCCGCACCTCTTGACCCGCAGCGCCTATCTGGCCCGCGCAATCCCGGGGGCCCAGGCCAGGCTCATCGAAGGCGCGGCGCACATGCCCAGCCTCGAGAATCCCGGGGCGACCAGCGCCATCATCACCGAGTTCTTGCGCCGGGTATGACCCTCGCGGGCCTTTGGGGCTTTCCCCGCCCGGGGACTCTGCTAGACCGGGATCATTGAATTAAGTCGATAAGCATTAGGGAGAGCCGGCGCGGCTTTCAGTCCCTGCACGCGCGGGCGCGACGCTGTTGGAATCAAGATTCGAGGAAGAGGGCGAGGCCGCGGCCGCGCCCGAGGTGACGACCGCCGAGCCCAGCCTGGCGGAAAAGGAAACCGCCTACGAGAAGTTCGTCTGGGACAATCTGAAGCGCAACTACGTCGCCCACTACCTGCACGGCATGCTGGGCATGACCGGTTTCCGGCTGATCAACGCTCCGACCTTCCTGCCGGCCTATCTTTACATGCTGTCGGGTTCAAACCTGGTGGTCGGCCTGGGCCTGGGCCTGCAGCAGCTCGGCGGGGTGATCAGCCCCATTATCGGCGCCAACCAGATCGAGCACCGCACCAAGGTCATGCCCGCCGCCCTGTGGATGGGCGGGCTGGCGCGGCTGCAGATCATCGGCATGGCGCTGGCCGGCTGGTTCCTGTCGGGCCAGTCGAAGGTCGTCGCCATCATCGGCTTCATGTTCCTGTTCGGCCTGTTCATGGGCACCCAGCGGGTGGTGTTCTCGATGCTGCTGGCCAAGGTGATCCCGATCAGCCGGCGCGGCCGATTGCAGGCGTGGCGCAACGCCACCGGCGGGGTGATCGCCGCGGGCCTGGCCTATCTCGCCGGGCGTTATTTCATCGACGCCAACCTGTTCGGCAACGGCTACTCGACCACCTTCCTCTTCGCCTTCTGCCTGACCAGCCTCGGCCTCACCGCCCTTCGGCTGCTGATGATCGAGCCCGAGCCGCCCACCGTGCGGGCACGGTCGCGGCTGCGCGACCGGTTCAAGGACTTCCCGGCGCTGCTGGCCGAGCGCGGCTTCATGTTCTTCATGGTCGTGCAGATGCTGACCATCGCCGCGCGCATGGCCGTGCCGTTCTACGTGATCTTCGCCTCATCGACGATCGAGATGAGCGGCAAGAACCTCGGCCTGCTGTCCCTGGCCTTCCTGGGCGCCGACACGCTTTCGAACCTGGTCTGGGGCTATCTGGGCGACAAGACCGGTTTCCGGCTGATCATGCTGCTGTCGCTGGTCCTCTGGGTCGGCTCGACCGTGGTGCTGATGACCGGCCACGACTTCGTGGCCATCTTCATCGCCTTCTTCGGCCTGGGGGCGGCGCAGTCCGGCTACATGATGAGCGCCGGCACCATGATCCTGGAGTTCGGCGAGCGCGACGAGATGCCCATGCGCATCGCCTTCTCGGCCACGGCGGAGGGGATCATGGGCTCGCTGGGTCCGCTGCTGGGCGGTCTGATCTCGTCGACCCTCGGCTATGGCCCGATGTTCTCGATCTCCATCGCCTTCCTGATCGCCGCGCTCATGGTGCTGTTGCTGCGGGTGAAGGAGCCCCGGACCTCGCGGCTCGGCTAGGGTCCGGACCCTGGGGCCGTTCAACTCTTCCGAGCGTGTCTTGGCGTCCCGGCGGCGATCTCCTAAGCATGGGACAAGGTCCGCGCAGGGATGACCATGTCCGACCAGCGCCCAGGCGAGGCGGCGAACTTTCTCGAGGGCGGCGGCGACATGGGCGCCCGCATCCGCGCTCACGACTGGTCGGCCACCCCGCTGGGACCGCCGGCAGCCTGGCCCCAGCCCCTGAAGATCGTCCTGCGGACGATGCTGGCCGCCCGTCAGCCCATGCTGGTCCTCTGGGGCGAGGACCTCATCCAGTTCTACAACGACCCCTGCCGCGCGGCGCTCGGTCCGGAGCGGCATCCCAGCTATCTGGGACAGCCCGCGCAGCTCTGCTGGAACGACAACTGGGAGATCTTCCGGCCGCAGCTCGAGCAGGTGATGGGCGGCGGCGGCGGCGCCTGGCGCGAGGACGAGCGCATGACCATCGTGCGCGATGGCCGGCTCCAAGACGTCTACTGGACCTACAGCTTCACCCCCGTGCACGACGACGACCGACCGAGCGGGATCGGCGGGGTGCTGGCCCTGTTCAATGAGGTCACCGCCCAGCACATGGCCGCCCAGGTCGACAACGCCCGGGCGGCGCGGATACTGGGCGCCATGAGCGAGGGGTTCATGATCCTCGACGCGGCGTTCCGGGTCGTGGAGGTCAATTCCGAGGGCCTGAGGCTCGCGGCCATGGCCAAGGCGGCGATGGTCGGCCTCACCCCTTGGGAGATCTGGCCGGAGATGCTGGGCGGGCGGATCGAGGCGGCCTATCGCCAGGCCATGGACGAACGCACCCCGCTGGCCCTGCAACACCAGTACAACGACCTGTGGCTGGACCTGCGGCTCTATCCGATGGAGGACGGCCTGGCCGCCTTCTACCGCGACATCACCGCCGCCAAGCAGGCCGAGGAAGCGCTGCGCGGGAATGAGTCTCGGCTACGTATCGCCCAGCAGGCCGGCGGCATCGGGACCTATGAGTGGGACCTGGCGACCGGCGACCTCTACGCCTCCGACGTGGCCCGCAGCCTGTGGGGCGTCGATCCGCACATCGAGTTCACCATGGCCATGGCCGTGCAAATGATCCATCCCGAGGATCGCCCCTATGCCCTGCCCGTCTCCGACCGGCCGATGGAGGACCTAGTCGGCGGCAGCGAATACCGGATCATCCGCGCCGACACCGGCGAGGTCCGCTGGATGGCCCGCCACGTGGAAATCGTGCGGGATCGCGCGGGTGCGCCCAGCCGGGTGATCGGCGCCTTCCGCGACATCACCCAGAGCAAACGCTTCGAGGAGCATCAGCAGCTGCTGATCAACGAGCTGAACCACCGGGTGAAGAACACCCTGGCCACCGTCCAGTACATCTCGGCCCAGACCCTGCGGGTCTCGTCCTCCATCGAGGAGGCGGGTCTCGCCTTCGAGGATCGGCTACTGTCGCTTTCGCGGGCTCACAATGTGCTGACCCGCGCCAATTGGGAGAGCGCCGGACTGCGCGAGATCGTCGCCGAGGCCATGGACCCCTATCGCTCGATCGTCGAGCAACGCCTCGGCATGGCCGGTCCGGACGTGCGCCTGGCCCCGCATACGGCGCTGGCGATCGCCATGGCCCTGCAGGAGCTGGCCACCAACGCCACCAAGTACGGCAGCCTGTCCACCGAGGCAGGACGCATCGATATCGACTGGACCATCGTCCCGGCCGCCGGCGGCGCCATGCTGCGCCTGGTCTGGGCGGAGTCAGGCGGACCGCCGGTGGCGCCGCCCACCCGCCGCGGCTTCGGCAGCCGGCTGCTGGAGCGGGGCTTGGCCCGCGAGATCGGCGGCGACGTGCGCCTGGCGTTCGCCGCCGGCGGGGTGGTCTGTACGATGGAAGGGCCGGTCGATTCCGGGTCGGAAATCGGCGGTCGCATGTCACGCCACGATGCGCCGATCCGTCCTATGCCTTAGAAGCCGCCTCCCCGGCGCCCATAAGGAATCTCCACATGACCGGTCGTATCAATCCCTACATCGTCGCCCCCGACGTCGTCCGCCCCTTGATGGATCTGGAGGCTTCGGTGGCCGACAGCGGCCTGGAGCACAGCCTGATCAAGCTGGTGAAGACCCGCGCCTCGCAGATCAACGGCTGCGGCTACTGCATCCACATGCACACCCGCGAGGCCCGCGGCGCGGGCGAAAGCGAGGAGCGGCTCTACATGCTGAGCGCCTGGCGTGAATCCTCGCTCTACACCGACCGCGAGCGCGCGGCGCTGGCCTGGACCGAGTCCCTGACCCTGCTGGCCCAGACCGGGGCGCCGGACGCGGATTACGACGGCCTGAAGCCGCATTTCAGCGACGAGGAGATCGTCAAGCTGACCCTGCTGATCGGCACGATCAATGTCTGGAACCGCATCGCCGTGGGCTTCCGCTCCCAGCACCCGAGGACCTGGAAGCCGATGACGGCCGCGGCGGCTTAGGCCGCCAGCCGCTCGGCCGCGGCCTGGGCGATGCGGGCCTTGGCCATTTCGTTGGCCACCTCGTGGGTCGGGCGGCCTTCGGCCAGGGCGCGGTCGAGCACCTCTTCCAGGGTGACCATCAGCCGGTCGAGCTTGGCCGCCACCCAGGCCGGGTCGAAGGCCTCGCCGCGCTCCAGGCCGCGGATCTCGGCGGCCACATTGATGATGCCGCCGCCGTTGATCACGTAGTCCGGGGCGTAGAGCATGCCGCGCTCGAACACCTCGCGGCCGATCTCCGGATCGGCGAGCTGGTTGTTGGCGCCGCCGGCGATGATCCTGGCCTTCAGCCGCGGCAGGGTCGAAGCGTTGATCGCCCCGCCGAGCGCGCAGGGGGCGAAGACCTCGGCCTCGGCGTCGAAGATGGCGCCCGGCGCCACGACCGTGGCGTTGGTCCGCGCGGCGACCTCGGCCAGGGCCTGCTCGTTGACGTCGGTGAGGATCAGCTTGGCGCCGGCCGCGTGCAGCTTCTCGGCCAGATAGGCGCCCACATGGCCCACGCCCTGAACGGCGACGGTGACCCCGTCGAGGTCACGCTTCAGCGCGCGGCGCACCGCCAGCCGCACGCCGCGGAACACGCCCTCGGCGGTGACCGGCGAGGGATCGCCCGAGGCCGCCGCGTGACCTTCCAGACCGGCGACGTAGCGGGTGGCTTTGCGGGCGCTCATCAGGTCGGCGGGGGAGACTCCGACGTCCTCGGCGGTCCAGTACTTGCCGCCCAGGGTGTCGACCGCGTGGCCGAAGGCCTCGAACAGGGCCGGGGTCTTCTGGGTGCGGGAGTCGCCGATGATCACGGCCTTGCCGCCGCCCAGCTCCAGGTCGGCCATGGCGTTCTTGTAGGACATGGCCCGCGAGAGGCGCAGGGCGTCCTCCAGGGCGGCCTCGGCGCTGGCATAGGGCCACATGCGGCAACCGCCGGCGGCGGGGCCCCGGGCCGTGGAGTGCACGGCGATGATGCTCTTCAGACCGGTTTTTTCGTCGAAGAACGAATGGACGCCTTCATGCCCCTCGAAAGAAGGAGAATCGAACAAGGTCATGCCGGGTTGTCGCCTGTACGTGGAAGGTATTGCCGCAGCCCATACGCCGATGGCCGGAGCTTCACAACCCCGCCCGGGCCATTGTCGCAGAGTCCGCCGCGATCGCGCTGTTGGGAAGGGTCGGCGCCCCTGGGATCGGCGGCGCGCCCGATGGCAACGGCGCGGCGGGATCCTTGATGAAGGCGAGCAGGTCGGCGATGACCGTCGGCCCCTGGCGGTCGCGGGTCATCAGGTGCCAGCCCTTGTCGTAGAAGGCCGAGCGATCGGTGGGCTTGAGCTTCCGGGCCGCCTGCAGGGAGGGCTTGCGGGGAATGATCTCGTCATTGGCGCCGTAGACGTAGAGCACCGGGACCTTGACCATCGCCACCTGCCGCCAGGCCCGCTCCATCATCCTCACCAGGCCATAGAGCGTGTCGGACCGCGCGCCCCAGACCATCAACGGATCGCGGCCCATGGCGATCAGCTCCTCGCGGTTGTCGGTCGGCTGGACGCGCTCGGTGAGCCAGCGGGGCGGCGTATAGATCTTGCCGGGGGTGACCCGCGCGGCGAGCCAAAGGGTGGTCTTGTAGGGCAAGGGCTGGTTCGACCAGCCCCAAACCGCCGGCGCCATCAGGATCAGCCGGTCGGCCGGCGGCGGGCGGTCCGAGGCGAAGGCCTGGATGGCGACGGCGCCGCCCATGCTCTCGCCGGCCACGATCACCGGGACGCCCGGCCGCTCGGCCCGGACCAGGGCGACCATGGTCCGCAGATCCTCGACCATCAGCTGGTCGCCGCCCCAGACGCCGCGATTGGGCGAACGGCCGAAGCCGCGCTGGTCATAGGCGTAGGTGGTCACGCCGTCGGCCGCCCACCGGGGCGCGGCCAGGTGAAAGGCGTTGGCGTAGTCGTTCATGCCATGGACGGCGACCACCACCGCCTTGGGCTCGCCCACGGCGTCCCAGCGGGTCAGGCCCAGGCGCGAGCCGTCGAAGCTGACGAAGGCGTCGCCCTCCAGCCGCGGGCCCTGGAAACCCACGGGCGGCTGGGCGGCCTGCTGCATGCTCATGGTCGCGCAGGCGCTCAGCAGCAGGGCGGCCAAGGTGACGGCGATCAGTCTCATGACGCCAGAATGCCCTGCACCCTTTGGCGAAGATAGGGCGCCACCTCGGCCTCGAACCAGGGATTGCGCTTCAGCCAGCCGGTGTTGCGCCAGGACGGATGGGGCATGGGAAGATAGTGCGGCAGGTACTCGCGCCAGGCCCGCACAGTCTGCGTCATGTTCGACTTGGCCCGATCGCCCAGCGCCCAGGCCTGGGCGTGGCCGCCGACCAGCAGGGTGAGCTCCATCTCGGGCAGGGCGGCCAGCAGGCGCGGGCGCCAGAGCTGGGCGCAGCGCTTCGGCGGCGGGTAGTCGCCGCCCTTGGGATCGGTCCCGGGAAAGCAGAAGGCCATGGCCGCCACCCCGATCTCCGGGCGGCCGTAGAAGGTCGCCGCGTCGATCCCCATCCAGCCGCGCAGCCGCTCACCGGACGGATCGGTGAAAGGCATGCCGCTCTCGTGCACGCGGCGTCCCGGCGCCTGACCGCAGATCAGCAGGCGGGTCTGGGGCGCGACCATGACCACCGGGCGAGGCTCGTGCGGCAGCTCCCCCGCGCACGCCCGGCATGCGGCGATCTCGGCGAGGACGGCGGGCAGGCTCATGGGGCGGATATAGCGGCGGCGGCCGAGCATTTGGAGGGCAAGGCGATTTGGCCGCAGACCTCCTCTCCCCGCTTGAGGGGAGAGGGTAGGGTGAGGGGTCGCGGCGCGAAGCGACGCAATCCGGTCTCCCGACAGACGCAGCGAAGCGGAAACGCCCCCTCACCCTACCCTCTCCCGCCGAAAGACGGGTGGAGAGGAGGAGATCTGGGCGAGCGCCGTGTCGGGCGTCCTAAGCCGCGAACATCGCCTTCTCGGCCTCGACCCACTTGGCGTAGGACGGGCGGGCCAGCACCTTCTGGACATAGGCGGTGGCGCGGGGATGGCGCTCGGCGTTGGGCTTCCACTGCAGGTGGTTGAGGTTCACGAAGGGGCTGGCGACGGCGATATCGGCCAGGGTGATCCGGTCCTCCACCAGCCAGCCGCTCTCCGGCAGCACGGTCTCGAGATAGTCGAGGATCGGCGGCAGGGTCTCGGTCTCGGCCTTGGCCGCGGCGGCCTCGTCCCCGGGGCGGCCCAGGAATTTAGGCGCGACCACGCGGTTGAAGAACATGGCGCCGGCGCAGGTGATCAGGATGGTGTCGGCGAACTCCTCGTACCAGATGGTCCGGGCGCGGGCCTTGGGCTCGATGGGGATCAGGTTGGGCTCGGGCTGGATCGCGTCGAGGTAGGTGATGATCGCCGTGGAGTCGCACAGCAGGAAGTCGCCGTCCTTGAACCCGGGCATCTTGCCGAACGGACTGGCCAGCTTGAACTCCGGCGGACCGCCGCCCATGCCGGCCTGCTGCAGCTCCAGGTCCATGCCCTTCTCGGCCGCGAAGGCCAGGGTCTTGCGCACGAAGGGCGAGAGGGACGAGCCATAGAGGATCATTGGTCAGCTCCTTGCGGTGTGGCGGTCTCGCCGGGCAGCGGCAGGCGCAGCCGGTAGACGCCTTTGAAGGTCTCGGGATCGGCGGGCTTGCCGTGCCGGGTGATGACGATCCTACCCTGGCGAGCCAGGCCCCGGGCGGTGTTTCGCACGTGTCCGGTGAGCTTGCGCCAGTTCTCATTGTCGGCGGCGCGGGCCACCTCCTCCGAGGAGGCCGACTTGCCGGTCGGCAGCTTGCCGAGGATCTCCAGGATCACGGCCTCCATATCGACGCTCATGTTCAGCCGCCCCGCTTCAGGGTCTCGCGGGCGATGACCACCTGCTGCACCTGGCTGGTGCCCTCATAGATGCGGAAGATGCGCACGTCGCGATAGAACCGCTCGATCCCGTGGTCGGCGACATAGCCGGCCCCGCCGAAGATCTGCACCGCCCGGTCGGCGACCTTGCCCACCATCTCGGAGGCGAAGTACTTGGCCGCCGCGGCCTCCATGGTGACGCTCTGGCCCGCGTCGCGCTTGCGGGCGGTCTCCATGGTGAGCGCCTTCGCGGCCAGGCTCTCGGTCTTGCTGTCGGCGATCATCCCCTGGATGAGCTGGAAGTTGGAGATCGCCTGGCCGAACTGCTTGCGCTCGGTGGCGTAGGCGACGCTGTCGGCGATCAGCCGTTCGGCCACCCCGATACAGACCGCCGAAATGTGCAGCCGGCCGCGGTCCAGCACCTGCATGGCCACCTTGAACCCCTCGCCCTCCCGGCCCAGGCGGTTGGCCACCGGCACCCGGACATTGTCGAAGTTCACGTCGCAGATGTGGGCGCCCTGCTGGCCCATCTTCTTCTCGGGCTTGCCCACCGACAGGCCCGGCAGGTCGCGCTCCACCAGGAAGGCCGAAACCCCGCCGGCGCCCGGTTTGGACGGGTCGGTGCGGGTCATCACCGTGAACAGGTGGGCCTTGTTGGCGTTGGTGATGAACCGCTTCACGCCGTTCAGCACGTAATGGTCGCCATCCAGGACCGCCTTGGTCTGGACATTAGCGCTGTCGGACCCAGCCTCCGGCTCGGTGAGCGCGAAGGAGGTGATGATCTCGCCCGAGGCGATGCCCGGCAGGTACTTGGCCTTCTGTTCGTCGGTGCCGAACATCACCAGGCCCTGGCTGCCAATGCCCACATTGGTGCCGAAGGCCGAGCGGAAGGCCGGGCTGGTGCGGCCCAGCTCCACGGCCACCAGGCACTCCTCCTCCATGGAGAGGTTCAGGCCGCCGAACTCCTCGGGGATCGACAGGCCGTAGAGGCCGAGTTCGCGCATCTCGGCCAGCACCTCGTCGGGGATGGCGTCATCCTCCGAGACCTTGGCCTCCAACGGCCGCAGCCGCTCGGTGACGAACCGGCGCACCGTGTCGATGAGCTGCTCGCGGGTTTCGAGGTCGAGGGCCATGGATGTTTCTCGTTAGCTGCAGGGGGTCGCGTCGCGGGGCGCCGGGGCGACCTTGGACACGGTGACGGCGATGACCGGATCTGGCCAGGACTGGCTGTGGACGCCGCCGGCCGGGACGGCGCAGCCCTCGACCTTGCGGCGCATGAGCTGGCCCTTGCGGATGGCCGCCAGCTCCAGCTCGAAGGTGACCGGGGCGGCCAGGCCGTTCCAGACCTTCATGTAGGACTGCTTCTTGGCCGGCGAGGCGTCGAGCGCCAGGCCGATGCGGCCGGCGCCGGAGCCCTTGTAGGTCTCGGCCTGACCCTCCGGCTGGGCGGCGCCCAGCTTGCCCGCATCGATCCCGTCGAGCACCGGGGCGGCCTTGGCGTCCAGGTGGAACAGCGCCCGCTGGCCTTGCACGACCTGCACGCTTGCCCCCTCGACCTTGGTCCTGGGGTCGAAGCCCGCGGCCGTCAGCGCCTCGATCAGGGTCTTGGGCTTCGCCGGCTCGGGAGGAGCGGTCTCCGTTGGCGGGATCTCGGCCGGAGGCGTCTCAGCCGGCAAGGCCTCGGCGGGGGGCTCCGGCTTGAGGAAGTCGTCGAGGGTCATCGGCCGCGCCGGCTCCTGGGCCTGGGCGGCGCCGGCCAGCAACAGGCTCAACAACAGTCCCGCGCGCATGCTCACGCCTTGGCGAGCGCCAGGGCCGAGCCCTGCCCGACGCCGACGCACATGGTGGCGAGCGCCCGTTCCCCGCCGCGTTCCTTCAGCGCCCGCGCCGCCGTCAGCGCCAGGCGCGCGCCGGACGCTCCGAGCGGGTGGCCTATGGCGATGGCGCCGCCGTTCGGGTTGACGTGCGGAGCGTCGTCTTCCAGCCCCCAGGCGCGGGTGCAGGCCAGGGCCTGGGCGGCGAAGGCCTCGTTCAGCTCGATGACGTCGAAGTCGCGCGCCGTGATCCCCAGGCGGGCGACCAGCTTGGCCACCGCCGGCACGGGACCCACGCCCATGACCCGGGGCGCGACGCCGCCCGAGGCGCCGCCCTCGATGCGGGCGAGCGGCTCCAGGCCCAGCTTCTGGACCATCTCCGCCGAGGCCAGCAGCAGGGCCGCCGCGCCGTCATTGACGCCCGAGGCGTTGCCCGCGGTCACCGTGCCGTCCTCGCGGACGATGGGGCGCAGCGCGCTCAGCGCCTCCAGCGTCGTGTCGGGGCGGGGATGCTCGTCCTGGCTGACCACGATGTCACCCTTGCGGTCCTTGATCGTCAGGGGGGCGATCTCGCCGTCGAAGAAGCCGCGCGTGCGGGCCGCGCCGACGCGCGCCTGGCTACGTTGGGCGAAGGCGTCCTGATCGGCGCGGTTGATCTGGTAGTCGGTGGCCACGTTCTCGGCCGTCTCGGGCATGGCGTCGACGCCGTACTGCTTCTTGAGCGCCGGATTGACGAACCGCCAGCCGATGGTGGTGTCGTACATCTCCGGGGTGCGGGAGAAGGCGGTGTCGGGCTTGGCCATGACGAAGGGGGCGCGGCTCATGCTCTCCACCCCGCCGGCGATGATCAGGTCGGCCTCGCCCGCCGCGATGGTCCGGGCCCCGGCGATCACCGCGTCCAGGCCCGAGGCGCAGAGGCGGTTTACGGTCAGGCCCGGCGTGGTCTGAGGCAGGCCGGCCAGCAGCAGCGCCATGCGCGCCACATTGCGGTTGTCTTCGCCCGCCTGGTTGACGTTTCCGTAGATGACCTCGTCGACCAGTCCCCAGTCCAGGTTCGGATAGGCGGCCATCAGGGCCTTCAGCGGATGGGCCGCCAGATCGTCGGCCCGCACCTTGGAAAGCGCGCCGGCATAGCGGCCGATGGGGCTGCGAAGTCCGCCGCAGAGATAGACAGTCCGGCCTTGCATGTGGGGTCCCCGCCGCCTAGGTCGCTTGTGAGATTTGGCGGCAAACTAGTGTTTGAACGTGCGGCGGGCAAACGCTTCGCGGACGATGGCGGGGAATTTTATGGACGGCGGCGAACAGCAGACCACGGCCTGGCGGCACGAACTCATCGAGACGGGCGAATGGGCCGGTTGGTACGCCTATGGCAACGACCCGTTCGAGGACCTGGCCGGGCCCTTCTATTACCGCAAGGACGGGGACGGCCGTCCGGTCTGCGCGGTGCGGGCCGAGCCGCGCCACATGAACGGCGGCGGCTTCATGCACGGCGGGGCGCTGATGACCTTCGCCGACTACTGCCTGTTCGTGATCGCCCGCGAGGCGCTGGCCGAGAGCCGCAGCGTGACGGCCACCTTCAACAGCGAGTTCGTCGGCGCGGTGGCCCTGGGCGCGATGGTGGAATGCACCGGCGAGGTGGTGAAGGCCGGCCGCAGCATGGTCTTCGTCCGCGGCCTGATGACCGCCGGCGGCGACGCTGTGATGAGCTTCTCGGCCGTGCTCAAGAAGACCACCATCAGGACCTGACCGGTGCTGGTCGAGCTCGCTCCCGCCGACATCCCCGAGTGCATGCGCATCGAGCGCCTGCCCGGCTACGAGGCCTTCGTCGGCCAGTGGACGGCGGAGGAGCACGCCGAGGAGATGGCCTCCCCGGCGGCCCGCTATCTCGGCTGGCGGACGGACGAGGGGCTGACCGGCTTCGTGATCTTCCAGCGCTACCTGGATCCGGTGGTGCGGCTGCGGCGGATCGCGGTGACGCAGCCGGGCGCGGGAACCGGCACGAAACTGCTGCTGGCCGTCATCGATTGGCTGTTCGAACACAATCCAGCCGACGCCGTGGACCTCCACGTGCGACCGGCCAATGCGCGCGCCATCAGGGTCTATGCGCGCGAGGGCTTCGCGATGGCCGATCCGGAAGACGACAACGCCGAGACCATGATCCTCACCCGCGAGCGGCGGGCGCAACGAAAGGCCGCCACATGAAGCCCCTGGACGCCGCGAAGTTGAAGAAGGCCGCGCCGGGCGCGGCGCTGGTGCTGTTCGCCGGGCCGGTCTTCCTGTTCCTGGCCATGGACCTGCTGCTGTTCGTCGCGCTGTCGGGGGGCAAGGCCATGCGGCCGGAACAGGTCGGGACCCTGGCGAGCGAAGTCGTCTTCGGCCTGTTCGCGGGCCTCTTGGCGGCCTACGGCCTGCGCATGGTCCGCCGGGCCCTGAAGGACGAGGCGTGAGCTTCACGCTCTCCGTCCTCGACCTCTCGCCGGTCAGCGGGGACGGCACGCAGGCCCAGGCGGTCCGCGACACGATCGAGGTGGCCAAGGCCGCCGAGCGGCTGGGCTATCACCGCTTCTGGGTGGCCGAGCACCACAATATCGGCACGCTCTCCTCTCCGGCCCCCGAAATCCTGATCGCGGCTCTGACACAGGCCACCAACACCATCCGCCTGGGGTCGGGTGGGGTAATGTTGGTCAACCACTCGCCGCTGAAGGTGGCCGAGGTGTTCATGGAGCTGGAGGCGCTCGCGCCTGGCCGCATCGACCTGGGCGTCGGCCGCGCGCTCGGCACGGACGGCCGCACCGGCGGGGCCTTGCGCTCGGCGGGCTCCGAAGCCTTCCCGCAGTACTTCGCCCTGCTGAACGCCTGGCTGCTCGACGCCTCGGGCCGCGAGCCGATCACCGAGGCCCACCCCGCCCACGACATCCACGCCAATCCCGCCGGGCCGAGCCATCCCGACCTCTTCATGCTGACCTCCTCGCCCGAGAGCGCCGATTTCGCGGGCCGCGCCGGAGTGGGCATGGTGTTCGCCGAGTTCATCGCCCGCACCGACGGGACGCCCTCGGTGGAGGCCTACCGGGCGGCCTTCGAACCTTCGGTGTTCCGCGAGGCGCCCTGGGCCGGGATCGCCACCATCGCGCTCGCCGCCGAGACCAACGCGGAAGCCCAGCGCCTGGCCGCGCCCATGCGGGCGTCCAACCTCGCCACCCTGTTCAATCAGCCCCGCCGCTTCCGCTCCATCCCCGAGGCCCAGGCCTTCCTGGCCGAACACGCGGGCGACCCGCGCCTGGCGGGCGTGATGGCGCGCGGGATCGTGGGTGACGCGGCGGCCGTGCGCGCCGGCCTGGCGGCGAAGGCGGCGAGCACGGGGGCCGACGAGCTGTTCGTCATGGCGGTCGGCCCCACCCTGGAGACCCGCATCCGGTCGCTGGAGCTGATCAAACCCACCTAGTGGGCGTGGTCCATGGCCGAGGGCGCCTTCGCGGCCGGCGCATCCGCCAGCCGCGCCTCGATGCGGGTGACGCCGTAGACACTGCGCCAGCGCTTCTTGTCGCCCGAGACCGCCAGCCGCCAGGGCCCCTCCTTGGCGGGCAGGGCCTGGCCGTCGACCTTGTCGCCCAGCACCACCGTCCCGTCGTGATAGTCCTTGTCCAGCTCGGCCAGCGAGAACACCGCCTGGAAGCCGTCCGCGCCGGTGACGATCACGAAGGCCCGCAGGGGATCCCCATGCAGCCTGGGCCCCACGGGCAGGCCGCCGGCGCGCAGCACATAGGCCAGGATCGGGCCTTCATAGGTCTTCGATCCCTGGTCCTGCGGCACGGCCACCTCGGCGCGCGGGAATCCCACAAAGTCGGCGGCTTTCAGCACCTTGGCCTTGCCGTCGAGGCCGACGACCGTCAGCTCCTGCGCGGCGGCGGGAAGGGCCAGGGCCAGGGTCGCGACGAGAGCGAGGATCCTGATCATCCTAGCGCCCGAACAGTTCGTGCGGCATGGCGCCGACCAGGGCCGCTGTCATGCAGGTGGCCAGGAAGCCCGCGACCAGCGCCTTCCAGACCATGCCGATGATCTCGTTTCGCCGCTCCGGCATCAGGACCCCGATCCCTGAGACGGTGATCCCCACCGACCCCACATTGGCGAAGCCGCAAAGGGCATAGGTCATGATCATTCGGGTGCGCTCGCTCATCTCGCCCGCCGGGATCGCGCCCAGCTGGATGAAGGCGATGAACTCCGTGAGCATCAGCTTCACGCCCAGCAGGTACCCTGCCTTGAGCGCCTCGTCCCAATGGACGCCCATGGCCCAGGCCAGCGGCGCGAAGAACAGGCCCAGCACCCGCTCGATGGTGATCGCTTCGCCATAAACCGGCGGGAAGACCGAGAGCAGGCCGTTGCCGATGGCCACCAGGGCCACGAAGACGATCAGGATGGCCGAGATGTTCAGCACCACCGACAGCCCGTCCATGGTGCCCTTGCTGATGGCGTCGATGGCGGAGTCATATTTCAGCAGCGAGGTGTAGTCGGCATAGGCGCCGCCCAGCCCCTCCTTCTCTGGCACCACGATGCGCGCCAGCAGCACCCCGGCCGGGGCGGAGATGATGGAGGCCACCAGCACGTGGGCGGCCGCATTGGGCAGGCTGGCCTTCAGGATGGTCGCATAGGCCACCATGGTGGAGCCGGCGACGGTGGCCAGGCCCACCACGATCATCAGGAACAGCTCCGAGCGGGTCAGGCGGTCCAGATAGGCGCGGATGACGATGGGGCTCTCGATCATGCCCAGGAAGATGTTGGCCGCCACAGCGAGCGCCGAGGCGCCGCCCAGGCCCATGGTGCGCTGGAACAGGATGCCGAACACCCGGATCACCCACTTCAGCACATGCCAGTGCCACAGCAGGGCCGAGAGCGCCGAGATCACCAGGATCAGCGGCAGGACCTGGAAGGCGAAGGTGAAGAGGGCCCCGCTATTGGTCACCTGATAGGGCTGGTCGCCGCCGCCCATGTAGCCGAACACGAAGCGGGTGCCCTGGGCGGTGGCCGCGCCGAGGCCATCGACCCCTTTGTTGATCGTTTCGATCACCGCCTGCGAACCCGGCAGGCCGAACAGCAGCAGGATCAGCGCGATCTGGACGAAGATGGAGCCCAAGGCGAGCTTCCAGGGGAAGGTCCTGCGGTTCTCGGAGATCGCCCAGCAGACGACCAGGATGAAGGCCAGGCCGGCGAGGCTCTGCGCGTTTTCAGGACGGAACATGGACGGCCCCCGGCTGGCGGACTCACCAGCCTTCACGGCCCAATTGACTACGGAGGCCATGACCGAAGCAAGCGCACGCCGCGCCACGCCCTTGACCTCCGTCAGGATCGGTCTATTTGATTGTGTACAATTCAATTGGAGACGATCAAATGTCAGCTCTGTACGCCACCCAAGCCCGCGCCGTCGGCGGCCGCGCCGGTCATGTCGAAACCCCGGACGGCCTGCTCAGCGTCGATCTCGCCCTGCCCAAGGAGATGGGCGGCCGGGGCGGCGCGACCAATCCGGAACAGCTGTTCGCCGCCGGCTACGCGGCCTGTTTCGAAAACGCCGTGCGCTTCCTCGCCGGCCAGCAGAAGGTCCCGCTGAAGGGCGCCGCCGTCACCGCCACCGTCGAACTGCATCCCCGCGCCGAGGGCGGCTTCAAGCTGGCCGTGGCCCTCGACGCCGAGACCCAAGGCCTCGACCAGACCGCCGCCGAGGCCCTGGTGGACGCGGCCCACCAGGTCTGCCCCTATTCCAACGCCATTCGTGGCAATGTCGATGTTGCGATAACCGTTCGGGCGGAATGACCAAGAGCGCGACCAAGACTTCGAAAACCGAACCGGCCGCCCGGAGGGCGGCCGGCGAGGCCCTGCGCCTCGACAACCAGCTCTGCTTCGCCCTCTACGCGGCGAGCGGGCTGGTCACCCGCGCCTATCGGCCCTTGCTGGAGCCCCTGGGCCTGACCTATCCGCAGTACCTGGCGATGATGGCGCTCTGGGAGCGCGCGCCGCGCACGGTGAAGGATCTGGGCCAGGCGCTGGACCTGGATTCCGGCACCCTGACCCCACTGCTGAAGCGTCTGGAGACCGCCGGCTTCGTCACGCGTCGGCGCGATGCCGAGGACGAACGGAGGGTGCAGGTCGAACTCACCGCCGCCGGCGAAGCTCTGCGCGAGCGCGCCGCCGAGGTGCCGGCGGCGCTCGCCTGCCAGCTCCACTTGCCGCTGGACCAGATCGTCGGCCTGCGCGCCACCCTGCAGGACCTCGCCCGCAGGCTGCGCTAGGGTCCAAACTCAGTTGATTGATGACCGGATCACGGTCCTTCTCCCGCAAGGGGAGAAGGACACATGAGCCAACTTCCGCTGGGCCCAATTGGGTAGGGCCCCTAGCGCGCGCCCAGCCGCATCAACACTTCGCGCGGGATGCCGTAGTGGGCGATGGCCGGCTTCTGGTCGCGGATGCCGCAGGCTTCGCGCTGGATGAAGTAGTACCAGACCGCCGTGGCCGCGGCCTTCACCAGCGCCGCCCGGTCGCCCGCCGCGCCGTCATTGGCGTCGAAGGCCTTCAGTTCGGCGAGGGTGTTCTCCACCCGCTGGCCGGCGCGGCCGAGGGACGCGCCCTTCTCGGCCATGATCTCGGCTTCGATGGCGTCAGCGCCGGTCTCGAGCGAGAACCGGTGGCCCAGCGGAAGGCGGAAGTTCGACATGCCGCCCAATATGGCGCGGCCGATCCTCAGGGCAAGCGCGCCCCCCGCGCGGAAGGCGGGAGGCCGCGGCCGGCTACTTCCCGGTCAGTTCCTTCACCAGATTGGCTTGGCCATAGACCTTGGCCAGGGCCTCGGTGGCCGCGGCGGTGGCCACGACCACCGTGCGGTTGATGGTTCCGTCATAGCCGTAGGCGCCGCCCAGCGAGTGGATGTTGCCGTCGAAGGCCGCGCCCAGCACCTCGCCCTTGGCGCTCACCACCGGCGAGCCGGAATTGCCGCCGATGATGTCGTTGGTGGTGACGAAATTGTAGACCGTGTTCGGATTGACCTTGTCCTTGGCCGCGATCCAGCGCGGGGCCAGTTCGAAGGGTTCGGCGCCCGTGGCCCGCTCGTAGAGGCCGGCGAAGTTGGTCGTGGCCGGGATGGTGGTCCCGCGATGGGTCCAGCCGGCGACCTTCCCGTAGGAGAGCCGCAGGGTGAAGGTGGCGTCGGGATAGACCGCGTCGCCATAGACGGCGAACTTGGCCCGGGCGATGCGCTCGGCGGCGCGGTCGACGGGACCAGTGACCTCGGTCTCCCAGACCTTGCGCACGGCGCGGGCGGCCGGATCGTTGCGCAGGAACAGCTGGATGATTGGGTCGTCAGAGGCCTCGATCGCCGCCAGGCCGCCGTCCCAAAGGGCCTTGCGCACGGCAGGATCGGCAAGCTTGGAGCCCTTCACGGCGCGGGCCGCCAGGCCCTCGGGGCTTTCCTTGCCCAGCACCGCCTTCACAGCGTCGTCGTCGGTGGTCAGATACTCGCGGGTCTTCGACAGCCAGAAGCCGAGATAGAGCTCCTCCAGCTCCGCATCGATCGGCTTCTCGTCCAGGAGCTGCTTCTCGATCAGCGGCAGGCGGACGTCGGCGTATTCGGCCAACCGCTCGGCCGCGGGCTTGCTCCGCTCCTGGGCGGCGCGGACCAGGGTCTCGGCGTAGTCGTAGAGGTTGGAATAGGTCGCCCCGCCTTCGATCTGCCGATAGCGCAGGTAGTTGTTCGCATAGGCCTCCTGGGCCTTGGCGATCTCGCCCCAGGGGTCGCCGATGTCGGCGGCCAGGGCGGCGTCGGCGCCGACCTTGGACTTCAACTCGGCCTCCTGGGCGCGCTTGGCGTCCATGAAGGCCTTGTCGTTCAGCACGAACTGGCGGCCGAAGAACACCTTGAAGGAATTCTCGACGCCGAACAGCGGGTCGGTGGCGATGCGCTTGTGCTCTGGGCCCTCCTCCGAGAACCGGGCCAGCCGGCCGCGGATCTCGGAACGCTGCAGCTGGCCGACCGGGATCGCCAGGTCGCGCAGGGTCTCGAGCTGGGCCACGGTCAGCAGGCGGTCGGTGGAGCCGGGATTGCCGGAGACGAAGGTCGGCTCGCCTTCCTTCGGCGCGCGGGTCGCCCAGGTCAGGTGCTGGGGCGTCACCACCGGCTTATTGTCGTGGTAGAGCCGCAGGAAGCCGATATCGAGATTGTAGCGGGGGAAGTTGAAATTGTCGGGGTCGCCGCCGAAGAAGGCCGTGGCGAACTCGGGCGCGAAGACCAGCCGCACGTCGGCATATTTGCGGTACTTGTAGAGCTTGAACTGGCCGCCCCGGTACAGGCTGACCACCTGGCAGCGCAGCAGCGTGTCGGACCCGCACGCGGCCTGTTCGGCCGCAGCCATGGCGCTGTCGCGCGCCTTGACGAAGTCCTGGCCTGTCTTGCCGGCGGTGGCGGCCTTGATGTCCCTGGTCAGGTCAGTGATCGAGGTCAGGATCTCCGCCTGCATGCCCGGGCACTTGCGCTCCTCGGCCCGGTTCACCGCCGCGAAGCCCTGCTTCACATAGTCGGTCTTCTCCGAGGACAGGTCCTGCACGCACTCGACCACGCAGTGGTGGTTGGTGAGCACCAGGCCCGACTTGGAGACCAGCGAGGCCGAGCAGCCGGAGGTCAGGCGCACGGAGGCGCCCTGCACCCGGTCCAGCCACTTCTGGTCGAGTTTCAGGCCGTAGGCGGCGTTGACCTTGGCGGTGGGGAAGTTGTCGAATGTCCACATGCCCTCGTCGGCGAGCGCGGGCGACGTGGCGGCGAGGAGGCCGACACAGGCCAGCAGGCCGGTGGTTGCACGCAGGCCACCGGTGATTACACCGAATTCAGGTAGGGTCATTCGTATCGCACCTGGGTGACGCGGGCCCTGACCGGGCCTGGGATTGGGCGGGTTGTGTAACAATGGCGACGGCATGTGACCAGCCTGCGGACGCCCGCCTTACCGTGATTTAACTTGGTTCGGCCCCTACGCGACGTCACACCCTGAGGTCCCTGGGAGGGACCCATGTCGCTGGCTCTGGCCACCTTGATCTACGAATGGCGCCGATATCTGGCGGCCGTGATCGCGCTCGCCTTTTCGGGCCTGCTGATCCTCGCCCAGGTGGGGATGTTCACCGGCATCGTGCAGGCCGCGACGGCCACCATCGACCGCTCGCGCGCCGACCTGATGATCATGCCGGCCAAGTCCGAAAGCCTGATCAATTCCGGGCCCTCGAGCCTGCCGCGTCGCATCGGCCCCCAGCTCTACCTGCACCCCCAGGTGGCGGAGGTCGCCAGCTTCGACGGCGGCGGCGGCCGCTGGATCAACCAGCCCACCGGCAAGCAAAAGCAGATCACCACCTTTGTGCAGGTGAACATGGTCGACACCGAGGTGGGCGCGCTCACCCTGCCCGTCGACTATCCCGAGAGCGTGCGGGTCGCGCTGATGGAGCCCAACGCCATCGCCATCGACCGCTCGGCGCTGGGCCGCCTGGGCGTGACGCTGGGCGACTCCGCCTCCCTGAACGGCAAGACGGTGCATGTTCGCGCCCTGCTCGACGGCTATCCCGACATCAACCAGGCCTCGGTGGTGGTCTCGCGCGACACCCTGCGACGCCTCGGCATGATGGAGAAGGGCGAGAAGACCGGGCCGCTGATGGTCCGCGTCAAGGACCCCGCCCAGGCCGAAATGGTTCGCGACCAGCTCAACGCCGACGCCAAGGGCGCCTATCGCGCCTGGACCCGCGCCGAGCTCGCCCAGGCCAATGAGGGCGCGCTGATGAAGGAACAGATCATCGGCATCTTCCTCGGCTTCTCGGTCTTCCTGGGCTTCCTGATCGGGGTGGGCATCACCTCCCAGACCCTGCGCGGGGCGATCCTGGCCAATATCAAGGAGTTCGCCTCGCTGAGGGCGCTGGGCGTCTCCATGGGCTCGCTGCGGCTGATCGTGCTGGAGCTGTCGTTCTGGGTCGGCTGCGTCGGTCTGGCGGCCACCGGGCTCTTCACCTTCCTGGTCGCCCTGCTGGCCAAGAACGGCGGCCTGCCCATGGGCTTCCCGGTTCCCTGGGTGATCGGAGTCGGAGTCCTGCTGATGATCATTTCGCTCGCCTCCGGCCTGATGGCCCTGGGCATCCTGAAAAAGAGCCAACCCGCGGACCTGCTGCGATGAACGCCCCCCATTCCGTCGCCATCCAGGGGACCGGCCTGGTCAAGCGCTTCAAGACCGGCCGGACCCATATCGAGGTGCTGAAGTCTGTCGACTTCGAGGCCCGTCACGGCGAGATGACCATGGTCATGGGTCCCTCGGGCTCTGGCAAGTCGACCCTGGTCGCCGCCCTCTCCGGGCTACTGAAACCCGACGCCGGTCAGGTGACCGCCATGGGCGAGGATCTCTGGTCCCTGCGCCCCGGCAAGATCGACCGGTTCCGCCTCGACCACTGCGGCTTCATCTTCCAGGGCTTCAACCTGTTCGGGGCGCTCTCGGCCCTGCAGCAGGTGACGACTATCCTGAAGTACAAGGGCTTCTCCCCCGAGGAAGCCCGCGACCGGGCCGCCGTGGCGCTCACCGAGGTGGGTCTGGGCGCGCGCCTCAACCAGCGGCCGGCCGAGCTTTCCGGCGGTGAGAAGCAGCGGGTGGCCATCGCCCGGGCGCTCGCCAAGGAGCCGCGCCTGCTGTTCGCCGACGAGCCCACCAGCGCGCTCGACGGCGAGAACGGCCAGATCGTCATCAAGCTCCTGCAGCGGGCGGCCAAGCAGCACGGCGCGGCCGTGATCTGCGTGACCCACGACCCGCGGCTGGAAGCCTATGCCGACCGCATCATCCACATCGAGGACGGCCAGATCCTGGACGACAGGCGCACCGACCACGCGCCCATCCACGCCATCGACCGCCACCCCGAGCTCATCGGAGCCTGAGACCATGTTCGCCTTCCTCAAGTCCCATCGCATCAAGCTGATCGTCTTCGTCCTCGCGGCGGTGCTGGGCGGCGGCGGGTTGGTCTATTCCGGCCAGGCCAAGGCCAAGCAGGAGGCCGCCGCCAAGGTCGCCGCGGCCAAGGCGCCCAAGAGCCCCTATGTGGCCATCGCCAACGGCAAGGCCGACGTGGAAGGCGGCATCATCCAGGTGGCCGCCCGCCGCGCCGGCATCGTGCGAGAGGTCCTGGTCCAGGAAGGCGACCGCGTCGTGAAGGGCCAGATCCTCGCCCGCCAGGAGGACGATGAACCGCGCCTGGCCGCCGCCCGCGCCGCCGCGGCGGTCCACCAGGCCCGCGCCCAGATCTCCATGCTCAACGTCCAGCTCACCACCGCCCAGCGCGAGCACGCCCGCCTGCAGGGCCTGGTCTCCACCAACTTCGTGGCCGGCCAGCGCATGGACCAGGCCGCCGACAAGATCCGCGAGGCCCAGGCCAATCTCGAGGCGCAGCGCGCCGCCGTGCTCACCGCCCAGGCGTCGCTGGAAGAGGCCCGCTACAACCAGGAACTGACCATCATCCGCGCCCCGGCCGACGGCCGCATCGCGCGGCGCTACGCCAATCCCGGCGCCGGCGCCTCGACGCTGAACGTCTCCAACATGTTCGACCTGGAGCCCTCGGCCCCGCGCATCGTCCGCGCCGAGATCGCCGAGAATTCGCTCGCCCACGTGTCCATCGGCCAGGCGGTGCAGATCTCCCCGGAGTCCGACCCCAAGAAGATCTTCAGCGGCACGGTGATGCGCCGCGCCGCCGTCTTCGGCGCCCGCAAGCTGCAGTCCGACGACCCCAGCGAACGCACCGACGACCGCGTGGTCGAGGTGGTGGTCAGCGCCGACAGCGCCCCCTTCCTGATCGGCCAGCGCGTGCTGGTGAAGTTCATGCGGCCCGGCGCGACGACACTCGCGGCGCGGTAGGTTGGTGGGCGCCGGCTAGGGCTCCACCCTGACCGTAACAAGCGCTCCATCCGGAAGAGCCTGAAGCTGAGCGTGGAGGCTTCCAGTGACTCCGAAGTGCTCTCGGCCGGTCATCGGGTTGAGGTTCGCGACTTCGTAGCGGCCTTCGCTGAAGATCGGCAAAGTCACGAAGCTGTAGCAACATCCGGGCTCCAAGCGCTTACCGGCGAGGCGGAGTTCCTCGACGAACCCCGGCATCAGCCAATAGTCCCCGTCGTCGCCTGCCAGGAGTTTCGAAAACGCGGCGGTGGACGGCGCCACCCGGACGAGCTCCGCCGTCCCGGTATTGAGCCACCAGACCTCGCCGTCGTCGTAGCGCACGAAGACATCACCCATCGCCGTGAAGAGCACCGGCTCAAATGGTTCGGTAAATCGCCAAGCCCACGCGGAGGCCAGCGCTGCCAGCGCATCGTCATCAGGTATGAAGGTCAGGTCGGCGAACGTCATGGCGGCTCCGTGTACCGAATGGGCCGCTGACCGGGGGTTCGAAATCAAGACGGGACAAGCAGGCTGACGAGCGACGCTTGACCTGCGCTTCGCCGAGCCGCACAACCCGGGCCGATTTTCAAACCCCTGTTCGGACGGGAGACTTCGATGGCGGACATCCGCTTTGACGGCAAGGTGGCGATCGTCACGGGTGCGGGCGGCGGTCTGGGCCGGCAGCACGCCCTGGAGCTGGCGCGGCGCGGGGCCAAGGTGGTGGTCAACGACCTGGGCGGTTCGATGGACGGTTCGGGCGGCTCCTCGGCCGCGGCCGACGCGGTGGTCGCCGAGATCAAGGCCTTCGGCGGCGAAGCCATCTCCAACGGCTCCTCGGTCACCGACGACGCCGGCGTCGCCCTGATGGTCAAGCAGGCCATGGACGCCTGGGGCCGCATCGACATCCTGATCGCCAACGCCGGCATCCTGCGCGACAAGTCGTTCGCCAAGATGGAGATGGCCGACTTCGAACTGGTGCTGAACGTCCACCTGATGGGCACCGTGAAGCCCACCAAGGCCGTCTGGGAGATCATGCGCGAGCAGAACTACGGCCGCATCGTGGTGACCACCTCGTCGAGCGGCATGTACGGCAACTTCGGCCAGGCCAACTATGGCGCGGCCAAGCTCGGCATCATCGGCTTCATGAACACCATCAAGCTCGAGGGCCAGAAGAACAACATCCACATCAACGCCATCAGTCCGGTGGCCGCGACCCGGATGACCGAGAACCTGATGCCCCCCGCGGTGCTGGAAAAGCTGAAGCCGGAATACGTCACCCCCGGCGTGGTCTACCTGGCGTCGGAGGAAGCCCCGACGGGCGCCATCCTGACCGCCGGCGCCGGCGCCTTCGCCATGACTCGCCTCTACGAGACCGAGGGCGTCTATCTCGGCGAGGGCGGCCTGTCGGTGGAGGAGGTCCGCGACAACTGGGCCAAGATCTCCGATCCCACCGGCCAGCAGGCCTATGTCAACGGCGGCGAGCAGAGCGGCAAGTTCTTCCGCAAGATGCAGGGCGGCTAGGCCCGGCTCCAGATTGTGCTTTCGGCGGGCGGCGGCTTCGAAAGAGGCCGCCGCCCGTTTTGTTTCCACGAATTCACTTGCGACCCCCTAGGTTATCGCGCGTAACCTGAGGACCTCGAACGCGCCCCCCAGAGGCGTGGCAGACCTCATGGGAGAAGCTCTACCTTGACCCAGGCCTCCAAGCCGCGATCCGGCCTCTTACCGCTGTCCACCGCCCTGGCCTTCGCGGCCACCAGCCTGCCGATTTCCGCCGTCGCCATCGCGGTCTCGGTCTATCTGCCCCGCCACTACGCCAGCCATCTGGGCGTCGACCTAGCCCTGGTGGGCGCGGCTTTCTTCATCGTGCGTATGATCGACATCCCCATCGACGGCCTGCTGGGCTGGACGATGGACAAGACCCGCACCGCCTGGGGCCGCTACCGGGTCTGGACGATCCTCGGCGCCCCGGTCCTGATGGCCGGCATCTTCTTCCTGTTCATGCCACCCGAGGGGGTCGGCCGCGGCTATCTGATCTTCTGGCTGCTGGTCATGTACCTGGGCAACTCGATCCTGACCCTGTCCCACGTGGCCTGGGCGGCGACGCTCGCCCCCCACTACAACGACCGCTCGCGGCTGTTCGGGATCATGACCGCCATCGGCGTCCTGGGCGCGGCCTCGGTCCTCGCCATTCCGATTATCAACGAGGCCATCGGAGCCTCGGACGCCGGCAATGTGGCGACCATGGGCTGGTTCATCTTCCTGCTGACCCCCATCGCCGCGGCCCTGGTGGTGTGGCGCACGCCCGAGAAGATCGCTCCGGAGGTCGAGGGCCACGCGTTCCGCCTGCGCGACTACGGCGCCCTGATCATGCGGCCTTCCTTCGCCCGGATTCTGCTGGCCGACCTCTGCCTGTCGCTCGGTCCCGGCTGGATGAGCGCCCTCTACCTGTTCTTCTTCACCGACAGCCGCGGCTTCACCACCGGTCAGGCCAGCATCCTGCTGGCGGTCTACATCCTGGCGGGCTTCGTCGGCGCGCCGCTGATGGGCCGCCTGGCCACCATGGTCTCCAAGCACCGCGCGACCATGGTCGCCACCACCGGTTACTCGCTGACCCTGGTCTCCCTGATGGCCATCCCGCAGGGCAACATGGCCATCGGAGTGATCCCGATGTTCGTGGCCGGCTTCTTCGCCGCGGGCTTCAACGTCCTGACCCGCGCCATGACCGCCGACGTCGCCGACGAGGTGCGCCTGGAACAGGGCAAGGAGCGGGCGGGCCTGCTCTACGCCATGACCGTCATGACCACGAAGATCGCCGGGGCCTTCTCCATCGGCCTGACCTTCTTCGTGCTCGACAAGGTGGGCTACATCGCCAAGGAGGGCGCGGCCAACACCCCCACGGCGATCCACAATCTGGAGCTCGCCTACCTGATCGGCCCGGTGGTCTTCGTCATGCTCGGGGGCGCCTGCATGATCGGCTACAAGCTGGGCGCGGTGCGGCACGCCGATATCCGCCGCCAGCTCGACGAGCGCGACGCCCTCTATGACGAGGCGCCGATTATCGAGAGCGTCACCACCGAGGCCGCCACGGTCACCCCGGCCGGACGAACCTAGGGTTCGGTCAGCGGACGCCGGCCACCGGCGTGGTTTCGAACCGGTGGCCGAACCCGGCGATGATCGGGCGCGCCTTGGCGATGGCGGCCTGGACGGCGGGCAGCTTCAGCGAGGCGGTGTGGCTCGCCTTGCCGTCCCAGACCTCGGTGATCCAGATCGCGTCGGGGTTCTCGCTATCGGTGGCGACCACGTAGCCGAGGCAGCCCGGCATGGCGTCCGTGCCTTCGGCGAGGATCGCGACCAGCGCGTCACGGTTACCGGGCGTGGCCATCATCTGGCCGATCAGTCCGTACATCGGCATGGTTTCCTTCGCCGCGATCGGCAGCGGGACCGCCGCGAGCGCCAGGGCCGCGCCCGTCAGGTTCACGATGTCGCGGCGGTTCATTGCTTGCGTCATATCCTAGGTCGTGAGCGCCTTTGCCGCCGCCAGGAACGCCCTGGCCGCGGCGCTGTCCGGCGCCGTCGCCACCAGGGGTTCGCCCTCGTCGCAGGCCCGGCGCAGGGCGATTTCCAGGGGGATCTCCGCCAGCAGCGGCACGCCCAGCCGGTCCGCCTCCGCCCGCGCTCCGCCCGTCCCGAAGATCGGGATCGGCGCCCCGCCGGCCGGGTCGGCGAACCAGGCCATGTTCTCGATCACGCCCAGGATCGGGGTGGCCGTTTTCTGGAACATGGCCGCGGCGCGGCGCGCGTCGATCAGGGCGATCTCCTGCGGCGTGGAGACGATCACCACCCCGTCGGTCTTCAGCTTCTGGATCATGGTCAGCTGGATGTCGCCGGTGCCCGGCGGCAGATCGACCACCAGCACGTCCAGCGGTTCGGCCTCGGACCCCCAGGCCACGTCGTGCATCATCTGGCGCACCGCCGAGGAGGCCATGGGCCCGCGCCAGATCATCGGCGCCCCCTCGTCCACCAGGAAGCCGATCGACATCACCTTCATGCCCCAGGCCTCCAGGGGCTGCAGCTTGCCGTCCATGAAGGCGGGCTCGCCGTCGATCCCCAGCATGCGCGGGGCCGAGGGGCCATAGACGTCGGCGTCCAGCAGGCCCACGCGCAGCCCCTGGGCGACGAAGGCCGCCGCCAGGTTGACCGCGATGGTCGATTTGCCCACCCCGCCCTTGCCGCTGGCGACCGCGATCACCCGGCGGACATGGTCGGGACGCGCGGCGTCGACGGGCGGACCGGGCGCGGCCTGCGGATCGTTGGAGAGCCGAGCGCCCTTGCGCACCCGGGTGACGCCGGCGGCCGGCGGGGCCGGCGCCTCGGCCTCGGCGGTCAGCACCACCTGGGCCTTCAGCACGCCGGGCACGGTCGATAGGGCGGCCTGGGCGGCGTCGCGCACCGGCGCATAGAGCGCGGTCTCGGAGACGGGCACCTCGAGCATGAAACCCGCGCGGTCGGGGCCGATAGCCAGTCCCCGCACGAGGCCCGCAGCCGCCAAGCCCTTGCCGGACTTCGGATCGGTGACCCGATCGAGTGCGGCCAACACGGCGCCACGTTCCGGAGCTTGCGGCTTCATATCGCCCTTTGGCTTGCTTTAACCTGCGTAGGGCCACATATCCGGCTGACAGCGCTGGTTTACAAGCCCGAGCACGGGCGAGACGACGCGGCCGCGCCGAGACGAAAGCAAGACGACGCGACCATGCCTTGGAATGACAACGCCAACCCCGGTCCCTGGGGCGCTCCGCCGCCCAATGACGGCGGCGACGGCAAGAAGCCACCAGGCCCCCGCAGACCCCTCGGCGGCGGCGGCCCGCGCGGACCGCGCCGGCCCGACGGCCCCGAGCTGAACGCCGCCCTCGAACGGCTGCAGCGCCAAATCCGCGACTTCTTCGGCGGCCCCGACGGTCAGGGAATCCGTCCGAGCGCCGTAGCGGCCGTGGCCGGCGTCGGCTTCGGCCTCTGGGCGCTCTCGGGCGTCTATATCGTCGAGCCGAACGAACAGGCGGTGGTCACCACCTTCGGCGCCTATTCGCGCTCGGAAGGCCCCGGCATCCGCTACCACCTGCCCGCGCCGATCGAACAGGCCGAGAAGGTCGCCGTGACCTCGCTCAACCGCCTCGACATCGGCGGCGTCGGCGAGAGCGACGTTCCCGAGGAAAGCCTGATGCTCACGGGAGACGAGAACATCGTCGACCTGGATTTCAGCGTCACCTGGCGCGTGGCCGACGCCAGCAGGTACGTCTTCACGCTTCGCGATCCCGACGTGTCGGTGAAGGCCGCCGCCGAGAGCGCCATGCGCGAAGTCATCGGCAAGTCGCAGCTGCAGCCGATCCTGACCACCGGCCGCGGCCGGGTGCAGGTCCAGACCGCCGAACTGATGCAGCGGACCCTGGACTCTTGGGGCGCCGGCATCAGCGTCGTGGAGGTCCAGATCCGCTCCGCCAATCCTCCGAAGGAAGTGGCCGCGGCGTTCCGGGACGTGAACAGCGCCGGCCAGGACCAGGAATCGGCCCGCAACGAGGCCAACACCTACCGCAACCGGGTGATCAATGAGGCCAAGGGCGACGCCGCGCGGCTCATCCAGTCGGCCCAGGGCTATCGCGAGCAGTCCGTGCGCGAGGCCACCGGCGACGTGGCCCGCTTCGACCAGATCTATACCGAATATCGCCGCGCCCCGGGCGTGACGAAGGAGCGCCTGTACATCGAGACCATGCAGCGCGTGCTCGCCAACTCGAACAAGGTGGTGATCGACGGCAAGGGCGCCAGCGCTCCCATCATCCTGCCGCCCGACGTCTTCCGTCCGCGCAGCAGCACGGCGCGCACGGCTCCCGTGGAAGCCGCGGCCCCGCCCGCGGTCGCCGCCGTTCCGGGAGCGACCCGATGAACCGCAGCCTCACCGTCCTGGGCGCGATCGCCTTCGCCGTCCTGATCACCCTGTCCCAGACCTTCTTCATCGTCGATCAGCGCAAGCAGGCGGTGATCGTGCGCCTGGGCGAGCCCGTGCGGGTCATCAACGCCCCCGGATCGCCCGCCCCCGGCCTGAAGATCAAGGTCCCGTTCGCCGAGAACGTGGTGCTGTTCGAGAAGCGCAACCTCGCCATCGAGGCCGCCCAGGAAGAGATCACCGCCTCCGACCAGAACCGCTTGGTGGTGGACGCCTTCGTGCGCTACCGGATCTCCAATCCACTGCTCTACTACCGCACCCTGCGCGACGAGCAGACCGCCAGCGACCGCATCGAGCGGCTGGTGAACTCCTCCCTGCGTCAGGTGCTCGGTTCGGCCACCGCCCCCGAGATCATCTCGGGCCGCCGCGGCGCCCTGATGGCCCAGACCAAGGCCGATGTCGCCACGCGCGCCAAGTCCTCGCGCCTGGGCATCGAGATCATCGACGTGCGCATCAAGCGCGCCGACCTGCCCCCGCAGATCCAGGAGTCGGTCTACCGGCGGATGCAGACCAGCCGCCAGCAGGAAGCCGCGCGCATCCGCTCACAAGGCGAGCAGGAGAAGCGTGAGATCATCGCCGGCGCCGACAAGGAAGTAGCCATCACGCTCGCCACCGCCCGCCAGGAGGCCGAGACCACTCGAGGCGAGGGCGACGCCCTGCGCACCCGTTTGTTCGCCCAGAGCTATGGCAAGGACCCCGCCTTCGCGGCCTTCTATCGCTCCATGCAGGCCTATGAGGCCTCGCTGGGCCAGGGCGACACCACCATGGTCCTGTCCCCCGGCAGCGCCTTCTTCAAGTACTTCGAGCGTGGCCCCAACGCTCGCTAAGGCGACCCTCGTCGCCCCCGCGCTCACCTACATGCCCTCGTTCATCGACGCGATGCGCGAGGGCTTTTCGCGCGACACCCTGCGGCCGGAAACACTGGAGACCATCGCCGCCGTGGCGGCCGATCCCGCCGCCTATGTGGCCAGCTTCGACAATCCGCCCAGCCACATCACCCTGCCCGACGGCAGCCAGGGCGAGGCGGCGCCCGCCACCACCCTCTGGTGCGTCGAGGGCGAGACCTTCCTGGGCTCGATGGGGATCCGCCACCGGCTGAACGCCAATCTCGAACAGGTGGGCGGCCATGTGGGCTACGCGGTGCGTCCGTCGGCCAGAGGCCGGGGCCTGGCCACCGCCATGCTCGGCGAAACCCTGGATTGGATCGGCGACAACCTGCCGTTGAGGCGGGTTCTGCTGACGGTCAACGCGCTGAACCTCGCCTCCATCCGCGTCATCGAGAAGAACGGCGGGGTGCTGACTGGCCAGGTCCCGCACCTCTGGCATCCCGGCGAGACCGCCCTGCACTACTGGATCGACATCTAGCTCGAGGGACCCGCCATTCCCGCTCGTCATGGCCGGGCGTAAGTCCCGGCCATCCATGATCTCCGACACCGTGGGTTTATCTGCGGACTCGGTGTTCATGGATCCCCGACACGCGCTCCGCGCGGCCGAGGATGACGAGCCTGGGGCTCACGCCTTCACGGCGAGGATTCCGCTCAAGGGGGAACCAAGCTGCAGCTTGAGGCGCTTTGGCGGGAGCCAAATCGTCCGGAGTATCCCCGATGCGCACCCAACAGCTCCTCCTCGCCGCCGCGGGCGCTATCGGCCTGGTCATCCTCATCCTGGTGATCGTCGCGTTTTCGCGCGGCGATGGTGACGGCGCCGCCCGCGTCAAACCCGGCGTCGGCTTCGTGAGCGCCGTCGAGAAGGCCCAGGCGGCCACGGTGATGCTCAGCGTCTCCGGCGGCGGCGAAGCCATGCCCATGGGATCGGGCTTCGTGGTCACCACCGACGGCCTGATCGTCACTGCGGCGCACGTCACCGGCGGCATGCCGGTGGTCAATGCGGTGTTCGCCGACGGCAGCGTCGCCCGCGCCGAACTGGTCGGGACCGACGACACGGTCGACGTGGCGGTGTTCCGCACCACCCCCGGCAAGCCGATGAAGGCGCTCTCCTTCGCCGACAGCAACCTGGTCCGCGCCGGGCAGCCGGTGGTGCTGATGGGCGCGCCCTTCGGCCTGGCCGGCACCGCCACCTCCGGGATCGTCTCGGCGGTCAACCGGCAGATCGGACGCCCGGCCAGCCCGGTGGGCGAGGCGCGGTTCGCCGACGGCGCGCTGCGTGGACCCGTGGTGGCCTATATCCAGACCGACGCGGCCCTGACCTCCGGCGGTTCCGGCGGCCCGTTGCTCAATGTGGCGGGCGAGGTGATCGGCCTGGCCACCTCCCGCGAGAGCCGCGGCGATCCAGGCGCGGGCCTCTCCTTCGCCATCCCGTCGAACGTAGTGAAGCAGGTGGTGGAGCGGTTCAAGACGCCGCCGGCGCCGGCCGCCTAGAGAAAAATCCGATCTGATTGGATCGGATTTTTCTCAAGCCTCTTTGAATTTAGACCATTTTCTTCGCCAACCCGGCGTCCACTTCGGCGGAAAATGGTCTAGCGCGAGGCCCGCACCAGGGCCTCGACCTCGTGCAGGTCGCGGGCGATGCGGACGCAGAGCGTGTGCATCTCCTCGGTGGGGTCGAGCAGGTCCGGCACCATGATGGTCATCATGCCCGCCGATGAAGCCGCGCGGACGCCATTGTGGCTGTCCTCCAGCGCCAAGCAGTCCTGCGGCGCCACGCCCAGGGCCTCGGCGGCCTTGAGATAGGGGTCCGGCGCCGGCTTGGCGCGGGCGTAGTCCCCGCTCGCCATGATCGCGTGGAAACGGTCAAGCAGGCCGTGGCCGCCGATGTGGTGGTTCACCGCATCTCGACCCGACGAGGTGGCGATGGCCCGCGGCAGGGCCAGCTCGTCCAGCAGATCGAGAATCTCCAGGACGCCGGCCTTCAGGGCGACCTCGGCCTCGGCCAGTTCGTGGAAGCGGCGGACGGTTTCGACGCGGAACGGCTCCGGCTCGAAGCCCGCCCCGTAGTGGGCGCTGAGAATCTCGGCGTTGGCCTGCCACGAGAGCCCGATCAGCTGCAGGAAGAGCTCATTGGGCAGCTCCCGCCCCGCATGAAGGGCGGTGGCGATCATGGCCTCGCGATAGACGACCTCGGTGTCGACCAGCAGGCCGTCCATGTCGAAGACGACGGCCTTGGGGGTGCGGGGCAAGCTCATGGACCTCCCCTAGCGGACTTCGCCCGCTCCGGCGAAATCAAACCCGGCTTCAGTCCGTAACGAACTCGTCGCTCCGGTAGCCCTGGAAGTGGAGCAACGCCGTCAGGTCGGCATGGTCGATCTTGGCGTCGGCCTGGGCGGCGACGATCGGCTTGGCGCGATAGGCCACGCCAAGGCCGGCGGCCTCGATCATCGCCAGGTCGTTGGCGCCGTCGCCGATGGCCAGGGTCGCGGCCATGTCCAGGCCCAGGGTCGCGGCCTCCTCCTTCAGCGCCGCCAGCTTGGCCTCGCGCCCCAGGATCGGCTCGCCGACGGTCCCCGCCAGGACGTCGCCGGCCTCGATGAGGGTGTTGGCCCGATTGGCCTGGAAACCCGCCGCCTGCGCCACCCGCGAGGTGAAGAAGTTGAACCCGCCCGAGACCAGGAAGGCCTCGGCCCCGTTCGCGGTCATGGTCCGCACCAGGGTCCGCGCCCCGGGGTTGAGCCGCACGCGCTCGTCATAGGCGCGCTGCAGGTCGGCCAGGGGCAGACCCTTCAGCATGGCCACCCGCTCGCGCAGGGCCGCCTCGAAGTCCAGCTCGCCGCGCATGGCCCGCTCGGTGATGGCCGAGACCTGGGTCTTCACCCCGGCGAAATCGGCCAGTTCGTCGATGCACTCGCAGCCGATGATCGTCGAATCCATGTCGGCGATCAGCAGGCGTTTCTTCCGCCCGTTCCAGGGCTGGACGCAGATGTCGATGGGCCAGGCGGCGAGCGCGGCCTCGGCGGCCGCGCGCACCGGGCCGATGGCCTGCGCCTCCACCAGCAGATCCACGGCGCCCAGGCCCAGGATCCGGGGCTCCTTGACGCGGGCGTGCGCGCCTGCGAGCGCTGGGGTCAAGGTGGCGACGGCGAGCGAGGCCGCGTCTGGGTCGGGACTGACGAGGGTAAGGGCGATCTGCATGGAGCCCCGCATCTGGCTGATCGCCGGGCCCACGGCAAGCGGCAAGTCGGCGCTCGCCCTGCGTCTGGCCCAGGCGATCGGGGCTGAGATCGTCAACGCCGACGCCCTGCAACTCTATGCCGACCTGCGCGTCCTCAGCGCCCGCCCGTCTCCCGAGGAAGAGGCCCAGGCGCCCCACCACCTGTTCGGAATCGCCGACGCCGCCGACGGCTGGTCGGTCGGCCGCTGGGTCCGCGCGGCGAGCGAGGTGCTGGACGAAATCGCCGCGCGCGGGCGCCCCGCCGTCGTGGTCGGTGGCACCGGGCTCTACTTCAGCGCCCTGACCCTGGGCCTGGCCGATATCCCCGCCATCCCGACCGCGGCGCGGGACCAGGCCCAGGCCGAGTTCGAGACCCTAGGCGAGGAGGCCTTCCGCGTCCAACTGGCGGAACGCGATCCCGCCGCCGCCGCCCGCATCGCCTTCGGCGACCGCCAGCGCCTGGTTCGCGCCTGGGAGGTGTTCGCCGCCACCGGGACAGCGCTCAGCGACTGGCAGGGCCAGACCAGGCCCGTTCTGGCCGCCGAGGCCTGGCGCGCCGTCGCCCTGGAGCCGCCGCGCGAGGCGCTCTACGCCCGCTGCGACGCGCGGCTGGCGGCCATGATCGGCCAGGGCGCGCTCGAAGAGGTGGCCGCCCTCGCCGCCCGCAACCTCTCGCCCGACCTGCCGGCCATGAAGGCCCTGGGCTACCGCGAACTGGCCGCCCACCTTCGCGGCGAGACCAGCCTGGAGGCCGCTATCGCCGCCGCCCAGCGCGAAACCCGCCGCTACGCCAAGCGCCAATCGACCTGGCTACGGGGACAGATGACCGGCTGGCCGCGCATCGACGCCGTGGCGGCTGAAGACCAATGGGGGCAGTTTCTTGCGCTCCACCCCGTCTTGACGCCCTGACGGGGGCATGGCATGACGCCGTCCAATCCTTTCGGAGAACGCGCGTGCGCGAGATTCTTGTACTCCCCGAGCGACCCGTAGCGGCCTGACCTCGTCGTCAGCCCGTCAACGGTCGCTTGCACCAGGCCCCTCGCGGGCCTTTTTTAATGGCCCAACCAAGGTCCCGCCGAAATGACCGCCCACCAGACCATCGAAGCCGAAGCCACGATCGAAACCCTGACCGGCGCGGAGATCGTCGTCCGCTCGCTCATCGATCAGGGCGTGGAGGTGCTTTTCGGCTATCCAGGCGGCGCGGTCCTGCCGATCTATGACGCGCTGTTCTCCGAGCCGCGGCTGCAGCACGTCCTGGTCCGCCACGAGCAGGGCGCGACCCACGCGGCGGAGGGCTACGCCCGCTCCACCGGCAAGCCCGGCGTGGTCCTGGTCACCTCCGGCCCCGGCGCGACCAATGCGGTCACCGGCATCGTCGACGCCCTGATGGACTCCATTCCGCTGATCGTCATCACCGGCCAGGTCGCCACCCACCTGATCGGCACCGACGCCTTCCAGGAATGCGACACCATCGGCATTACCCGGCCGATCACCAAGCACAACTACCTGGTCAAGGACGTGGCCGACCTGCCGCGGATCATGCACGAGGCCTTCCATATCGCCACCTCGGGCCGGCCGGGGCCGGTGGTCATCGACATCCCCAAGGACGTCCAGTTCTCCAAGGGCGTCTATCAGGGGCCCAAGGACGTGGTTCACGCCCACGACTATCGCCCGCGCACCAAGGGCGATCCCGGCAAGATCGCCGAGGCCGCGGCCATGATCGCCGGCGCCCGGCGCCCGATCCTCTACACCGGCGGCGGGGTCATCAATGCCGGCCCGCGCGCGGCCGAGCTGCTGGCCGAGTTCGCCAGGCTGACCGGCGCGCCGGTCACCTCCACCCTGATGGGCCTGGGCGCCTTCCCGGCGTCCGATCCGGCCTGGCTGGGCATGCTGGGCATGCACGGGTCGTTCGAGGCCAACAACGCCATGCACGATTGCGACGTCATGATCGCCATCGGCGCGCGGTTCGACGACCGGGTGACGGGTCGCTTGGACGCCTTCGCGCCGACCTCGAAGAAGATCCACATCGACATCGACGCCTCGTCGATCTCCAAGAATGTCCGGGCCGACATCGGCATCGTCGGCGACGCCGGCAGCGTGCTGGAAGACCTGATTGCCGCCTGGAAGGGCCGCAACCTCGCCACCGATAAGACGGCCATGGACGACTGGTGGCGGCAGATCGAGGCGTGGCGCGCCCGCCAGTCGTTCCGCTACAAGCCCGACGCCAAGCTGATCAAGCCGCAGCACGCCATTGAGCGGCTGTACGAGCTGACCAAGCACCGCGAGACCTTCATCACCACCGAGGTCGGCCAGCACCAGATGTGGGCGGCCCAGTACTATCACTTCGACAAGCCCAACCACTGGATGACCTCCGGCGGCCTGGGCACCATGGGCTACGGCCTGCCGGCCGCGGTCGGCGTGCAGATGGCCCACCGCGACGCCCTGGTCATCGACATCGCCGGCGACGCCAGCGTCCAGATGACCATGCAGGAGATGTCGACGGCGGTTCAGTACGGCCTGCCGATCAAGATCTTCATCCTGAACAACGAATGGATGGGCATGGTGCGCCAATGGCAGCAGCTGCTGCACGGCGAGCGCTACAGCCACTCCTATTCGTCCAGCCTGCCGGACTTCGTGAAGATGGCCGAGGCCTTCGGCTGCCTGGGCCTGCGCGCCGAGCATCCCGACGAGCTGGACGCCAAGATCGTCCAGATGGTCGACTATGATGGCCCCGTCCTGTTCGACTGCCGGGTGACCAAGGAAGAGAATTGCTTCCCCATGATCCCCTCGGGCAAGGCCCACAACGAGATGATCATGGCCGAGGAAGCCCGCGACCTGGGCTCGATCATCGACGACGCGGGCAAGCGGCTGGTCTAGGGCGCGCCTTGGATTACGTCGGCGGGCTTTCTCGCCTGCTTGTCGGCCGCGACGCCTTCGGCCGCTTCTACCGTCGGTTCGGACGAGCCTCTTTGACTCTCAACGAGCAACGCGGTGACCCCACCGGCGCTCAAGTCCAAGCCAGCTCGATAGTTGCGGGTCATTTTCGCGAAGTAGGCTCCCGTCCCCCAGCACTGGAACTCAACGGTGCAGTCAAAGGTCTTGCCGCTCAAGCTCGGGGCGCCTCCAATTGGACAGACCGCGCCAGCGGCGATTGCGCGCTGTCGGACGCTCCGCGCGTCTCCAAGCGGCACTAGCAATGCATTCAGGCCCGGTGTGATTGGCGACTGCTTTCCGACCTTCCCGGCAAGAATAATGGCAATAGGCGAGAGCTTGGCCGGGCAGACCTTGTCGCCGGGTCGAGGCGGCCCCCTCATTGGCGGAATGATGAGCCAGAGGCTCAAAGCCGCCGCTGCCGCGCATCCAAGCACAAGTACTCTGACTGGCGTTGAAACGTGCATGCCCGGCAGCGCCTTCTGGTTGGAAAACGCCCTGATCGTGCAGTCCTTCGATCAACCGGCGGTTAAGTGACGGCAACTGGTGCATGCCGAGACGGCCCCGGCAACTCTGACCCAATTCAGACATGTCGCTGGCCGTGCCCAAAGAACGGCGATCCGTCGGCTTTGCTTGTCGGGCGGCGAATCTCGACGTCCTAATCCTTGCGCTCAAATCGCCGAGGGACTGGGATGTCGAACGATCAGATGGGCTCCGGCCCGATCCACAACCGCCGCGCGCTGCTGGCGGGCGGAACCGCGGCCGCCCTGTTCGCGCCCGGCCTGAGCTTCGCCGCCAGCGGCGATCTCGCCGCCATCCGCAAGGCCGCCGAGGCCGGCTACGACGCCTCGGTCAAGCGCATCCAGGAGTGGATCGCCCTGCCCTCCATCGCCGCGGAGAACCGCGACATGGACAAGGGCTGCGACTACATGATGGCCCTGGCCAAGGACGCCGGCTTCCAGCACATCGAGAAGGTCACCACCGACGGCCATCCCGGCGTCTTCGCCACCCTGGACGTGGGCGCCAAGCGCACCATCGGCATCTACTTCATGTACGACGTGAAGCAGTTCGACCCGGCGGAGTGGAGCTCCCCGCCGCTGGAGGCGCGGATCGTCGACAAGCCCGGCTTCGGCAAGGTGATCGTCGGCCGCGGGGCCGTGAACCAGAAGGGGCCGGAGGCCACCTTCCTGGCCGGGCTGCACGCCATCCGCGCCGCCGGTAAGAAGCTGCCGGTGAACATCGTCCTGGTCTGCGAGGGCGAGGAGGAGATCGGCAGCCCGAACTTCCGCCAGATCGTCACCAAGCCCAACGTCCTGGCTGCGCTCAAGACATGCGAAGGCGTGGTGATCCCGGCCGGCTGGCAGAGCCCCAGCAATGGCGGGGTCAGCGTCAACCTGGGCGCCAAGGGCATAGCCGAGCTCGAACTGGTCGCCAGCGGCGCCAAGTGGGGCCGCGGGCCCAAGACCGACATCCATTCCAGCGAGAAGGCTCGGGTGGACAGCCCCGCCTGGCGGCTGGTCCAGGCCCTGCAGACCCTGGTCACGCCGGACGGCAACACCCCCGCGGTGGACGGCTATTTCGAGAAGGTCCGGCCGCTCACCGCCCGCGAGAAAGAACTGCTGGCCATGGCGGCACAGCAGCTCAGCGAGGCCGACGCCAAGAAGGCGCTGGGCGTCGACCACTGGATCGACGACCTGGCCTGGGACAAGACCCTGGAGCGCCTGGCCTCGCAGCCGACGATCAATATCGAGGGGCTGGTCTCGGGCTATATAGGCCCCGGCGGCAAGACCATCCTGCCCGGCCGGGCGGTGGCCAAGATCGACACCCGGCTGGTGCCCAACCAGACCATGGCCGACTCCGTGGCCAAGATCCGCGCCCACCTGGACAAGCGCGGCTTCCAGGACATCGAGGTCGATGTCACCGGCGGCTACGACCCCACCGAGACCGACGAGAACAGCCGGCTGATCAAGGCCGAGATCGCCACCTACAAGCGCCTCGGCGCGGCGGTGACCGTCTATCCGCGCCTGGCGGGGTCCTGGCCGGGGGCGGTGTTCACCTCACCGCCCGTCAGCCTGCCGGCCGGCCAGTTCGGCCTGGGCCATGGCAGCGGCGCCCACGCGCCCAACGAGTACTACGTGGTGGAGTCCAGCAATCCCAAGGTCGAGGGCCTGGTGGGCGCGACCATGAGCTATGTGGACTTCCTCTACGAGATCGCCGCGATCAAGTAGGGGCGGCTCAGGCCTTGAGCCGCAGCTTGCCCATATAGTCGCGCTTGCCGAGCGGAACGCCTTTCGACCGCAGGATGTCGTAGGCGGTGGTCGCGTGGAAGTGCAGGTTCGGCATGGAGAAGGACAGCAGGAAGCCCTCCACCGTGAACGGCATCTTCCGCTCGCCGAACTGGAAGGCCATGTCGCGACCTTCCAGGGCGTCGACCTCCGCCGGCGTCAGCGCCGTCAGCGCGGCGATGGCGTCGGCGACCAGCTTCTGCAGGTCGGCGTAGCTCAAGGGCGTCGTCGGCGAGGCCGGTGAGAACACGCCGGCCTTCACGCCTTCCATGGCGCCGCGCGAATGGTGGGCGACCGAAAAAACCTGGAACGCGAAGGGCGCCATGTCCGGGAACAGCCGGGTGTCGACGATCTCCTGCGGGTCGATCCCGCTATCCTGGCAGTGGGCCAGTCCGCGCTCGAGGAACCCGGACACGCCACCCAGGGTTTGCAGGAACGAGACGACGGTCGCGTCGTAGAGTGAAATCGCCATGGGGTCCCCGGGCTTATGGTTCAGCTAGCCGGAAACGGACTTAGGGCCCCGGCAGGCGAATACAAGCGACCTCGCCCCTCCAACCCCCACCCTCAGTAAAAGAACCGCTCCTCGGCGATCTTGCCGTCGCGGACCGTATAGACCCCGACCTCGTCCATCTTCATGCGCTCGCCGCTGGCCTTCTGGGTCAGGTCCATCTTGAAGCGGACCGCAAACTGGTCGCCGTTGACGTAGGGACCCTCGACCTCCGAGGAGTGGACCTCGTGGTTGGCGGCCCACCATTCGCCCTTGCCGCGCACGCCGTCCTTGCCGCGGATCTCGGCCATGTCGCCGGGCATGGCCTCATAGCTGGCCACGTCGTCGGCCCAGTACTTCTCACCGGCCTCGTCGAACTTGCCTTCCTTGCAAAGGGCCACCAGGTCGTTGGCGATGTCTTGCGTGCTCATTTTTCGGCCTCCTGGAATGGATCGGGAACGGCGCCGTCGCCTGGCGAGGCCACCGGAAGAACATTGTTCGCTCCAATCCGCGGCGTTCGCAAGTGAAATGTTTCTGTTTTGTTCTTGTCACATCGGGGCCGCGGAATAAGCCTCAACCTTGCCGCAGGGCCACGCATGTGAGAGGTCGTCGGCGACCCGAACGAGACGCATCGCCATGACCACCGACGCCCAGCCCGCCTCCGTCTACGACCTCGCCCACGAGGAAGAGGCCGAGAACCTCGCAACCTTCGCCATCCTGGTGGACAACGAACCCGGCGTCCTGCACCGGCTGGTCGGGCTGTTCGCCGCGCGCGGCTACAATATCGAGAGCCTGACGGTGGCCGAGACCGACCGCCGGGCCCACACCAGCCGCGTCACCATCGTCACCCGCGGCGCGCCGCACGTGCTGATGCAGATCGAGGCCCAACTCGAGAAGATGGTCGCCACCCGCCACGTCCAGGACGTGACCCGCGACCCCAACGGCCTGGAGCGCGAACTGGCCCTGGTGAAGGTCAAGGGATCGGGCGCCGAGCGGGTCGAGGCCCTGCGCGTCTCCGACATCTTCCGGGCCAAGGTGATCGACACCACCCATGAGAGCTTCGTGTTCGAACTGACCGGGGCGCCGTCGAAGATCGACAGCTTCGTCGACCTGATGCGACCACTGGGCTTGGTGGAACTCTCCCGCACCGGCGTGCTTTCCATCACCAGGGGCGCGCAAGCCATGTGAGGAGGGCTGCGTGGTCCGACCGACCGTACTGCTCCCCCTGCTGCTGACGATCCTGGCCGTTCCGGCCCTGGCCCAGGACCCGGCCGCGCCCGGCGCCGACTGGCCCTATCCGCCGCCCGACCCCAAGACCTGGTGGGACGACAAGCGGCCCAAGCTCCCCGAGGCCGCCGATCCCCTGGCCGGCCGCCGGCTCGGCCGCGGCGACCGCCTGGTGGCGGTCGACAATGGCTATGACCCCCTGCTCTACCGCCTCTGGGGCCTGCAGCCCCTGCAGAACCAGATCCTGTTCGGCGGCGAGATGATCCTGGAGGTCGCCGTGCGGCCGACCTCCTCCCCCCGCCAGACCCTGATCCGCGTCACCGTGCGCCGGACGGGCGACGTCTTCGTCCAGGGCCGGGCCGGGCTGGGCTGCTGCGAGGCGGGCATCGCCCGGCGGGTCGGCTTCGACGCCCAGGCGCCGGCGGACTCCGCGGCGCGCCTCCTGGCCCTGCGCGACCATCCGATCTGGAACGCGCCGCGCGAGGTGCGGGTCGACGACGGCTCCGGCGCGGCCGACGCCCTCTGCGTCGACGGCACCTCCTACGACCTGACCCTGATGGTCCCGGGACGGTCGCGCGCCATCCGCCGCGCCTGTGACAGCGCCGAGGTGGGCGAGGCCGCCGATATCCTGGAGGCCGTGTTCGGCCTGGCGCTGGGCCACGAGCCGCGCTTCGACGTGATCTGGTCCGGCGGAGCGGACTTCTCCGCCACGCGCCGGGCCTATCAGGGGCTGATCGCCGACGGCGGACGGCTGAAACCCGCGCCCAACGCCCGGCCCCAGCCCACCGCCTTCGAACCGCCGGCGGCGGAGCCCGAGAACCCGAACTAGATCCTCCCCCCAGCGCGCAGCGCGGTTTGGGGGAGGTGGATCGATGCGTAGCGTCGAAACGGAGGGGGCTTCATCCACCGCGGGACGAGTCAAAGTCCCCTTCAGTCAGCGGAGTTCATCCTCGGGCCGACCTCTAGTCGGACCCGGGGGCTGACAGCTCTCCCAGGAGGGGAGCATCTTTAGCGCAGCACCTTGAAGCGGTAGAGGAGCGCGCCCAGCACCGCGCCCGCGGCCGGGGCCACGAAGAACAGCCAGAGCTGCGACAGGGCCTGGCCGCCGACCAGCACCGCCGGTCCGAAGCTGCGCGCCGGATTGACCGAGACGCCGGTCACCTGGATGCCGACGATATGGATCACCGCCAGGGTGATGCCGATGGCCAGTCCCGCGAAGCCGGCCGGCGCCCCTTCGGAGGTCGAGCCCAGGATGACGATGACGAACAGGGCGGTCATCACCACCTCGAAGATCAACGCCGCCTGCATGGAAAATTCGCCGAGATAGCCCGGGCCCCAACCGTTCTGCCCGAGGCCGCCGGCCAGTCCGGCGATGGCCGCGAGGATTCCGGCGCCGGCCAGGGCGCCGAGGAACTGGGCGATCCAGTAGAGCGCCATGTCGCGCAGACCCATGCGGCCGGCGACGAAGGCCGCCAGGCTGACCGCCGGATTGACGTGGCAGCCGGAGATCGGGCCGATCCCGTAGGCCATGGCGACGATGGCGAAACCGAAGGCGAGCGCGACCCCGAGTTGCCCGACATTGTCGGCCCCCAGAACCGCCGCGCCGCAGCCGAACAGGACGAGCGTAAGCGTACCGATGAACTCAGCGACGAACTTCTGCATGGATCAGCCTCCCCTGGTTGTATGGGGAAGCTAACCCGTGGTTGCGACCGCTCCTAGTGCGCCGGTTCGAGGGCCGGGCCGCCCGACCGGAGGTGGCGACGGGCGATGTGGCGGAACAACAGATACTGGCCGGCGAACAGGGCGATCTTCGAGATCGGCGACCACGCCGCCATGGCGCCGGCCGCGGTCTTGGGATCGAGGGTGAGGGCCAGGGCCAGGTTGAGCGCGGCGCTCACGAACATCAGCCCGGCCCAGATATAGCCCGCGCCCGTGACCAGCCTGGCAGGGATCCGGCCGACGGAGATCGGCGGCATGTAGCGGTTCATCCAGCCCCGCTGCAGCATGGCCGCGCCGATCACCGCATAGATGATGGTCGGTTTGATCAGGATGAAGCGCGCGTCCTGGGTCAGCAGGGTGGCCCCGCCCATCACCAGGACCAGGCCCAGGCTTGCCCACTGCATGGCGCTGATGGTCGATCCGCGCAGCTTGAGGACCGCCACCTGGGCGATCCCCAGGGCCACGCCGAGCGCGGTGGCCAGCATCACGTTCCCGGTGGCGGCCAGCACGCCGTAGAACAGGAAGGTGGCGGCCATGTCGATCAGGAGGGGGCGGGCGGCGTGCAGAAGCGGGCTCATGTTCAGGGTCCTCTGGGGGCGTGGAAAGGTCGGCCAAAGGCTAGCCGAAAGCCTTATGCGGCCCCGAATCCGTTGGCGAAGGCCGCGCGGCGACTGGCGAAATCGCCACGTCCGTCCGCGCTTCGCGAACGGCGGAATTCCATATGTTCTTCAAAACCTAACCCATCGTCCCTATATTGGGCCTGTCGGGCCTCGGCCCGACTATGGAGATAAACGCGCACGTAATAAGCGGACTGGACCCGGGTGCGATTCCCGGCGGCTCCACCAATCTTCCCCCGGAGTTATCGCCGGAAAGTGCGGGGCCGATCAGCATCGACAGACGTG
>NZ_JAUYOJ010000182.1 GCF_030697925.1 Phenylobacterium sp. | reverse complement strand
TGTCGGCGGCGGCGATCGAGACGTCCGGAAACAGCGCCGATCGCGTCCAGGCGGTGAGGTCGAGGCGTTGGGGAATGACACCCCGGCCGCGCATCGGGCCCACCACCGGCGTGAGCTTGGCGAGGTAGGCGCGGGTCTCGGGCGGCAAGCGCCGACCGGTCGCCAGGGCCTCTTCGTAGCGTCCCGGTCCTGCGTTGTAGGCCGCAAGGAAGCCCGGCGCGCCAAAGCGATCGAGGAGTTCACGCAGGTACGCCGCGCCGGCCAGGATGTTGTCATGCGGATCGTAGGGATCGTCGCCAAGTCCGTATCGAATGCGCAGCTCAGCCCAGGTCGCCGGCATGAGCTGCATCAATCCCATGGCGCCGGCGGGGGAGACCGCGCGCGGATCGCCGGCGCTCTCGGCGTGCATCACGGCCTCGATCCAGGCCTCGGGAAGATCGAACCGCCGCGCCGCCTCGGCGACATGAGCGGCGATCCCGTCGCGCGGCGCCCGGTCGTAGAAGGCTAAACCTTGCGGCGTGGCGAAGGCCGTAGCCGGACCCGCAAGAAGCGCGGCAATCGCGATCCAGGCGAACCGGCGGCGCATGACGGCCGCGCGCCACCGCCAAGACGACCGGCCAGACGCCATCAGCCTTGGTCCCGCGCCTGGCGCCGCGAGGGCCGGGTCCAGTGCAGATGGAAAACGCCGTCGTCGGCGTCGGATCGAAACAGATTGGCGCGGATCGGCTGCGCGAGGGTGGGATCGTCAAGCACCAGCGAGACGTAGGCTCCCGCCTTCTCACCAGTATGGGTCCAGCCAGCCCCGACCTCGCCGCCGCCGTCGCCGGCGCGCTGAACGCGATAGTCCGGCGCCTTGTCGCCGCCGGCGGACCTGGCCGGGACGAGGACGAGGTCGACCTCTGTCACGAGCAAATGCAGCCGGCCGGCAAAACCGTCGGCGGTGCGGGTGAAGGTTCCGATGCGTGCCATGGGGATCTCCATCTGGCTGGGGTGGGGAGGCGGAATCAGGGCTGGCGCCTGACCGGTGCGCCGGGGTCGACGCGCCCTGGCGAGACCCACAAGGGTCGCGCGCGGCCGACGACGGATGTGGCGGCGACGGCGCCGAAGTAGCGCCCGTCGAGGCTGTCCTGCCGCGCCGGATTCATCAGGAAGACCTCACCCCGCGCGATCGTCCGGCAGCCCTGCCAGACGGGAAGCGCCCGCCCCCAGCGGTCACGCCGGCGCGCTTGGGCCGCCACCGCGCCGTCGATCATGACGGCGCTGCCGACACGGCAGACGCGCTGCCCGGGAAGCGCCGCCACCGGCTTGATCAGCGGCACGCCGAGCGGGAGGTAACCGCGCTCGGCGAGGAAGGCGGCCAGTGGCCCGGAGGGCCTGGCCACGACGAGATCGCCGCGGTGCAACGGGTCGGCCCGCCCCACCTGGTAGAGACCGATCGGCGCGCTCGCCGTGGTGTTCCAGACGAGCATTGGCGGCGGAGCGCGCCACAAGGTGGCGGCCGTGGTCGTCACCGCCAGCGCCGCGGCGACGAGCGGCAGCCCCGCGCGCGGCGTCACTGCAGCCTCCGGCGCAGAAGCCAGGCCCGATGGCGCTCAGGCGTATAGGGCCGCGGCGCCTCGCGCGCGGCCAACCGGTCGTGGACGTGGCGCCAGTGGTCCGGCGCCACCTCGCACGGATCGACGCCGCCGCGTT
>NZ_JAUYOJ010000164.1 GCF_030697925.1 Phenylobacterium sp. | reverse complement strand
TCTGACGAAGTTGTTCCGAGCCTCGCCCCCGATGAAGAACGAGTCCTCGGCGACTTCCTGGAAGACCACGCCGACATAGAATTTCGGCATGATCCGGCCGTAGAGGGCGGTCACCTGCGCCGAGAACGCCTGTTTGTCCTCACGGGTGTAGGCTCCGACCGGATGATAGACCTTCCAAAGGGGCATGGTTCGTATCCGTTCTATCGAGGCGCCAGGTTCCGGCGTCTCGCGGGGGAAGAGCGCTGCCTCAAAGATGCCGCCTGGGTCATATGCGGTCAAGACAAAACCACGGTCGAGTGCCGAAAAAAAACTCACTTACAATCAGACTATCTGCAATGCCGCTCTTGTGATGGCGCGTGTAGGTCGTGGGTCGGGCGGTGATCTAGGGTTCATCGCCAGAACGGAGTCAGTTCGGACAACGGCGGAAGATGGCGCTGGCGTTCACGCCGCCGAACCCGAAACTGTTGGTCATGGCATGGGTGAGCCTGTCGACCCGATGGGCGGCCCGCAACAGGTCCATACCAGCCGCCGCTGCGTCAGGTTCAACCAGGTTCAAGGTGGGCGGCAGGTGCTGGTCTCGCAGGCTGAGCACGGTGAAGGCCGCTTCCAACGCACCCGCCGCCCCAAGTGGGTGGCCGGTCGCCGACTTCGTGGCTCCGACGGCGACGCGGGCGTCTCCGAACACCGCGTGAATGGCGCGAAGCTCACAGGCGTCCCCCATCGGCGTCGAGGTCGCGTGGGCGTTGGACCCCTGATCTCAGACAGGACGGGCAGGCTCCGTCGCTTCCCGCTTGATCACCACCGCGTGCGCCGGACGCCCATGCCGCGCGAGCGGCTTAGTCCAGTGGCGCAAGCCGGCTCTACCGCTCTTGGAGCGGCCCTTCATCCGACGGGCCCTAGTTCAGATTTCGGCAGACACCAATCCTAGGGAGAACGGCTGCGAACCGCCTAGCTTTTGCACCATTCGCTATCATGGATGGTCTTAACTACGCTGGCGTAAAAGGCCTGCTGCTCGACGCTATCGCTGCGTTCGCGGCTTCGAGTCACAGCGCTCTCAAGGTACGAGAGGCCGCGCGCGTAGTCCGGGGCGCCCCCGGATAGCCACTGAAATATGAAACCCCCAGAAGGTAGGTCGCCCAGGGGACGCGGGTCTTTTCGCCGTTGGCATAGTGGGTTCGGCCCTGAGAGTGATCGCCACGCGCCACAGCGCCAGCGCGGGTGCGCCATTGACTGCACCCGTGCTCGCGTTGGCGAAGGCGCCGATTGCAGGTCCCGAGGTGATGGGCTTCCTGACTGCCAAGGCGAGGCCGCCTCAGGACGAATGCCTGATCTGGAAAGCTCATGCCGAAGTCTGGAGCAGCCTGGAGCGCGCGCTGGGGGCTGAGGGCGTTAAGCTCGAGAAGCTTCGACCCGCTCCGGGCTTCGAAATCGATGGCCTGGTGACGCGACCGAACTCTTCCATCCTGATCGAAATCAAGGCCAGCAACAGCGCGTCTGACGTCTACGAGGGGCTCGGGCAGCTCTTGCTCTACAGGAGCATGCTGAAGCTGCCGAAGGCCTGCCGTCTGGTGCTGTGATCTGCGAGCTTTCGCGGGCTATCGAAATCGATCAGGATTTTCTCGTAAGCTGTTGAACAAAAACGTGATCGTCGCCGACGTCAATCAGCGACTATCGCGGAACAGCGGAACAGCGGAACAGCGGAACAGCGCTGCCGCGGACCGAACACGCCTGATCCTCAAGTTCACTCCACTGCACGGAAGGGTCTCCATCGCGATCGAATCGCAGCGCCCGCGTCGCGGCGGACTGAATGCCGAATGGGAACCCATGTAGCATGCGATCCGGATCGCTCCACTCCTCGACCGGGGGAGTCCCCGCGCGCCTCGGGGCGTCGATGACGCGGGGTCGGCGCCGGCCGTGGCCAGGCGAGTCGGGGACGCGCAGCGGCCGTCTCGAGTTCGGATGCGCTGGACGCCTTGCGGCGCGGTAGGTACGTGCGATAAAGGAACTCAACGTCGCGGGGCGTGGAACGCGCCGGCTTGCGGGAGCGGACATGAAGACGAAGATCACAGAGGTGTTCGGCATCGACCGGCCGGTCATCCAGGGCGACATCTAGGAGGGTTCGATGGAAGAGCGCCGCGTCAAGGCCAACGGGATCGATTTTGCGTACCTGGAGGAGGGGCGCGGACCGACCGTGTTTCTGCTGCACGGTTTCCCCGACAACGCCCATACCTGGAGCCACCAGATTCCCGCCCTTTCGGCGGCCGGCTATCGGGTCGTCGCGCCGTTCCTGCGCGGCTATCCGCCCACCCAGATCCCGGACGGCGGCTACTATGGCCGCTCGACCCTGGCGCTCGACATCAAGGCGCTGATCCTGGCGCTCGGGGGCGGCGAGCCGGTGTTCCTCGTGGGCCAGGACTGGGGGGCCGGGATTACGTACAACGTGATCGCCGCCTTCCCCGAACTGGTCCGGCGCGCCGTGGCGATGGCCATCCCCCATGCGGCGCAGATCCGGCGCACGCTGCTGGACTCGCCGAAGCACGTCCATGAGTCGTTCCATTGGTGGTTCTTCCAGCTCCCCGGCCTGCCGGAAGCGGCGATCCTGGCCAATGACATGGCGTTCATCGACTATCTTTGGAACGACTGGTCGCCCGGGCATGAGGACGCGGCGCACATCGCCGAGATCAAGCGGATGCTGGCGCGGCCCGGCGCGCTAGCGGCGACGCTCGGCTACTACCGGGCGATGATCGATCCGGCCAAGAGTGATCCAGCGCTGCGGGACATCAACGAGGCGTGCGACCGGCCGATCCGCGTGCCGACCCTGGCGCTGTGCGGCTCGAACGACCTCCGCAGCGAGATGCTGGAGCCGCAGAAGGAGTTCTTCGTAGGCCCCTATGAGTGGGAGGTCCTCGAGGGATGCGGACACTTCCTCCACCGCGAGCGGCCGGCCGAGGTGACCCGGCTGGTGATCGACTGGCTACAGCGTCCGTGAGGGCCGCCCGACGCCCTGAGCTGCGGCCACGGAGAGCTGGTGAGCGGCCATGACCCAATTGCGCATCTTCTCGTATCTTCCCAATCCACGGGTCTGGAAGGCGACCATCGCGGCGCGCATGTGCGGCGTCGAGGTGGAGGTTCGCGGTGCGGCGCCGGAACAGCTGGCGGAGTGGCTCTGGGACTTCGACGCGCGTGCGCGGGCCGAGGTGGATCCCGAACGGCTGAAGGCCGCCGAGCGCCCGGGGCGGATCGGGTTCAAGGACAGGCCCCTCTACAAGACCGACGCGTTCCTCGCCGCCAATCCGTTCGGGACCGTCCCGGCCGCCTTCAGCGACGACGGCGCGGTGGGGATCTTCGAGTCCAACAGCATCCTGCGCGCCGTCGCTCGCCTGGGGGCCGCGACCTGCAACCTGTACGGAGCCGACGCCTATGCGGCGGCCCGCATCGACAGCTTCCTCGATGTGAGCCTGGTCTTCGCCCGGGACGCGCAGATCTATCTGCTGGCGCTGCGGGGCGCCGAGGTCGGCGCGGAGGTCTACGCCCGCGCGTCCGAGGCCTTCGCCACCTACCTCGGGGGGCTGGAGCAGGCGCTCCAGCCCGACCGGCAGTTCCTGACGGGCGACCAACTCAGCCTGGCGGATATCTGCTTCGCCTGCGAACTCGCCCTGTTCCACAACGAGCTCGCTCGGCGGGCTCCGCTGGACGCGAGCCATCTCCAGCCTCTGCTGGCCGACGCACGGACCCGCTACCCACTCGCCTTCGCGCACTTCGACCGGCTGGTGCGCCACCCCGACTTCGCCCCGGACCTCGGTCCCTATCTCGCGAAGCTGGCGCGCTCGCCGCGCTGACGGGGCGCCAGCGGGCAGGGGGCCCGCCATCGCATCTGTTGAAGTCGGGCGCCCGGGTTGCGATGCGGGCATCGGGCCAAAGGCCAACGACCAGGCGAGGACTCATGAGCGCAACTTTGGACGCGCGTCGCCGAGGAGCTTCGGGCGTACAACGCGCAGAACGCGGGGGCGGCCCAGCGCATCGCCGCCTTCGCGGTCCTGGACCGCCCGCCGTCGTTGGCGGCCGGAGAGGTCACGGACAAGGGTTATGTGAACCAGCGCGCTGTCTTGGCCGGCCAGGCCGACCTGGTCGAATCCTTTTGCGCGGCGGATCCCCCTCGCGTGTCGTCGTCCTCTAGAGCCGAGGTTGCAACCGATGTCGGGCGTTGATTTCCACTACTACGAGCCGTCCCAGGGCCACGGGCTCAAATACAATCCCCTGAACGCCCTGATCGCCCCGCGTCCGATCGGCTGGATCTCGTCGCGGGACGCGGAGGGCCGCGTCAACCTCGCGCCCTACAGCTTCTTCAACGCCTTCAACTACGACCCGCCGATCATCGGGTTCTCGAGCATCGCCTGGAAGGACAGCGTTCGAAATGCGTCCGAAACGGGGGAGTTCGTCTGGAACCTGGTGACGCGGGAGCTCGGCGACCGGATGAATGCGACGTCGGCGCCGCTTCCTCATGGGGTGGACGAGTTTCCGATCGCCGGACTGACGGCGGTTCCGGGACGGGTAGTCAACGTCCCGCGGGTGGGGGAAAGCCGCGCGGCGATGGAATGCAAGGTCATCGACATCGTGCAGTTCCGCAACACCGGCGGCGACAAGGTGAACGGCTGGCTGGTGCTGGGCGAGGTGGTGGCGGTCTACATCGACAAGCTGCTGATCGACGACGGCGTCTACCAGACCGCACAGGCGCTGCCGATCATGCGCGCCGGGGGCCTGAACGACTATGTGCAGGTCTCGCCTGAGAACGTGTTCCAGATCATGCGACTGACCGGCGCGGGCAGCAAGGAACACCACGGCGCCTAGGCCCTCCGGGGCCACGCGCCGTTGCGAGCTTCGCAGCACCTTGCTCCTAGTCTGCGGTCCTCCCGGCGCCGACGCCATCGCAGCTTCTCCGCACCTTGTTGCGCGAGTTCAGCCGGACAGGTGGTCCAGCAGAGCCAGCAGCGACCGCTTGGCGCCCTAGGTGTGAGCTCTCAATAGGTTGTCCATCCGACCCGGACCGGGGAAGCTGTGGTTGCGAAGCTACAGGGTCTCAGGAAGGGATCGGATGAACGTCCACAAGAATGCCCGGCTGACGGTGCACAGTCGAGCCGAGTT
>NZ_JAUYOJ010000163.1 GCF_030697925.1 Phenylobacterium sp. | reverse complement strand
GGAAGACGTTGAACGCCGCCTGGTCCTTCTGCTCGTCCACCGGCCAGAGGATCACCGAGACCACCATCTGCAGCGGCCCGACACTGACATAGACCGGCAGGTCGCCGTATTCGTGCATGGTGACCAGCAGGACCGGCTCGGCCCCCTCGATCACCTGGGCGGTGAGCTCGCCTTCCCGGACCAGCGTGCTCTCGACGAGCGCGTCGCGGAGGCCGGGAACGGTCCAGGCCGTGTCGATGACGGAGTCCATGTTTGTGACGCCTTGTGCGTTGTGTGGAATGCCTAACAAAGCCGGGCCGCGCGTCGACTCTATGACGATGGCCTGTACTGCGGCCTGGATGTCGGCCTTGCACGCCGCCGGCGCCCAGACCTCGATCTTCACGAAGCCCATTTCCCGACGGGCCTGACGCCAGGCGCGGGTGCGCTCGGCGGCCTGTTCGGAACGGGGGCGTCGTTCAGCCATGGATACATGTACGCATACCATGAACGCTTGACAAGATGCCGCGGCAGGTCATTCTGCGGCCGGTTTAGGAAAGCCGCCCACCGATGTTCCGCAAGCTCTTCGGCAAGAACACCCCGAAGCTGGCCGCGCCGGTCCTGCCGATCGTGCGCAACGTCACCATCGGCCGCACCGTGATCCTCGATCCCCTCACCTGGCGGCGGTTCGGCGACGAGACGAAGTTCGAACTCGACCGCGACACCCTGGAGATCACCGCCCAGGGCGTGGTCTCCCTGGATGATGGCGCCTTCGTGCACCGGTTCTACACCGACGACCACGTGATGTTCCAGGCGGTCTCCGACGACCGCGAGGGCCAGAGCGCCAATGACTTCACCCTCTTCGTCCCCTGGCGCAGCGCCTATCCCGGAAGCTCGGCCCAGCGCCGGCTGTGGGCCGACAAGCTGCGGTCCCCGACCTTCATGGAGGACGACCTGCCGGTCTATCGTCGCTTCTGGTTCGACGAGGAGACCCTCGACCAGGCGCCGGTGACCTTCTGGGAGAACGTCTTCACCGACCGGGCCGCCGACCAGCCCTATTCACGGCTCTTCCAGACCTGCATGCTGTTCCACCGCGACCTGCCCGACGAGGGCCGGGAGTTGCTGCTCGCCATGACCCTCGAACCCGCCGAGGGCGACGTCACCCACGAGATCATGATCGGCCTGCCCCTGGCGGTCGGCGAATTCAAAGCCTGAGAGGCAAGCCATGTTCGACGTCACCGCGTTCCAGACCGGCGCCCTGGCCTTCCTGCTGGCCTTCGTCACCGCCGGCGTCTTCACCCTGGCCTTCAAGGTCATCTACCAGTGGATCACGCCCTACAAGGAGCGCGAACTGATCCGGGCCGGCAACAGCGCCGCGGCCATCGCGCTCGCCGGCGCCCTGATCGGCTACGTCCTGCCGCTGGCCTCGGCGCTGAGCCACACGGTCAGCCTGCTGGAGTTCGCCGCCTGGGCGACGCTCGCCGGCGTCATCCAGATCGTCGCCTTCACCGCCGTACGGATGATCGCCCTGCCCGACGTCAAGGCGCGCGTCGAGGCCGGCGAGGTCTCCATCGGCATCTACATGGCCGGGATTTCGATCAGCGTCGGTCTGCTCAACGCCGCCTGCATGACCGCCTGAGGTTCGTCATGAAACGCTCCAGTTCGCTCACCCTCACCACCATGCTGGCCGGCGCCAGCCTGACCGTCGCCGCCTGCGACGACACGCCCGCGGCCGCCCGTTGGGACCAGAACTCGGTCGCCCAGGGCGAGCAGGTCGAGACCTTCCAGTACGCCGACCTGGACTCCTGCAAGACCGCCAACCAGATCCCCGACGCCGAGTGCGACACCGCCTACGCCAAGGCGCTCGAGGACAACGACAAGTCCGCCCCGCGCTTCGAGGCCAAGGCTAGCTGCGAGGAGACCTACGGCGCCGGCAACTGCGTGCCCCGCGGCTCGGGCGGCGGCAGCTTCTTCACCCCCCTGCTGGCCGGCTTCGTCATCGGCCAGCTGTTCGATGGCGGCGGCAACCGCTACTACCGCGGCACGGGCCTTTATCGGGGGCGTGACGGCTACACGACCGGCTGGGGCGGCACGCTCGGCCGCGATTACGCCACCGGCCGCACCACCATCGGCAAGTACGGCATCGACCCGCCCGACGCCGTGCGCCAGGCCCCGCCCCGCATGCAGACCCGCACATCGGTCGTCTCCCGGGGCGGCTTCGGCGGCGGCCGCGGCTTCGGGGGATAGCAAGAGCCCTGCGGCTCCTCCCCCAGGCGGCGAGCGACGGCTGACGCCTCCCCGGCCGGACCGCTAAGCGTCCAACTCGGCGCGCCCCGCTTCGCTGAAATCCACGAGGAAGTTCATCCTGCCCTCAGCCATGAGCAAGCGCAGTTCCTGCAGGCTTTTGTTTGGGGACAGGTACGCATCGATGACCGCGTCGAGCGTCCGCTCGGCCGAAGCCACAACGGCGGCCGAGGAGATCAACCTCATGCGGCCGACGATGGCGTAGAGCCCGACCAGGTCGAGCACGCCATCCTTCTCGTGGCTGAGGGCGTCGCCATAGAGTCGAGACGCCTCGTTGATGAAGTCGGAGAAGAGGACCTCTCGACGCGCCCGGTCGCGTTCGTGAGTGCGGGCGCGCACCTGGGTCCACTGCGTCAGCCAGGAACTCCCCAGGGACGCCAGGCCCCCGATCAGCGCGCCTGCGAGGGCGGCCAGGGCGCTGATAAGGGTCGGGTTCATCGAGCTTATTCTTGAGCCGCGACTCAGGCCGTCCCTACGGTCGCTCCGCTCGCGGCCATCTCCACGAGCGCCGCCACGGTGCGAGGCTGCGAGACATAGATCGCGTGACTTCCCGGCGTCTCGATCGTCTTCGCGCCGGCGCGGCTCGCCATCATCCGCTGGGCCGGAGGCGGAATCATCCGGTCCTCCGTCGCGACCAGATACCAGCTCGGCTTCGATCGCCACGCCGGCTCAGTGACCGCGCCGTCCAACGCGCCGACGCCCCAGGGAACCTGGGAGTCCGCCATGAACGCGGCCTTGTCGGCGTCCACGTCGGCCGCGAACGACGCGTGGAACCTCGACCGATCGAGAAACAGGAAACCGTCCTGCGGCGGCAGGATCGGAGGTGTCGGCGCGCCCGGCGGCGGATTGGCGATCAGGGCGGAAACGGACTCGCCGGCGTCGGGGGCGAAGGCGGCGATATAGACCAGCGCCTTCACCTTCGGGTTCGTTCCAGCCTCGGTGATCACCACGCCGCCATAGGAGTGGCCGACCAGCACGACGGGCTTGTCCTGCGCGTCGATCACCATCTTGGTGGCGGCCACGTCCTCCGCCAACGACACCGTCGGATGTTGCACGACGCTGACCTGGTAGCCCTCCTGGCTCAGGATTCGGTGGACGGCCTCCCAGCCCGAACCGTCGACGAAACCGCCGTGGACCAGAACCACACTTGCTTCACTTGCGCGGGCCATCGCGATCTCCTTCCGATACGCCAGTCGGAGAAGACTTAGGTCTGGGCTACCGCCCCCGAAAAAGACTTTGTAGGTTGGGCGCCATACTTCGCGAGCATGGTACGGGCCATGGAGCTGCGGCACCTTCGCTATTTCGTCGCCGTCGCCGAGGAAGGGAGCCTGACCCAGGCCGCCGATCGCCGGCTGCACACGGCTCAACCCTCGCTGAGCCGGCAAATCCGCGATCTGGAGTCCGAGGTGGGCGTCGCGCTGCTGACGCGCAATGTCCGCGGCGTCGAACTGACGCCCGCCGGCTGGGCCTTCCTGGATCACGCTCGCCTGGCCCTCTCGCAGGTCGAGGCCGCCGGCGAGGCGGCTCGCCGCGTCGCGCGGGCGGCCAAACCCGCGTTTGAGCTCGGCTTCCTGACCGGTCAGGAACTGGAGTGGCTGCCGGCCGCCATGCGCATCCTCGGGGACCAGCTACCGAACATCGACATCACCGTCTCCAGCAACTACTCGCCGGACCTGGCGGACGCCTTGATGAGCGGCAAGCTCGACGCCGCCTTCATGCGACGCGAGGCGCACGCGACCGACCTGGAGTTCGTACGCGTGGCCACTGAGCCGCTCGTGGTGCTCATGCCCGCCGATCACCGCCTGGCGTCCCACGCCGCCATCGACCCGCGCGAGTTCACAGGCGAGAGCTTCATCAGCGTATCGAACATCGCGCCCATGCTTCGGATCGCCATCGACGATCATCTTGCGGCGCTTGGCCTGGATATCCGCCCCAGCCACGAGGTGCACAACCTGACCATGGCCATGTCCTTGATCGCCTCGACCCACAGCGTGGCCTTGGCCCCCACCTACGCCCAAAACTACCTGCCCTCGACGGTGACCACTCGCCCCCTGCAGGGCAAGCCGCCGACGATCGATCTGGTCGTCGGCCACCACAAGGCGAACACCTCCCCGATCCTGCGGCTGTTCGTCTCGCGACTGCATGAGCTGGTCGATTCCGAGCCCTAGGTGTGAGCTCTCAATAGGTTGTCCATCCGACCCGGACCGGGGAAGCTGTGGTTGCGAAGCTACAGGGTCTCAGGAAGGGATCGGATGAACGTCCACAAGAATGCCCGGCTGACGGTGCACAGTCGAGCCGAGTT
>NZ_JAUYOJ010000161.1 GCF_030697925.1 Phenylobacterium sp. | reverse complement strand
ACCGGCAGCACGCCCGCACCGATCGCATGTAACTCTGCTGGGTCCGCGGATCGAAGTTGCGGATCATCATGTCTTCGATCATCCTGCGGCGCAGCGGGTTGATGACCTCTGCTGTCATCACGCATCTCCTGTCTTGAGGAGGACGTGGCCGACCCACGCTCCTCTTCAGACAGGAGAATCCCGCTACGCACCCACGTTGAGCGAATACTCCTCCCGCGCGAGCGGGTTAGTACGTTGGCGCGACGCGGAAGCGCCGCAGGACGAAGTCAGAATGGCCCTCCCGATCCCACTTGATTGAGCCGCCCTTGGGATATACAACTTGGATATCCCAAGGGTGAGCGTATGAATCGGACGACTTTGTTTCAATCAAACCGTTCTCAAGCCGTGCGGCTTCCCAAGGAGGTTGCATTTCCAGAGGGGGTTCGCTTGGTCACGATCCTCCGCGAAGGCAAGCGCCGGATCATCGTGCCGGCCGACGCCGTTTGGGACGATTTCTTCGACGCGCCTGGCGTGGACCTCGGCGATCGACATCAACCCACCGCGCAAGCGCGCGACTCCTTCTGATGCTGCGCTATCTGCTCGATACGAATCTCTGCATCCGGGTGCTCCGTGATCGCCCGCGACAGGTTCGCGAGCGGTTCAAGCTTGAGGCCGACAGCCTTTGCATTTCGACGATCGTGCTGACCGAATTGCTTTATGGGGCGGCCAAGTCGGACCGCCCCGAACACAATAGAAGTGAGGTCGAGCGTTTCGCTGCGCGACTTGAAGTCCTTCCATTCGACGAAGCCGCCGCCGACCACGCCGCTGACATTCGCGCAAGCTTGGAGCGCCAAGGCCAGCCCATCGGCGGATATGATCTGCTGATCGCGGGTCACGCGCGTAGCCGAGGCTTGACGGTCGTGACAGGCAATTTGGCCGAGTTTCGTCGGGTGGACGGCCTGCGGTGCGAAGACTGGCTCGCGAAGCCATAGCTCCGCTTCTCGTCCCGACGCCCACTTCTGCAGCTGTTGGCGCCCAGCGGACGGAAACCCGTTCCTCTCAAATCCTCTGACACAGGGTGGAAGCCGACATCTCCGCCGACAGGCCGCGTGCTTGCAGAGGCTGACCGTTGCTTCGGCAATCCAAATGGAAATGCCCCGCCGGCGATCCGGCGGGGCTGAACAGACGCTCGCACAGTCCTAGAACGGGATCTCATCATCGAGGTCGGGCTCGAAGGCGCCGGTCCGTACGTCACCGGGCTCGCCCGTCCTGTCGTCGGGCGCGACCTCCTCCTCCCGGCGGTTCTTCAACCGCAGCTCGGCCGGCCGTCGTCATGGCCTCGCGCGCCGCGCGCCAGCCGGCCAACTGGTCGGCGTCCAGTCCCAGTCCCAGTCCGTGGGCGTAGCCGAACGGCTCCAGGTCCGCCGGCTCCTCGGGGAAGCGCTGGCTGCTCACCTGGACGACGAGCCCCTCCCGCGCCAGCCGGCCCGCCAGGGTCGTGGCGCGCTCGATCCAGAGGGTTTCCAGCACCTCGGGATCCAGCAGCAGGTCCGGCCGCTCCCCGAACAGGTCGGTCTCGATTCGTCCTCCGGCGGCGGCATAGCGCTCGGGACCGACCAGGGCGAAGCGGTGATCCTGGGCCGTGACCCGTCCCTCGCCCAGGGCCTCGGTGACCCGGTGTTCGGCGAAGCCGTAGCCCTTTATCGCCGTCTCGGCGATCTCCGCCTGCAGCCTGGTGTCGGGCAGGCGCGCCAGCAGCCGGGCCTGGCGCAACGCGATCCGCCCGAGCTTCAGCGCCTGCAACGCCTTGGGATGCAGGCCCGAAAGCGCCGCCAGCCGGCGCACCTCGATCTCCCCGTAGCCGAGGGCCGCGGCGATGGCTGCGGGCGTCAGCTCGGCTTTCAGCATCTTGCCGATGGCGGCGATCACGTCGGCCACATGGACCGGCACGGCGGTATTGGTCAGCAGCACCGCGGCGGCCTGGCGGCCGGGATCGATCTCCTCGAAGACGTCCACCGGGTAATCCTCGCCGACCGCCCCCTCGGCCAGCAGCAGGCCGAGCGCCAGCAGCCGCCGGCGTCCGTCCGGGGCCATGGCGGCCTTCTCCCTGCGCCGGCCGGGGCGCACGGTCAGGGGCTGCAGCAGGCCGGCCGCCTTGATGGTGGCGGCGAGCTGCGGGATCTCCTCGTCGGGCGGCGTCCCGAACCGCATGTTCTCGGGCGCGACATCGAGGTCGCGGAGCAGATAGGTCTTGCGCACCCGCACGGGGGCGGCCGCCTGGGTCGGGGTCTCTTGAACGTCGGTCATCGGGCGATGTCCCGCACCGGCCGGCGGGGACGCTTCCCCCCGGTCCGGGCGCCCTCACCCGCCCTTCCCTCCTCCTCCGGCCGTCGCCACCTCGTTCCAGTCGCCGAACGGCGGCGGCGGGGGCCGCACCCTGGCGCGCAGGCCTTGGGCGCGCAGGCCCTGGGCAAGCTCCCCGGCGGATCGCTCGCCGTCCGCGCCGCGGTCGGCGGCCACGAGGACGCGCCGGACGCCCGGCGGGGGCGCCCAGCGCCGCAGATTGCCGGTGGACAGCAGCGCCCAGGCGGGCAGGCTGAACCGCTCGCCGGCCGAGAGGGCGGTGAAGACGCCCTCGGCCACCAGCAGGGTGGCGGCGGCCGGATCCAGCCGCACCGCGCGACCGGGTGGCAGGCGGCCCACGGTCTTGCGGGGCAGCCGCAGGTCTCCCGCGCGCCGCCCCTGCGCGTCCAGATAGGTGATCTCCACGGCCGCCAGCGCGCCGTCGGGGCCCCGGATGGCCGCCAGCAGGGCCGGTCGCCGGGTTCGCCCGGGGCGATAGACGGACACCGGCGCCGCGGGGTGGATCCGCAGGTTGGCGACGGAGGCCAGGGGACGCGCCACGCCGCGCAGGCGGCCATGTCGCGCCGCCAGCGAGTTCGGGCCAATGGTCAGGCCGGCGTCCCAGAGGGCGCGCGCGACGCGCGTGCGCGCGGCGGCCGGTGGGTCCTGGTCGGGCCCCGCGCGCCGGACGCCGCCGATGGGTGCGCCGGCTGCGTCGACCAGGCCGCGCGCCCGGAGATCGTCCAGCACCGCCCGCCAATCGGCCTCACCGAAGCTGTGCGCAACCACGCGTCCCTGATGCAGCAGCAGCGACACCGAACGATCCCGGGCGCTGTGGCCGGGCGCGGGAATATTGGCGCGCAGGCCGCGCGCATATAGGTCGCCGCCTAGGGCGGCGACGATGGCGTGAAGGGTCATGGATCAACTCCGCGGGCCAGGACGGCCCGCCCGACCTGCCCCTAACTCCGCCTCCAATCGCCGCCCCGCCCGACAGGATAATATATGGGTGATTGGAATCTACACTTTTGATAATATATTTATTATTATTTCCTTGGCATTCAATCATCCATAGCTTATCAGCGTCAGCAACTTCGATAATACTGGAGTTATCATGTCGGCCACCGATAGAGCGGCGAGAGCCCTCGACATGCGGCTTACGCCGGTACGGAACTGGTCGGTGGCGCGGCCGCCGAGGGGATGGCTGCGCGCCATCCGCGACGCGCTCGGCCTGACCTCCAAGCAATTCGCCAGGCGACTCGGCGTCAGTCAGCCTCGTATCGTCGCACTCGAGAAAGGCGAGGTTGATGAGACGCTCACCCTCGCAAGCTTACGTCGGGCGGCCGAAGCCCTGGATTGCACCCTGGTCTACGCGATCGTCCCGAAGCGACCTTTGGCGGACATGATCCGCGAGCGCGCCGAGGCGACGGCCGACGCGCAACTGGCGCGCGTGAGCCACACGATGCGGCTGGAGAACCAGGCGCTCACCGTGAGCGATCAGCGGCGACAACGCGAGCGCCTTGTCGACGACCTGCTCCGCGGCAGCCTGCGTCGCCTGTGGGACGAGCCCCAGTGAGCGATCCGCTCTTCGAGGCCGACGACGCGGCCAACACGCCGCTGACCCCGGCCGAGCGCGACGACCTGATCCCGACCTACATCACCACCCGCGCCGAACTGAACGAAGCCGAGCAGGAGAACATCTCCGAGGCCGACCAATGGGCGTTCGCGCGCAAGCGTGGCGACATCGTCGCGCCCGCCCTGCTGATGGCTCTGCATCGCCGGATGTTCCGAAAGGACTGGCGATGGGCTGGAACTGTCCGAAAATCGGAACGCAACATCGGCGTCGCGCCACACCGCGTCGAGGTCGAGCTGCACACGCTGATCGGCGACGTGCGCTACTGGATCGCGCACAAGACCTATCTCCCGGACGAGATCGCCGTGCGTTTCCACCATCGGCTGGTCGCCATCCACCCGTTCCCGAACGGCAATGGCCGGCATGCCCGCCTGGCGGCCGACCTGCTGTCGGTGCAGTTGGGCGGGACGCGGTTCAGCTGGGGGCGCCGCGACCTCGTCGAAGCCGCCGAGACGCGGCGGGCCTATGTGGCCGCCCTGCAGGCGGCAGATCGCCACGACATCATGCCGCTGCTGGCCTTCGCCCGCGGCCAGGCCATCGCGGAATTCGCCCCCTGACAAGATCAAAACCCCAACACCCGAGCGCGGACGCCCGCACGATCCGGCGCATCCTGACCCTTTGCTGCGTGGCGCTCGCCGCCATGTGCGTCGCCCTCGCCTTGCTCCACGCAAAGGCCAGGGCCGAGGCCGACTGCTGGCGCGCTATCGTCGTCGATGGCGAATGGCCGCCGGAGGGCGACTGCCGGCCGGCCTAGCCGACCCAGCCCTGGGCCAGGGCGCCGGCGACCAGGGCGACCACGATCACCCCGATGACAAAGATCCCGCGCCCGGTGGCGTTGGCCTTGAACCAGCCGCCCAGCTCGACGGAAAGGGAGTCCTTGGACGGCGGAACAGGGGGCTTGGCGCGTTGGGTCATGAAGGTTCTGTAGAAAAAATACACAATTTACGCAAGAGCAAATTGTATGTTATATACAGTTCATGACATCCACCGACCGCGCCGCCCGCCTGAAGCTCGCCCGACAGGAGGCCGGGTTCGCCACCGCGGTGGCGGCCGCCCTTCGGTTCGGCTGGAACCGCAACACCTACAGTTCCAACGAGAACGGCAACGCGCCCTTCGCCTGTAGGCGGGCCAAGGTCTATGCGGCGGCCTTCGGCGTCGGGGCCGAGTGGCTATTTGAGGGCGCCGGTGCGCCAGATACGGACGCCCCGACCGGCGCGAGGCCGCCCAATCCGCGGATGGTCCCGATCATCGGCCGGGTGGGCGCCGATACCGAGGGACGGGTGCTGTTCGCCACGGGGCAGGAGGTGGGCGATCTCGCGCCCATCCCCCCGGGCGGCACGGAGAAGGCCGTGGCCCTGCTGATCGTCGGGCACTCGATGCGGGGCGTGGCCGATGACGGCGGGCTGATCTATTTCGAGGACCAGCGCACGCCGCCGACCCCCGACATGCTGGGCCACATGGTCGTGGTCGAGACGGCCGGCGACGAGGTCCTGGTCAAGCGGCTGCTGCGCGGATCCAAGGCCGGCCGCTTCGATCTGGAAAGCGTGGTCGGCGTCACCCGCCAGAACTGCCAGCTCCGCTGGGCCGCTCACATCACCGCGATCATCCCGCCCCATCAGGCGCGCCGCATCATCCGCGCCGGCGGACTCTAGACCCGGCGTGCCGGACGCCAAGGCCATCCCACCGGCGGCGCGCGCGGCGCAGTACCTGCGCATGTCCACCGACCAGCAGCGCTATTCTCTGGACAACCAGGCCAGCGCCATCGCCGCCTATGCGGCGGCGCGCGGGCTTGAGATCGGCGCCACCTATATGGACGCCGGGGTCAGCGGCCTGCGCGCCGCCAATCGCCTTGGCCTGAGACGACTGCTCGCCGACGTGGTGGGCGGGGCGGCGGACTTCGAGGTCGTGCTGGTCTACGACGTCAGCCGCTGGGGGCGGTTCCAGAACCCCGACGAGAGCGCCCACTACGAGTTCGTCTGCCGCCAGGCCGGGGTGCGGATCGAATATTGCGCCGAGGACTTCGGGGCCGGCGGCGTGGCCGGCGCCCTGCTCAAACAGGTCAAGCGGGTGATGGCCGCCGAATACAGCGCCCAGCTTTCCAGGACCGTGCGCCACGCCAAGCGCCGCAACGCCGAACAGGGCCTCTGGCAGGGCGGCGAGCCGGGCTACGGCCTGCGCCGCTGCGTGGTCGACGCCGCGGGCAAGCCGCTGTGCGTGCTCCAGCGCGGCGAGCCCAAGCCCCTCCAGTCCCAGCGGCTGGTCCTGGTTCCGGGGCCTGAAGAAGAGCTCGCCGTGGTGCGCCGCATCTATCGCCTGTTCCTTGAGGAAGGGGTCAGCCGCACGGCGCTGGTCCGCTTGCTGAACGACGAGGACGTCCCCTATGGCGACGGACGGCCCTGGACCTACCAGAAGGTCAAGAACATCCTCACCAACCCGGCCTATGCCGGCGACAAGGTCTTCGGTCGGCACGCCTACCACCTGGGCGGGGGGCCGGTCGCGCAGCCGCCCGAGGCCAGGGTCCGGATCGCCGACCCCCTGCCCGCGGCGGTGCCCCGCCAGGCCCAGGCCAAGGCGGCGAAGATCATCGCCAACCGCATGGTCATGCTCGACGACGACGCCATGCTCGGCCGCCTCGCCGATCTGCTGAAGACCGAGGGCCGCCTGACGTCAAAGATCATCAAGCGGGCCGAAGGGGTCCCCTGCCCCGCGACCTACCACAACCGCTTCGGCAACCTCCGGGAAGCCTACCGGCGGATCGGCTATGTTCTGGCGACTTCGCGCGGCAAGTCCGTTGTCGCCCCGCGCCGGATCGTTCGTCCGCGGCCAAGGCGAGGTCCGCCATGAGCGACCCAGCCCAGCTCGTGGATCCGGGGCGTGGTGGGATCCCGGCAGTGGCCTATCTACGCATGTCGACCTCACGGCAGCCGGACTCCTTGGCTCACCAGCAGGCGGCGATCGACGCCTTCGCCCGCGACCGGGGCTACCGCGTGCTGCGCGCCTATGCGGATTCCGCCGTCAGCGGCGTCGTCGCGGCCACGCGGCCGGCGTTCCGCGAACTGCTAGGCGCCGTACTCGGCGGCCGCGCCGATTTCGCGGCGGTTCTGGTCTATGACGTCAGCCGCTGGGGCCGATTCCAGGATCCCGACGAGGCCGCCCACTACGAGTTCCTGGCCGCCTGCGAAGGCGTGCGCATCATCTATTTCGCGGAGGCCTTCGCCGAGGGGCAGGCCGCTCAGGACGTGCTCATGAAAGGCCTCAAGCGCTCCATGGCCGCGGAATACTCCCGTGATCTTGGCGCCAAGATCGCCCGCGCCCAGGCCAGGCTTTCGGGAATGGGCCACTGGCAGCACGGGCCGCCGGGCTACGCCCTGCGTCGCCGGCTCATGAACGCCGACGGGACCCCGGGCGCCATCCTCCAGGCCGGCCAGCGCAAGTCCGACCCCCGCCAGCACACGGTGCTGGTGAAGGGGCCGGCGCGGGAGGTCGCCGTGGTCCGACGCCTGCACCAGCTCTGCGGGGCGGAAGATATGAGTCCAGCAGCGATCGCCGACCTCCTGAACCGCGAAGGCGTGCGCGCCACGGGCGGCCAAGTGGTCGGGAGAGCGGGTGCGGCTGATCCTCGCCAATCCGAAATATGCCGGCGTCCTGGTCACCGGCCGCCGACATACCCCCTTGGCGGCCGGCGCAGGGACCAGCCCGCCCAGGCCTGGATCACCGTCCCCGGCGCGGCGCCGGCCCTGGTCTCCCGCAAGGCCTTCGAGGCGACCCAGGCCGTCCTGCGGCCCCACGCCACGCCGGAAACGCCAGACCTGCTCGAGGCGCTCAGGGCGGTGGCCGAGGTCCATGGGGTCGTCGGCGAAGGCCGTCTGAAGGCGCTGGGCGTGCCGCACTATCGCGCCTATCGGGTGAGGTTCGGAAGCCTGCGCAAGGCCTTCGCGGCCATCGGCTGCACGCCGGGCCGCCATTTTCCCAAGCGCATGGAGGAGACCGAGATGCTGCAGGGCCTGGCCCGCCTCTTCGAACGCGCGGACGACCTCACCACCGCCCTCATCGACGCCGACCCCGACGTCCCCAGCGCCGATCACTATCGCCGCCGCTTCGGAACCCTGGCCGAAGCCTTCGCCCAACTGGGCTTCGTGCGGATCGGCGCGGCCGAGGCCCGTCGCGTCGCGATCAGGAGATGGCGCGCGATCTGAGGCAGCGCTTTCAGCGACCTGATGGGGTCGGCGAGACCATGGCCCCGACGGCAGCGGAAGATCCTCCGTCCCTCAGCCCTTCTCCGCGACCACGCGAGCCTTGGGCCAGCGCGCCACCAGGTCGGCGTGCTCGGCCTCGCGGGTCGCGCGCGCCACGTTCAGTCGGGTGTAGACGCGCGCCTCCCCCTTGGCCATGGGAGCCGCACGCGCCTGCGACAGGTCGTTGGTCATGCCGATCACCACGATCTCGACAGGGAACGCTTCTTCCAGCACCACGACGAAATTGCCGGCGATGGGAAGATGGCCGGTTCCGTCCGGCCAGCGCCGAAAGCGGTAGCTGGCGCCGGACGCGCCGGAAATGTCGATGAAGGCCATATAACGTGCTCGCGCGTTGAACCCGGGACGTATCGCGCCGCGCGTGACGGGTCGAGCCGATACGAGCTAGATCAGGATCAACTCACGGAGACTCAAAGGCGCGCATGGCGCAGATCGACCGCTTCCTGCGTCATA
>NZ_JAUYOJ010000057.1 GCF_030697925.1 Phenylobacterium sp. | reverse complement strand
TCTTTTATGTAGAGTATTATATAAAAACGCGCGCGCGAAAATAAAAGCACTGAAAATACGTGTGGAGGTAAGCATATGAAGATCTACATTTATAAAATTTATAAATGCAGGATATAGGTGCCTAGATATGGTTATGGGGGGGATGCGTGGGAATAGTAAATATAAAATTTTACGTTGATTACTATTATTATATAGGGTATTAAATCCCGGGATTTCTAAAAAAGAATTTGGGTTTTATGTAGGTAGTTGTATAAGTATTACAATGTAAGATTTCTAGTTATTGTGGTTGCATTGTCAAGTACGGTATGCTATATAGTTGCAATTATTGTCAAGTACGGTATGCTATATATTTGCAATTATTGTAAGTTAAAATACTATATTTAAAAAAACATTAATTTTTAAAATTGTAAGCGTTGCATGTTATGTAAATAAAGTATTATAACTTAAAATTTTGCAGTAAAACTTGCACATTTTTTCTATAAATTAGAAATTTAGTAATAAAATTTTAAATTAAAAATCTTATGCAATTAGAATGCATTTATAGAATTATTGAATTATGTTTTACAAAATTTTTATATTTAATACTTATACTAGGAGTGTACACAAATTATGTAAAAAATTGTAAATACGCAAAACAAAAAACCGAAAAGACAATATTAACTCACACAAAATTTAAATAATATATTGCATACACAGGTTGTTCAAGTATTAATATATTTTAATAAACAGTAATCTCAAAAAAAAAATATTGAAAATCTTGGGGATGGAAAAAAATAAACTATACGATATTGTGCTAAATAAAAAAAAAGAATTTGCAGGAGGTTGATAGCACGGGAGGAATAGGGGAAGCAAAGAAATACAGCACTTTAAAGGCTTGTATTTTAGAGATTGAGTAATAATAAAAAGTGTATCAATAAAATACTAAAAAGTTTGTGTATATGGGCTTGTTTATTTGCATTGTAGTTATAAGTTTTCTATATGAAAATTTGTAAGAACAATTTCATAATTTAATTTTGTTAAGATTTAATTATAAATAGAAAGTTTACAGGGATTCTTAGAATGGTATTTCCACATAGGCTAGAGGCTTACAATTATTCAACATTAAAAGATATTAACAAAATATTTAAAAAAAATGTTAAAACGGATTACGATTTTCATGTAACACATAAATAAAACACTTAAAATTTTATTATAATAATTTTGTAATTGTATTTTAATAACCTTTATTTAACTATAATAAGTACGTTTCAATTTATACTATAAATTGAAGACATACACAAACTCTAAAGAGTTTGTGTATATAGTATTTACTATATATTCTGTATATATAATCTCTCCTTACGAATTGGATATATAATCTTTACTCTACTATAGAGGATCTATAAATATCTTTTATGTAGAGTATTATATAAAAACGCGCGCGCGAAAATAAAAGCACTGAAAATACGTGTGGAGGTAAGCATATGAAGATCTACATTTATAAAATTTATAAATGCAGGATATAGGTGCCTAGATATGGTTATGGGGGG
>NZ_JAUYOJ010000134.1 GCF_030697925.1 Phenylobacterium sp. | reverse complement strand
AACAGCGCGACGCCGGCGAAGTGCTTGCGGCCCTCGACCTCGCGGGTCCAGGCGACCACCACATAGGTCTCGCCGGCCCGGGGCTTCTTCAGCACCTCACCCGCCATGGTGCCCAGCAAACCCACGGGCGCGCCGGTCTTGATCCACCAGGCCATGGAGCCCGAGCAGTCGAGCGCGCCCCAGGTGATCTCGTCGGGGACGGTCCCGTCGGCGTCGGCGAAGTTGGCGTGCGGGGTCCAGAGGCCGGCACAATGTCCGGCGGGCGCGCCCTCGAGCTGGCCCACATGGACGCCGAGACCCTCTCCGTCCTCACGCTCGATGCAGCAGGAGAAGCAGCCGCGGTGCAGGGACCGCTCCGCGAAGGGCGATGAGGCCTGGGCCGCGCGCGCCTCCTCGACGCCAGGCGGCGCCGGGGGTGTCGGCGGAATGGCGTCGTCCGTGGCCGGACGGGCGGCGCCCAGCAGGGCGCCTTCGGAATTCGACAGGATCACGCCGCCGTCCTCGCCGGGCGACAGAGTGACGACCACGTCCAGGGGCACGCCAGCCCGCAGCATGGCCGCGCCGCGACCGCCGACCGCGTTCGACAGCACGCCGCAGATATAGCCGCCATTGGCAGTGTAGGGAGGCCCGCGGAATTGGCGGGGCACAACGATCTCGGTCATTGAAATTCTGGTCTCGGAATTAGGAAGTGGAATCGAAGTCGGCGTCTTTGAATGCCGCCATCATGACCATCCGAGACCGGCGGTGGAAGCCCCCTAGACCATCCGCGTGACGATACGTCCGACCTCGGCCAGGACGGCGTTGCGCGCGTCGGGGCCGCCCTTCGATCCCGTGAGGTAGGCCGCGACCACGATCGGGCGGCGGTTCGGCGGCCAGAGGACGGCGATGTCGTTGGTCGTGCCGTGGCCGCCGGAGCCGGTCTTGTCGCCTACCTTCCAGGTCTTGGGAAGGCCGGCGCGCAAGCGTGCGTCGCCGGTCTGGTTGGCCACGAGCCAGGCGGTGAGGCGCGCGCGGGAGGCCGGCGTCAGGACGTCGCCGAGGGTCAGCTTGCGCAGGGTCTCGACCATGGCCGAGGGACTGGTGGTGTCGCGCGGATCGCCGGGGGCGGATTCGCTCATCGCCGTCTCCCAGCGATCGAGACGGGTGACCGGATCGCCGATGGACCGGCACCAGGCGGTGAAGCCCTTGGGACCACCAAGGCCCTTCAGCATCAGGTTGGCGGCGGTGTTGTCGCTGAGCGTGACCGCCGCCTCGCAGAGGGCGCCCAGCGTCATGCCTGGGGCCCCGACATGCGGCTTGGTGGCCGGGGAATACGCGACCAGGTCGGCGGCGGAGAAGACGATGCGTCGCCCTAGCTGATCTTTGCCTCGATCGACCCGGGTCAGCACCTGGGCGGCCGCCAGCGCCTTGAAGGTGCTGCACATCGGAAACCGCTCGTCGCCGCGCCAGGCCAGGCGCTCGCCGGTCTGGGTGTCGAGGACGGCGACGCCGAGCCGACCCTGGCCGTGGGCCTCCAGGGTCTCGAATTCCTTTGTGATCCCGGCCTGGGCGCGGGTGAGCGTGGGCCATGCGGCGGCCGCGCCCGCCAGGGCGAAGGTGAAGTCCCGACGTCTCATGCTCGATCTCTCCCGTTCCGATGGGCTGAGATTGAAAGCTGGCGCGGGCCGGCGCAAACAATGATAGATCGGCGCTGACCCTAGGAAAATTTGGGAGTCCGCCCGGTGTCGCGCAGCCAATTGCCGCTCAATGCGCTCCGTGCCTTCGAGGCCTCGGCCCGACATCTGAGCTTCACCCGGGCCGGGCTGGAGCTCTCCGTCACCCAGGCGGCGGTGAGCCACCAGGTCAAGGGCCTGGAGGCGCGGCTGGGGGTGGCGCTGTTCCGCCGCCTGCCGCGCGGCCTGGCGCTCACCGACGAGGGCCAGTTCCTGCTGCCGGTGCTGCGCGACAGCTTCGACCGGGTGGGCGAGGTCATGGACCGCTTCGAGGCCGGCCGGGTGCGCCAGGTTCTGACGCTGGCCGTGGTGGGTACTTTTGCGGTGGGCTGGCTGTTGCCGCGGCTGCCACAGTTCCAGGCGGCGCATCCGTTCGTCGACCTGCGGATCTCCACCAACAACAACCGGGTCGACCTGGCGGGCGAGGGCCTGGATTGCGCGATCCGATTCGGCGACGGCGCCTGGCACGGGACGCAGGCCGTGCGGCTGATGCCGGCGCCGCTGACCGCGCTGTGCGCGCCCGCGGTGGCGCAGCGGTTGGAGGGGCCCGCCTCGCTGGCGGCGGAAATCCTGCTGCGCTCCTATCGCGCCGACGACTGGCCGGCCTGGTTCGCCGCCGCCGGCCTCCCCTGCCCGCCGATCCGCGGGCCGGTGTTCGACTCCTCCTTCGTCATGGCCGAGGCCGCCGCCCAGGGGCTGGGGGTGGCGCTCGCCCCAGCCTCGATGTTCGAGCGCGACCTGGCCTCCGGACGCCTGGTGCAGCCGTTCATCCAGGAGTCAGGTTCCGGCCAATACTGGTTAAGCTGGTTGAAGTCGAAGGAACCGACAGGCGCCATGCGTGCGTTGGGGGGGTGGCTCGCAGCCAGCATGCCGTCGAGCGACGGTCGCGAGGGGCGCGAAATACCTAAACGATCCTCAACAATACGTGAGGCGGGGCAAGCTCAACCGATTGATCGGCGTAACCCGGGGGACTAGGCTCGCGCCAACGCAAGAATCCAGGAGGGGCATGATGCGAAAGACCTTAACGACGGCCCTGGCCATGAGCCTCGCCGCCACGCTCGCCATTTCGACCCCCGCGAGCGCCCAATACGGCATGGACAAGAAGCAGCCCAAGAACGCAGCGACCCCCGAGCTGCCGCGCTGCGACCGTCCGCTGGGCACGGCGGCGGTGCAGGAACCGGCCAACCGCTGGTGGACCGAACTGGGGCTCTCCAATCCGGAAGCCCTGTTGAAGCTGTTCGCCGCCCGCTCAAACTGCCTGCGGATCGTCGACCGCAACGCGGGCCTGGCCATGCGCAATAGCGAGGCGGCCCTCGGCGCCTCGGGTGATCTGCGTCGCGGCTCGAACATCGGCAAGGGCCAGGTGGCCTCGGCCGACTACTTCATCATCCCCGACATCGCCAATTCGGACTCCAACACCGGCGGAGCGGCCATCGGCGCCATCGCCGGCTCGTTGCTGCCGGGCGGTTTCGGCTCGCTGGCCGGCGGGCTGCGCACCAAGAAGGCCCAGGCCCAGGCGCTGATCACCCTGGTCGACGCGCGCACCACCGAGCAGGTCTATGTGGCCGAGGGCGTGGCCCAGAAGACCGACATCTCCTTCGGCGGCGGCGGCGGCGGCTTCGGCACCACCGGCTTCGCCGCGGCGGCCGGCGGCGGCTACGCCAACACCGACATCGGCAAGGTGATCACGGCGGCCTATTTCAACGCCTTCGTCGACCTGGTCCGCTACATGCAGCAGGGCCAGGTGGCCACCGGCGCCCAGGCCTCGGCCAACGCCGGCGTCCAGGCCTATACCGCCAAGTCGGCGGTGGTGCTGCGCAAGTCGCCCTCGCCCCAGGCTGGAGCCGTCCGCTCCTTCGCGGTCGGCGAGCTGGTCTATCCCACCGGCCAGAAGAACGGCATCTGGTGGGAAGTCGATGACGAGAACGGCAATCGCGGCTGGGTCTCCTCGGCCTTCATCACGCCGCGCAACTAGAGCATGACCGTTTTAGCATGGAGCGTAGCCTGAGTTGACGAGGTAGTTGGCGCACTCGGTTGGGGTGAAGTGGTCGAGGAGTTGGCCGATGCGGCGCCAGGTGGCCTCGACGGTGCGTTCGGCGGCCTTGCGCAGCA
>NZ_JAUYOJ010000117.1 GCF_030697925.1 Phenylobacterium sp. | reverse complement strand
GGGGGGAGAGGGTAGGGTGAGGGGGGCTTGTCGGTATGAACCGGGTAGATGCCTGACAGTTTGGACCGGGTTGCTCCCTGACAGTTGAGGCTGTGGAAGGGAGGGCCCTTCCGATGCCGTTCAGGGAGCTTGGGCGCTTGGAGCAGCGCGTGGCGATGCTCAGGGACTACGACACCGGCGCGTGGTCGGTGCGTGAGCTTTGCGAAGTTTATGGGGTGAGCCGCGAGACGTTCTACGTCCTGCGCGCGCGGCGGGCGTCTGGGGATCTGGCGTGGTTCTGCGGGCGCAGCCATGTGGCGGCCAGCTGTCCGCATCGGACGCCGGCGGCGGTGGCCCTGGCGGTGGCGGCGGTCCGGCGGCGCTTCCCCAGGTTCGGGCCGAAGAAGGTGAAGGCCTGGCTGGAACGGACGCAGCCCGGGACGGTCTGGCCGGCGGCGTCGACGATCGGCGACATCCTGAAGCGCGAAGGGCTGGTGACGGCCAGGTCGCGGCGGCGTCGGGGGCGGGAGCTCGGCCAGGCCGAGACGCTGGCCCAGGAGCCCAACGACGAGTGGGCCTGCGACTTCAAGGGCTGGTTCCGCACCCGCAATGGCATGCGCTGCGACCCGCTGACGATCACCGGCACGACGAGCCGCTACCTGATCGAGGTGCGCATCACCGAGCCCACCACAGACGGCGTGCGGCCGGTCTTCAGGCGGGTCTTCGAAGAGCAGGGGCTTCCCGCCGCGATCCGCTGCGACAACGGCCCGCCCTTCGGCTCGCAAGCCGCCGGCGGGCTGACCCGGCTCAGCGTCTGGTGGCTGAAGCTCGGGATCGCGCCGCACTTCATTCGCCCGGCCTCGCCGCAGGACAACGGCCGCCACGAACGCATGCACCGCACGCTAAAGGCCGACACCGCCAAGCCGCCCTGCGACAGCCTCGCCGAGCAGCAGGTCCGCTTCGACGCCTTCCGCGCCCACTACAACGACGAGCGGCCGCACGAAGCCATCGACCAGCCGCCGCCGGCGGCGCTGTGGCGTCCCTCGCCAAGGCCGATGCCCAAGCGGCTGCTGGAGCCCTGGTACGACCCGGACCACCAGGTCCGCCGCGTGCGAAGCAGCGGCGAGATCAAGTGGAACGGCGGCCTGGTCTTCCTCTCCGAGCCGCTGATCGGCGAGACCGTCGGCCTCGCCGAGCTGCCCAACGGAACCCACATCGTCCGCTTCTTCGACATCGACCTGGGTCTCATCGACCGCCAGGGACTCTTCCGGCGCTTCGCTCCGCTCCGCCATAGGCTGCGCTACGCGCCGGAAGACCCAAACCAGCAGATTCTGTCAGGCATCAACCCGGTCTGATCTGTCAGCCATCATCCCGGTTGCACATCCGCCGCACTGACCTGGTTGAAAGGCTGGATTGCGCCGCTTCGCGCCGCGACCCCTCACCCTACCCTCTCCCCTTTCGAGGCAGGGCTATCGCATATGGCCGAGGAGTGAGAGGAGGAAGGCGTCGTCCCATCCGGCTCGCTTGATCTTGCCCTTGATTGAGCTTTTCTCGGGGTGCTGGCGCAGGATGTTG
>NZ_JAUYOJ010000115.1 GCF_030697925.1 Phenylobacterium sp. | reverse complement strand
CCAGATGAAGCACTGGCTGACAGACCAGTCTTGGCCGCCATATTCTTTCGGCCACTCCGGCGCGAGCCATCCGTATTCGTTCAGGACCGCCCGCCAGCCCTCGGCGTCCTGCTTGCTGAGGGTCTTGCCGAGCCGGACTTTGGCGGCAAGTTCCGCCGGCAGCTTTTCGGCCAGGAACGTCCGGACCTCACGGCGGAAGGCTTCATCCTCGGGCTTCAGGTTCATGTGTTCCTCCGCAACTGCAAAAGGTTAATCCAAGTAGAAAGGAAAGAACTGAAATTTCCTGCGACGCTTTACTGCAGAGAATCATTCGCTCTTGTTATCATTGACAGCGCTCGTCTGGCTCAACGAGAAGAACACGCGCTGACGGTAGCCGCTCAGCGGCCGCGGAAAACGGGCGGACGCTTCTCGGCGAAGGCCGCGGTGGCTTCGGCGAAGTCGCCGCTAAGGATGCCCACGATCTGAGCGTGGTTCTCCAGCTGGATGGCCGCCTCGAGGCTGGGCGCGTCAAGGTTGGTCCACATCAGCTGTTTGGTGTGCTTGCTCGCATAGGGGCTGTTGGCGGCGATTGCGCGCGCCGTCTGGAGCGCAGCGTCGTGCAAGGCGGCGCCGCCCACCACCTGCGTGACCAAGCCGATAGCTTGCGCCTCCTCCGCGGGGACGGGGCGGCCGGTGAGCATGATCTCGAAGGCGCGGCCGGCGCCGACCAGCCGTGGCAGGTGATAGCTGATGCCCATCTCACACGCCGTTAGGCCGACCCTGACGGCGCCGTTCAGGAACCGCGCCTGCGGACTTGCGATACGGACATCCGCGGCGAGAGCGAGGGCGAAACCGGCGCCCACAGTCACGCCGTTCACCGCGGCTATGATCGGCTGGCGAACACGCCGCATCAGCGGCGGCGTCGCGGCGAACAGCTCCTGGAAGGCCGTGGCCTGCACCGGGTCGGACCAGGGCAGCGCGCCGCCGGCGGTCACCGCCTTCAGATCCAGGCCAGCACAGAAGGCAGGCCCGGCGCCGGTGAGCACGATCACCCGACAACCCGGGTCGGCGTCCAGTTCTGTGAACGCCGCGCGAAGCTCAACGATTAGCTCAGCAGTCAGTGCGTTCAGGCTCTCCGGCCGGTTGAGGGCCAGGAGGGCGATCGCGGGCTCGGGATGGCTGATCTCGACAAGCGGCATGATGATGGATCTCTTGAGTCTGAAGGGGATAATCCGGCGTGAAGGCCCGGACGGCGGCGCGCGCCTACCCTCCGGTGAACCTTGGCGAGCGCTTCTCGATGAAGTGCGCCACACCCTCCCTGAAGTCGTCACTCTCGAGGCTGAGCGCCATCTCGCGATCGGCGTCCTGCATGTGCTCGGCCAGGCTCTGGAGGAGGCCGTCCCACAGCTGGCGCTTTATGATCGCGGTGGAGCGGGGCGAGACGAAATCCGCCAACTCGCGGGCGTAGGCGCGGGTCTCGGCGATCAGCTCGTTGGCGGGGAAGACGCGATCGGCCAGACCGATGCGATAGGCCTCTTCGGCGCCCACCCGGCGGGCGGAGAGCAGCAGGTCCATGGCCCGCGAATGGCCGACCAGCCGTGGCAGGGTCCAGCCAATGCCATGCTCGGCGATCAGCCCGCGCCGCGAAAAGGCGGTGGAGAATACCGCACTGTCGGCGACGAACCGCAGGTCGCAGAACAGCAGCAGGGAGAGGCCCATCCCCGCCGCCGGCCCGTTGATCGCGGCGATGATCGGCTTCTTCACCGAGGGGAAGTAGGTCATCGGATGATGGAAGTCCGCGCGCGCGTCCAGGTCGAACGGCGCGAAGGCTCGAGCTCCTGTGCCGCCAGCGGCGCTGATGTCTTGAAGGTCGTTCATGTCGGCCCCGGCGCAGAAACCGCGGCCGGCCCCGGTCAGGATGATCGCCCGGACGTCCGGATCGGCCGCGGCCGCCTCCACGGCCTGGCGAACTTCGCCCGCCATGGTCTCGGTCCATGCGTTCAGCCGCTCGGGCCGATTCAGGGTGATGGTGGCGACGCCCTCGCCCGTCTCAAACAGGATTTGGCTGTGACTCACGGCGTTTCTCCTCGCTGCGAGTGATCGCGGTGCAGCCAGACCGCTCGGCGAGGCGACCGCCTTGTTGCGGCGTTATCGCCGCCGCCGGGGGCGAGCCCCGCCCGGAGCCGTCCTGCCGATGAGCGCCAGACTGGCGCTCATCGGCAGGATCGGAGGACGTCAATCGAACCGACGGCTTACGGCGATCCCGTAGGTCGCTGGCATACCTGCGAATCGCACCGTGAAGTCGGTGGCCCGATTTGCCGCGGTCCAGTAGTAGGTGTTGCCGACGTTGCGTCCCCAGGCCGAGACGCGCCATTTGCCGTCGGCGGTTTCGACCCCGGCCCGCAAATCGACCAGAGCGTACGCCTTGGTCTTGAGGGTCGGCAGTTCCCCCAGCTGGCTGTTGGTGCGGCTCTGATAGGTGACGTTGCCGCCGACGAAGCCATTGAGGCTGTCGGTGAGGCTCCAAGTGTAGTTCACGTCGGAGACGAATTGCCACTTCGGCGTGTTCGGGAAAGCCTCGTCGTCGAAGCTCTTGAAGGCTCCGTTGGGATCATAATTCGCGAACCCTCCCAGGATGCGGGACTTGATGTAGGAGAGCCCGGTGTTGACCGTAAGGCCGCGAATGGGCGACCAGATCGCCTGCAACTCGGCCCCGCGGACATCGGCCCTCGGTACATTGACCAACGCGAGCAGCGAACCCAGCGTGGGATCCAACACGCGCCCCAGGATCTGCTTGTCGCGGTAGTCGTAGTAGAAGGCCGCTCCGTTCAACTGCAGCGTTTGGCTCAGCAGGGTGGACTTGAAGCCCACCTCATAGGCCAGGACCGATTCCTGCGTGGCCGGATCGAACTGCGGGTTCCTGGTCGCACCTAGGATCGGAAAGCTGCCAGCCTTGTAGCCCTTGCTGACGTTTGCGTAGACGAGGGTGCGTTCGCGAGGCTTCCACTCGGCGCCGGCCCGCCAGGAGACGTTGTCCTCCTTGAGGTTGTTGTGGATCATCCCGGGGACGAAGTTTGCGCCCGACGTCCCGCAGCCGCCGAGTGGGATCGGAGGATTCGGCGGGAGCCCTTGCGTCGAGCGCAGGAAGTTCCAGAGGTTCCCGAACGTCGCCTGCATGTTGCCGGCGCCCTTGTCAGCGGTGCAGCCGTTGAACTTGTCATCGGTCTTGGTGTAGCGGGCGCCGGCCGTCAGGCTGAGTGTCTCGGTCACGTTGAAATCGACGCTGGCGAAGACAGCCTGGTTCTGGATGCGCTGGTCATTAATCGCGTCATAGCCCTCGAACACGGGCAGCCCGAAGCCGGTCAGCACATAGCCGATCGTGCTTTGGGACAAGTCCATGAAGTCGTCCTGGAACACCTTGTCGTAGGCGGCGCTGGCGCCGACCACGAAATGGCCATCGCCGGGCAGTTCGCCGGCCAGACGAAGTTCTTGGGAGACC
>NZ_JAUYOJ010000111.1 GCF_030697925.1 Phenylobacterium sp. | reverse complement strand
GCGATCCGCGCCGCGCCCCACGCACTCGCGCGCGCGACCGTGGGGATGCGCTTGAGCAGAGTCCAGAACGTGCGCAACACCGGCTTCAGCATCTTCCCAATCCAGACCGCGGCGCGCCACAGCGCGCGTAGCACGATGCCCACGAGCCGCAGCAGTTTGTCCCAGGCCGACACCAGCCGAGGTTCGAGTTTTTCCCATAACGCCTGCCAGCGGGCGTGAAACGTGCGTTCAGACGGCGACATAAGTTCCTCCCTGGTGCTGGTGCAACTGCCAGTAATAGCCCTTGAGGCCGAGCAGCTCGTGGTGCGTGCCCTGCTCGATGACCTGACCCTTGTCAAGCACGTAGATGCGGTCGGCGTGGCGCACGGTGCTGAGCCGATGGGCGATGAGAATCACGGTGCGGTCCTGGCAGATGCGCGCCAGGTTCTGCTGGATGATGCTCTCCGACTCGTAATCGAGCGCGCTCGTAGCCTCGTCGAAGATCAGCAGGCGCGGGTCGGCGATTAAGGCACGGGCGATGGCGATGCGCTGGCGCTGGCCGCCGGAGAGCCGCGCCCCGGCCTCGCCCACCAGGGTGTCGTAGCCGTCCGGCAGGTCGCCGATGAAGTCATGGGCCGCCGCCGCCGAGGCGGCCGCCTCGATCTCGGCCCGGGTCGCGTCGGGGCGGGCATAGGCGATATTGGCGCGGACGGTGTCGTCGAACAGGAAGGGCTCCTGGGTCACCAGGGCGATCTGGTCCCGCAGCGAGGCGAGCGTCACGTCGCGCACGTCGATCCCGTCGATGCTCACCTGGCCTGCGGTGGCGTCGTAGAAGCGCGGGATGAGGTTGAGGATGGTGCTCTTGCCGCCGCCGGAGGGGCCGACCAGGGCCACGGTCTCGCCCCGGCGGACCTCCAGGGTCACCTCGCGCAGGGCGGGCGGGCCATCGGCAGCGTAGCTGAAGCCGACGTCGGCGAAGCCGATGGTGGCCGCGCCGCGCGGCAGCGGCCTGGCGCCGGCACGTTCGCGCACCTCAGGCTGGACGTCGAGGGCGGTGAACAGCCGCCGGGCGGCGGCCAGGCCCTCGGCCATCACGGTCTGCAGGTTGGCGAGCTGGCGCAGGGACTGGCTCGCCAGGCCCAGCGCCATGATGAAGGCCACGAAGGCCCCGACGTTCATCGCTCCGGTCTGCGAGCGCCAGCCGGCGTAGGCGATAACCGCCGCGGTGATCAGCGTCATCAGCAGTTCGGTGGCCGGCGCTGCGCGGGCGCGGGCGTTGGCGCCCTTCACCAGATGCTTCTGGCGGCGCTGGACCACCTCGGCGACCCGGCCTTCCTCATAGTCCTCGCGGTTCTCGATCTTCACCACGCGGACGCCGTCGAGGCTTTCCATGATGGCGGTGGAGAGGGCCGAGGTCTCGGCCATGGCGCCCTTGGTGGCCTTGACCGTGCGGCGGGAGAACCGGCGCATGATCATGCTGGCCAGGGGGGCTGCGACGACCAGCACGAGGGAGAGCGCCGGATCGTTGCTGGTCATGACGATGAAGGCGCCAAGCAGGGTGAGCGCGTGCTGGGTGTAATTGATCACGCCGGACGTCGCGGCCTCGCGGATCAGCCCGGCGTCGTAGAGCACCGAGGAGACGAAGGAGCCGGAATGCTCGCTGCGCAGCCGCGCCAGGTCGGCGCGCACCAGCTTGCCGAACAGCTGCACCTGGACCTGGCCCACCACCTCGTTGCCGATGCGGTTGACCTGGGTGGCCTGGATCACCTGGGCCAGGGCCCGGCCGATGGCTAGGGCGGCTATGGTGACGGGCAGGGCCAGCAGGGCGCCGGGCTTGTGGTTGACCAGCAGATCGTTGATCGCCGGTTCCATCATCTGGATCAGGGTGGCGCTGAGATAGGCCACGGCCACGGCCGCCAGCATCGCCACGGTCCAGCCCTTCCACCGCGGCGTCATGTAGACGCGCGCGATCCGGCCGATCACGGCGCGGGTGGGCAGCTCGGCGGCGGGCTCGCTCATCGCCCTTGGGGTCGGCTGTCGGGGCTCCGAAGTCAAGGGAGGCCAACGGCGCCGCGGGACCTGTGACGTTTCGACTGAACGGTGTTCGACAGAGTTTATTGGGCGTTAAGGCCGCTCGTGCAGCTTGCGGGTCCAGGCGGGGAGAGCGGCATGCAGGCGCAGCGGCAGGCGGATGGCGGATTGGAAGCCAGCGCCGCGACGACGTTCGACGCCTTGGCCTGGGAGATCGAGTTGGCCGGCGCCCGCTGCATCTTCCTCGACAAGCTGATCGGTGAACTGATGAAGACCACGCCGGAGTCGGAGCGCACCCGCCTCATCGAAGGCATGCAGGCCGTCGACCTGCTCAGCCAGCACCTGACCGGCCTGTCGGCCTTCGCCCGCAAGGTCAGCGAGAACGTCTGCGACGAGGTGATGGTCCCGGTCCAGGCGGCCATCGACGACATCACCCTGGGCGTCCTGGCCGATCGCATGTCCACGGCGTTCGGCGGTGAAGAGATGGGCATCAACCAGGGTGACGACGCGGGCGACCTCGACCTCTTCTGAGATTTCGAACGTCCGGGCCATCCGTTCAGGAAGGGGTCTTCGACAATGCAATTCGACACCCGCGGCCTGAAGCTCATGGTCGTCGACCACGATCGCGCCGTCCTGGAGATGCTGCAGATCCGCCTCGAGGTCGCCGGCTACGACACCACCACGTCTCGCAGCGGCCGCGCGGCGCTGGATATCATGCGCAACACCCGCCCCGCCGCCCTGGTCATGGAGCTGGCCATCCCGGACATGGACGGGTTCGAGGTGCTCAGCGCCCTGACGCCGCCGGGCTGCAAGCCTCCGTTCCCGATCCTAGTCATGGGCCGCAAGCTGGGCGCGGAAGACATCCAGCGCGCCGTCAACCGCGGCGCGCGCGACTGCCTGACCAAACCGTTCAGCGGCGCCGACTTCCTCGACCGCGTGACCCGATTGCTGCGCAAGTCCGCGCCTCCGGCCGCGCAGATCCGGTCGACCGCCCTCGTCTAGCCCCTGGCGCTTCCGCTCGGCGCCCGAAACCCCTAGTTAGGGCGCGTGACGCAGGAACCTATCTTGGCCGATTTCGACCTCACAACGCCCGCCGGACGCACTTCGACCTATCTAGATTACCTCTGGAAGGATCACGCCTATCTGCGGCTGGGCTTCCAGAACGCCCATTGGATCAGCGACGAGCTGGTGCGCACCAACCAGCCCTGGCCCCATCAGCTGGCCGAGTGGAAGCGCCGCGGGATCAAGACCATCATCAACCTGCGCGGCGGGTTCGACGCCAGCTTCCACGCCCTGGAGAAGGACGCCTGCGAGCGCCTGGGCCTGACGATGGTCGACTTCACCATCACCTCGCGCGAGGTCCCGAGCCGCGCCCGCGTCCTGGGCGCCAAGGCGCTGTTCGAGAGCATCGCGTACCCGGCCCTTATGCACTGCAAGTCCGGTGCGGACCGGGCGGGCATCATGAGCGTCTTCTACAAGCACTTCCGCCAGGGCGTGCCGATCCGCGAGGCTCTGGAGCAGCTCTCCCTGAAGTACCTGCACGTGAAACAGGGTAAGACCGGGGTGCTGGATTACACCTTCGAACGCTACCTGGCCGAGGGCGAATCCAAGGGCCAGAGCTTCCTCGACTGGGTGGCGAGCGACGCCTACGATGAGGCTGGCATCAAGGCCGACTTCCGCAGCCAGATGTGGGGCCGCCTGCTGACCGAGGGCCTGCTGAAGCGGGAATAGGGCGCGAGCCCGCAACCCACCGTCCAGTGTCGACGTAACCGATTTCAGTCTTCGTCGGCCGAGCGCCAGGTGAACGAAGTCAATTCAAACGCGACGGCCAGTGGAAGGTTTCGGCGCGGCGGGCGTTCCGACATCCGGCACAACGAGGACCTCGACCGTGTCGGGCAGTCGCGCCGTTACGCTCGCCACACCGGCGGCGGCCGGCAAACTTATGATCATGGCCCCAATAGTCCATTGGGAGACCCCCATCGAACGCCATTGAATCCGGTACATCGAACCCCCCGCAAAACGAGCGACTTGTGTTCGATCACCTTATGGAGGTATCTCTGTGCAACCCTTAACGAAAGCCTGGATGTGCTGAGATACTCTGACGCATCTAAGACGATGTCAGGATAATCTTTCACGTCAGGCTGGAGTTCTAATATTCTTCTATATCGAAGCGGGAGGAATCTGAAGCAAGGGACGGCGCCTGGGTTATGCGGCGCGCGCCGGGTCGTCCACCCCCGTCGCGCAGGCCTCGCCCGAGGCTGGAGCCTTTTGGGTTCAAGTGGACTTGCCTGCGCCGCAGGCAAAGGCCCTAGCTCAAAGTGTTGGAGCGTGACGGGCGCCTGAATCGGCGCCCACTTCAGGCTGTCACGCCCCTAGTGCGTGTGCGGCTCGTCGTCGTGCGGATCGAGCAGCTTGTGGGCGTGGATGATGAAGTACCGCATCAGGGCGTTGTCGACCGTGGACTGCGCCTTGGCGCGCCACGCGGCGAGCGCCTCGGCGTGGCTGGCGTAGGCTCCCACCAGGTCGATCTTCGAGAGGTCGCGGAACTTTACGCATTCGACCTCTTCGAGTTCGCCGCCGATGACGAGGTGCAGGAGCTGTCTGTCGGGCATGGCCGGCTCATTTCCCAAAAACGATCAATTGCGGAGGGCGATATGCGAGACGCGCTCCAGGATCAATGGGGCGAGGCGCGGCGCGGCGCAGACGAGGCTCGGCTGCGCCGGTTTCGGGCCATTGTAGCTGAAGGGTCGGCCATGATGGTCGCCGACGAAGGCGCCGGCTTCCCGGGCGATCAGGTCGGCGGCGGCCAGGTCCCAGTCGAATTTGGGAACCAGGGCGATGGTGGAGTCGAAGGCGCCCGAGGCGATGGCGCACATCCGGTAGGCGGTGGAGTTGCGCGCCTCGATGCGCATGTCGGGCCAGGGCGTGGGCCAGGCCGGGTGGGCGAACATCCGGGCGTCGCCGACCATGCCGCAGCCCTCGACCTTGTCGCAGCTCGAGGCGTGGATCGAAAAGCCGTCGAGGCGCGCGCCGCGTCCGGCCATGGCCGTGTAGGTCTCGTCGAGTTGGGGCGCGAACACCACCCCGGCCAGGGGCAGCCGGTCTTCGACCACGGCGATCGACACCACCCACCATGGGCGGTCCTTCAGGAAGGACCGGGTGCCGTCGATGGGGTCGACCACGAACAGCCGGCGCTTGGTGAGGCGCGCGGGGTCGTCGGCGGTCTCTTCCGACAGCCAGCCATAGTCCGGCCGGGCGGCCGAAAGGCGTTCCTTCAGCAGGGCGTCGCAGGCCAGGTCGGCGTTGGTGACCGGGGAATCGCCGGCCTTGTACTCGGTGACCAGACCCTCCGCCCGCAGCCTGAGCGCCAGGGCGCCGGCCTCGTGCGCCGCCTCGGTGATCAGCGCCAGGTCGGCGGCGGCCACGGGCATCAGCGGCCGGCGATCGCCAGGCCGTCGACCAGGATCGAGGGCGAATTGGCCGAGCCGCGGATCTCCAGGTCGGAGCCGGGGATCAGGCGGGCGTAGATGTCGATCAGGTTGCCGGCCACGGTGATCTCGGTGACCGGATAGGCCAGCTCCCCGTTCTCGAACCAGAAGCCGGCGCAGCCCACCGACCAGTCGCCGGTATTGCCGTTCAGGGAGGGGCCGAACATCGAGGTGATGACCAGCCCGGTCTTGGCGTCGGCCATCAGGGCGGCCTGGTCCTTGGCGCCCGGACGCACGGTCAGGTTGGTGGTGGAGACGCCGGGCGGGCCGGCCAGGCCGCGCGAGGCGTGGCCGGTGGTCTCTAGGCTGAGCTGGCGGGCCGAGGACGAGTTCAACAGCCAGGTGGTCAGCACGCCGTCGTCGATCAGGCTGCGGGCCTGGTTGGCGACGCCCTCGTCGTCAAAGGGCGAAGAGCCGAGGCCCCGGCGGACATGCGGGTCGTCGACGATGTTGACGCCCTTGGCGAACACCGCCTGGCCCAGCCTGTCCTTGAGGAACGAGGTGCCGCGGGCGATGGACGGCCCGGAGATCGCCCCGATCAGAGGGCCGATCAGCGACGTGGCGAGGCGGTTCTCGAAGATCACCGGGGCGGTGGTCGAATCGATCTTGCGGGCGCCCAGGCGGGCGACGGCGCGGCGGGCGGCCTCGGCCCCGATGGTCGCGGGGGCCGGCAGGTCGGCGCGCCAGCGGGTGGAGCGGCCGTCATAGCCGCTCTCCATGGTCTCGCCCTCACCGGCGACCACGGAGGCTCCGATGGAGAAGGTCGAGGCGCTGTAGAGGCCGGAAAAGCCGCCGGAGGTCACCAGCCGCCACTGGCTGGACGAGGTGGAGGCCGAGCCGCCTTCGGAATTGGTCACCCCGGGATTGGCGCGGGCGGCGTCTTCGGCGGCGCGCGCGACGTCCTCGAGGGATTCAGGGCTGGGCTCATCGCCGTCATAGAGGTCGAGGTCGGGGAAGGGGCCCTGGGCCAGGCGATCCATTGGCGCGAGCCCGGCATAGGGGTCCTCGGGGGCGAGCCTCGCCATGGCTACGGCGCGCTCCACCAGCTTGGCGCGGGCGTCCTTGGAAATGTCGGAACCGGAGACCGTGGCCTGCCGCTGTCCCACGAAGACCCTCAGGCCCAGGTCGCGGGATTCCTCGCGCTCCACCTCTTCCAGTTCGCCCAGACGCACATTGATGCCCAGGGCTCGGCGCTCGGCGCCCACGGCTTCGGCTGCATCGGCCCCGGCTTTGCGCGCGGCGGCCACGATATCGGCTAACAGGCTCTCATCCATCCTGGCCATATGGCGGGATGCGCCGCCTTGGGCAAGCTGAAGCGGGCGCTAGACGATCGCGTTGAACAGCAGGGCGACGCTGGCGAACACATAGGCCAGCCAGGTCATGGTCATGCCGATGGTCCGGGCGAAGGAGGCCCCGCCGCTGCGCGATAGGCCGAAGGCGTGCAGCACCCGGCCCACGAACAGCACGAAGCCGGTCACGTGGATGGCCAGGGGCGCGGCGTCGACGACGGCCAGGACCGCGATCCCGATCAGGGCCGGCGGGATATATTCCGTGGCGTTGCCGAAGGCGCGGATGGCCTGGGCCAGTTCCGGCACGCCCTCGTCGCCGAGGGCGACCTTGTGACGCTGGCGCTGGCGTACCACCAGCAGCGAAAGCACCAGCAGCAGGATGAGATGCAGCCCAGTCCACAGCGCTGCCGCATGGCCCGAAGAGACGGCGTCCATGTGTGATGTTCCTCTATCGCCCCACGCGATGGCGCGCAGTTGTGCGCGTAACGACGCGAAGGGCAAGAGGTCGGGTAGGCGACGCTAGTCCGGCAGACCCAGCCGCGCCCACTTCGCGGTCACCGCCGCGACGGTCGCCTCATCCATGCCCAGCTTCTCGCCCCACTCGCGCTTGGTTTCCGGCGGCCACTTACTGGTGGCGTCGAGGCCGATCTTCGAGCCCAGCCCGCTCTCGGGCGAGGCGAAGTCGAGATAGTCGATGGGCGTGCCCTCCACGAGGGTGATGTCGCGGGCCGGGTCCATGCGGGTGGAGAGCGCCCACATGACGTCCTTCCAGTCGCGGGCGTCGATGTCGTCGTCCACGACGATCACCCACTTGGTGTACATAAACTGCCGCAGATAGCTCCAGACGCCCATCATCACGCGCTTGGCGTGGCCCGGATAGGCCTTCTTCATGGAGACCACGGCGATCCGGTAGGAGCAGCCCTCGGGCGGCAGCCAGAAGTCGACGATCTCCGGGAACTGCTGGCGCAGCAGGGGAATGAACACCTCGTTCAGGGCCTCGCCCAGCACGCTGGGCTCGTCCGGCGGCCGGCCGGTGAAGGTGGTGAGGTAGATCGGGTCCTTGCGCATGGTGATGGCGCTGACCTTGAACACCGGGAACTGTTCGACCGAGTTGTAGTAGCCCGTGTGGTCGCCGTAGGGGCCCTCGTCGGCGTACTCGTCCAGCATGACGTGGCCCTCGATGACGATCTCGGCCTGGGCCGGGACCATCAGAGGCACCGTCTTGGCGGCCACCAGGTCCACCTTGGCCCCGCGCATCAGGCCGGCGAACTGGTACTCCGACAGGGTCTCGGGCACCGGGGTCACGGCGGCCAGGATGGTCCCCGGATCGGCGCCGATCACCGCGCAGGCGGGCAGGGCGTCGGGCTTGCCGGCCGCCTTCCAGCGACGGTGGTGCTGGGCGCCGCCGCGATGGGCCAGCCAGCGCATGATCGTCCTGTCCTTGCCGATCACCTGCATGCGGTAGATGCCGAGGTTGTAGTCGTCCTCGCGCTCGTCCGACGGCCCCTTGGTCACCACCAGCGGCCAGGTGATCAGGGGCGCGGGTTCGCCCGGCCAGCAGGTCTGGATCGGCAGCCTGGAGAGGTCGATCTGGTCCCCCGTCCAGACCACCTCCTGCACCGGCGCCTTCTTCACCGTCGCCGGCCGCATGGACATCACGGTCTTGGCGAGCGGCAGCATGTCCCAGGCGTCCTTCAGGCCGCGCGGCGGCTCCGGCGCCCGCAGGAAGGCCAGCAGTTCGCCGACCTCGCGCAGGTCGGCCGCCGTGGTCCGCTCGCGGCCGTCCAGGGTCACGCCCATGGCCACCCGCTTCACCGTGCCGAACAGGTTGACCAGGCAGGGCATGGAGGAGCGTTCACCGTCGGCGCGGATGACGTTCTCGAAGATCACCGCAGGGCCGCCCTTGGCCAGCAGCCGGCGATGGATCTCGGTCATCTCGAGGACGGACGAGACGGGCTCGGAGACGCGGACCAGTTCCCCGGCCGCCTCCAGCTTGGCGATGAACTCCCGCAAGGACCGATAGGCCATGTCGTCTCCTGAACTCGGGCGGGAAGCTAGGGCGCGGGCGGGCTGGTGTCACGCCCGAGGGTTCCGTAACATCGCCGGGCCATGAAGCGCATCGATCTCGACGACTTGCCGCCCAAGCTCGCCCAGCTCCTCGCCAGCGTCGAGGAGGGCGAGGAACTGCTGCTGGTCCAGAACGGCGGGGTGGCCGGTCGGCTCACCGGCGGCGCCCCGGTCGCGGAGGCCCCGGCCGATCCGGAAGAGCCCACGAACGAACGCGCGGCGGAGGTGTTCGAGAACTTCCGGGCGGCCATGGAAGACGATTTCTAGGGGCTAGATCCCCGCGTCGAAGTCCTTCACCGCCCGCTTCGGCGCGATCTGCCGCCAGCGGGCCTCCAGGAAGCTCGCACACTCCGCCCGCTCCATCGGCCCCAGGTTCACCAGCATGCCCGGATAGTCCTTGTAGTGCGGGGTGATGTGGAAGACGTCGGGCCGAGCCTCCAGCAGCATCTCGCGCTCGTCGAAGCCGACACCGGTGAACATGGCCGTCTCGTCCGACAGCAGGCGGCAGAGGACCTTGCCGTTCACCTTGAACACCACTGAGCCCATGTTGAAGCCCTCCTCCGCGCCGGGGAGGGCGAGCGCCACGGCCCGCAGGGCCTCAGGCGTCATGGCCGACCCGCGCCGAGTCGAACTCCTTCACCACCTTCTTCGGCGCGAGCTTGCGCCAGCGGCGGTCGAGGAAGTTGCGGAACGACCCCGGATGCAGGCTCTCGATGCGGGCCAGCACGCTGGGATAGTCCTTGTAGTGCGGCGTGATGTGGAAGGTGGCGGGCTCGGCCTCCATGAGCATCTCACGCTCGTCGTAGCTGACATCCAGCAGGACCACGCTCTGGTCCTCCCGCCGCAGCCGCGTGAAGAACTTGCCATAGACCTTGAACGAGGGCTGGCCGTAGGAGGAGCCTTCCTCCGCGCCTGGGAAGGACAGGGCGATCTCACGCACGTCGTCTGGAGTCATGGCCACTCGCCTGCTTGGTCGGTGAGCTCAGATTGCGCCTCTCGGTGGAGGCGTCAATCAGGATCGCCGCGCCGCGAACCTCGCCCCTGATCGCGGGGCGCCGCCTTGCCGGGGACCGTCCGCGCCCGTATGACGGGGCAGGGGATAGACATGCGCAGGTTCGACATCTTGGCGGCTTCGGCCGGGCTGATCGCCTGCCTGGCCATCGGCAGGCCGACCCTGCCGTCGGCTGAGGAGCTGGCGGCGGAGACCTGGCTGCTGGAACAAGGCATGGAGGGTGCGCTCACCGAACTGAGCGGTTCCTTCGAAGCCTGCTACGCCGCGACCCTGCCCAAGCCGGGCGAAGCTGACGAACGCGCGCGCATGGTCCTGGCCGCCGCCTGTTACGGCGACGCTTCTAACCTCGTTGCATAGGTCGGCAGGATAAAGGACAGGGCGATCGAGGTCCCGGAGCCGGTGCGGCTGCGCGCAGAGGCGGCGGGCGCCGGGCGGGCGGACCGTCCTAGGACGAGGGATTCAGGGACAGGAAGGCGAAGGCGTCGTCGATGGGGATGAAGAAGTTGATGCCCCGGGGGGCGTCCTTCTGCCCGATGCCGGCCACCGTCACACCGATCACCTCCCCCCTCTGATCGAGCAGCGGCCCGCCGCTGTTTCCGGGGTTCACCACCACGTCACTCTGGATGAAGTTGTAGCCGCCGAGAATGCCGGTGGCAGACACCACACCGCGGGTCAGGCTGCCCTGCAGCCGCGAGTCCAGCGGTGTCCCGATCGCGAACACCGTCTCCCCAGGCTGCACCCCGCTGCGCCGCAGATCGAAGGGCTCGCGCCCGCGCGGGTCGGTCTTGATCAGGGCGATGTCGCGCCCCGCGTCCGAGCGAATGACCTCGCCGACGGTCTCCACGCCGTCCGACCACTTCACCTTCAGGAATTTGGAGGCGCCCACCACGTGACGGTTGGTCAACAGATGGCCGTCGCGCGAAACGAGGAAACCGCTGCCCATGCCCTCGCCGGTGAACAGGGCGACCACCGAACCAGAAGCCTCCGAAATAGGTCGCGCCGCCCCGGTTTGGGCCAGCGGCAGGGCGATAGGCGGCGCCGCGGTCGGACTTCTCAGCGCCGAGGGCGCGGGCCCCGCGGCGAGCACCGCGGTCCGGAAATCGTCCGACGCCGCCAGAGCTCGGACATTGGCGGCGAAAACCCCCTGCAGTATGGCGTCAACGATCTGAGTCCGAGGTTCCTTGTATTCCAGCCGTACGACCGTGGGGACCTTGGCGAGCACCTTGGACTACACCGGCGAATAGATCTGCCACTCGATCGACATCTGGGCGACGCCGAGCGCGGGAACATTGGCGAGCTCCAACTTCCGATCGCGCGCCGTGAGACCGCCGCACGCCATGATCGAGACGTCGGTGATCAGGGCCCCGACCTGGAGTTCGGCTCCGTCGTCCTCGTCGTCCTTGAACAGGTTGTTGGGGTCGCCGGCGACATTGAAGCCCAATCCGGTGAGTTCGTCGCGGAAGAGCCGTTCGACCACGGGGTCTTTCTTGAAGCCGTCCTGCGAGGTGTCCCAAGCCGCCTCGCTATCGACGGGACAGTTTCGACCCCAGAGGATGAGGGCCCAGGCTTGGCCGTGCTTCATGGTGTCGCCGACCCGAGCCAGCGAAACGCTGCGCGGCTTGGCGCCCATGGGCAGTGGCGCGGCCGTCACGGCCGGCGGCACGGCTTCCTCCAGAACCGACAACCTCGACTGCGCCGCCGCCGAGGATGCGCACAACATCATCAGGGCGCCGATCAGGCCCACGCTTCTCCGCATCGTCGCCCCCCAAAGGCTGCAAGTCCGACCCTCAATCAACCTCAAGGCGACTAACTCTCGGTAAAGACCGCCAGTTCGTTGCCGCTGGGATCGCGGAAGTGGAACCGCCGGCCGCCCGGGAAGCTGAAGATCGGTTTGACGATCACGCCGCCGGCGGCGATCACCTTGGCTTCCATGGCTTCCAGGTCGCGGGCGAACAGCACCACCAGCGGCTTGGCGATCTGGGACGCCGCGTCGGCGTCGAAACCGCCGTCGAGGCCCTCGCTATAGGCCGCGTAGGACGGTCCGTAGTCGGTGAAGCTCCAGCCGAAGGCCTTGGCGTAGAAAGCCTTGGTGGCCACGAGATCGCCGCCGGGCATCTCCACATAGTCGATCTTGCCGTCTTCGCGCATTCCGGCCTCCATAAAACTGTTCTGTATTTGTTCCAGGCTAGCGGCTCAGGCCGGGAGAGTCCAGACGCCGGTTTTCTTGATCGCGAAGTCCTCGAGTTCGCGGGTGGTCTCGACCTGGTACTCGGCCAGCTTCTCCAGCCCGACCTTTGGGAAATAGCTGCGGCCGGGATCGCCGATCAGCACCCGCACGCCGCGCACGTGGGCGGCCGCCAGCCAGTCCATGACCTTGGCGGCCAAGGGCTTCTCGTAGCAGATGTCCCCGGCCAGGATGACGTCGGTCTGTGGCGCGGGCGCGTCCAGCAGGTCGAGGCCGGTATAGCCGACGACGACCCCGTTGGCCTTGGCGTTCAGGTCCAGGGCCGCGCCGCAGAAGTCGTCGATGTCGGCGGCCAGCACCTCGTACGCTCCGGCCTTCATGGCGGCGATGGCGACGATCCCCGAGCCCGAGGCGAAGTCGATCACCCGCTTGCCGGCCACCTCCTCCGGATGGTCGAGGATGTAGCGCGCCAGAGCCTGGCCGCCCGCCCAGGCGAAGGCCCAGAATGGCGGCGGCAGGCCGATCTCGGCCAGGGCCTCCTCGGTCATCTTCCAGATCGGGGTGATCTCGTCGGCCAGGTGCAGGGTGATCTCCGGCGTGTGCGGAGGCTGCTGCAGGCGGGTGTTGGCGAGGATGAAGGCCTGGCGGCCCTCGAGCGAGGGGTCGATCATCCCGCCATCTAGCATGGCGGCCGCCGACTCTAGACCGGCTTCGACGACGCCAGGCTCAACACTTTCAGATAGCCGCCCGGCTCCACAAGCATGCGGTCGGTCACGCCCTTGCGCGCCAGGAGCTTGTGGGCGCGGGGCAGGCTGTAGCAGGGCAGGTGCATGAACATGTGATGTTCGCAGTGGTAGTTCACGTAGTAGGGCGCGATCAGCAGGCGCTCCAGCCAGCTGGCCTTGGTGGTGCGGGCCTGGCGCATGGGATCGGGCTCGTTCTCGTCGATGCAGGCATGCTCGGCGATGTTCCGCAGGCGGGTGACCAGCGGATACCAGGTGGCCTGGGGCAGGACCCACAGCACCGGCCACACCCACCACAGGCCGAAGGGCGCGGCGACCGCGGTGACGACGGCGCCCATGGCCAGCCAGCGGCGGTGGCGCTTGAACTCGGCGGCGAGGATCGGAACCAGGGGTTCGCCGGCCTTGCGGGCATTGAGCTTCTTCACGAAGCCGCCGAACCGGGCCTTGAAGAAGGTCTGGCCGGTGAGATCGCGGACGATCTTGCGCTTCAGGGACTGGCCGGTGATCGGGAACGGCGCCGAGAGCGTCAGGTCGGGGTCCTCGGACTGCTGGGCGAAACGGTGGTGGGTGAGGTGGTAGGGCCGGTACTGATGCACCCCGCCGCCGGTGAGCCATTCGCTCAGCCAGTCATTGAGCTTGAGGTTCTTGTGCAGCGCGCCGTGGGCGGCGTCGTGCATCAGTATGGCCAGGCCCAGTTGCCGCGCCCCAATGATCATCACCGCCAAGGGCAGGGTGAAGGGCCAGACGACGACCATGGCGCCGGCCGCGAAGATGGTCGCCCAGGCGTGGGCGATCATGGCCAGGCCCTTCCACGACGAGCGGCGCGACATGGGCGCCCATTCCTCGGCGGTGAAGAAGTCCTTCGGGTCGAGGCGGGTGGCGGCGGCCATCAGGCGTGTCCTCCAGGCGCGCGGGCGCCGATGCCGTCGTGGCGCAGCAGGGCCAGCATCTCGTCGACGGCGGCCGATCCGGCGACGTCGGTGGCGCCGTCGCGGAGCGCGACGCCGAGGGCCAGGGTCCAGAAGCGCCGGGCCGTCGTGGCTGGGTCGTCGCCGCCCGACCAGCCGCGCCGCTGGCGCGCCTCGGCATAGGCGCGGTCGCCCTGGCCGTGCAGGCGATCGAAGGTCCGCTCGATCAGCGGGGCGAGGTCCTGCCGCCGCCGGGTGAGGGACAGGGCGTCCACAAAGAGGGCGAGGCCCGGCGATCCGATCACGGTCTCGACCAGGCTGCGATTGTAGTCCGAACCTGTGACGGCGGACGCCGCGGCGGTCTCGGCCTGGCGCGCCACATAGAGCACCTCGCGGCAGGCGGCCTCGACGAACAGGGCCTCCTTGGTCCGGAAGTAGTAGGTGACCTGGCTGGGGAAGGCGCCGGCCGCCGCGGCGATCTCGGCCACGGAGACGCCGGCCAGCCCCTGCGCCTTGAACAGCTCCACCGCCGCGTCGAGCAGCCGCGAGCGCATGCGCTTGCCGGGCTCGCGCCTGCCACGCTGTTCGGCCAGGGATAGGACGTTCGGCATGGATTGTTTGTATGACATACAACTTGGACCGTCAAGGTGGGCCCTAGCAGGCTGTTGAAGAAGTCTCTCGGCGGGCGATGAAGTTGGCTTCGTCGCCGCGGTGGAAGCAGATTTGGCCCTTGAGGGAGCCGTCGGGCTGGCGGTCGGCCGAGCCGTGGCCTTGGGCCTCGTCCATCTCGTTGTTGCCGGTCCAAGAGAACTCGACGGCGTCGGTGTCGCCGCCGCCGAAGATCTGGCCGGTGACGCAGCCGAAGGCGAACTCGCCGGAGCCGTGGGCTTCGAAGAGGATGTAGGCGGGCTCCATCATGTCGGGATAGTCCTCGGTGTAGTCGGGCATCTCGACGATGCGCCACCTGCCGAGGAGGCTCATATCGCGGCGCCGAGGAGCTTGGGCAGACGGATGAGGTTGTAGGCCGCGAGCGCCAGGGTGAAGACGGCCTCGACCCTGGCGCGGCCTCGGAGCTTGACCTTCGCCAGGCCGGCGGCGCTCTTGGCCCAGCCGAACACCTCCTCGATGCGCTTGCGGCAGCGCTGGCTGACGGCGTAGCCCGGATGCCGGGTGGTGCGGCCGTCGACGGCGCTGGAGCGGGGCTTGCTCGTCTTGGCGGTCGAGCGGACATGGCCGTCGATGGCGACGTGCGGGGTGACCCGACGCTGGCGCAGGTCCCCGATGAAGCCGCGCACGTCGTAGGCCTTGTCGGCGCCCAGGGTGATACGGCGGCGGCCGGGCCGGCGGTCCAGCATGGCCAGCGTCGCTTCCCGCTCGGCGAAGCCGGTGGCCTGGGTGACGAGAGCGTCCACCGCCAGACCGTGGCGGTTCTCCATCAGGGCATGGCCCATGTAGCAGAGCTTGGCCGGCTGGCCGCCCTTCTTGTAGAGCCGGGCCTCGGGATCGGTCGTGCTCTGGTGCGTGTCGTTGGAGCGCTTCTCCTTATGGAAGCCGCGCTCGGCGTTGCGGCCGGGTCCCTCCGGGTCGTGGTCGGAGCCGTCCTTCCTGCGGAAGCTCTTCAGCGAGGCCCAGGCCTCGATCAGCGTGCCGTCCACCGAGAAGTGGTCCGACGACATCAGCCGCTTCACCCGCGGCTGGGCCAGGATGGCGCGCAGGAACTTCCCAACGATCTCGCCTTCCAGCAGCCGGTCGCGGTTCTTGCTGAAGCTCGAATGGTCCCAGGCCGCATCGTCCACCCCTAGCCCCACGAACCAGCGGAACAGCAGATCGAACTCCATCCGCTCCATCAGCTGCCGCTCCGAGCGGATGCCGTAGAACGCCTGCAGCAGCATCGCCCGCAACAGCCGCTCCGGCGGGATCGACGGCCGCCCCAGCCTCGGCGGATAGAGCGCCGCGAAGTCCTGGCTCAAGTCCTTGAGCGCCGCGTTTGCGATCTCCCGGATCGGCCGCAGCGGATGATCCCGCCGAACCCGCGCCTCCAGGTCCACGTACGAGAACAACGACCCCGTCCGCTCGTCAGACCCCCGCATGCTCAACCCTCAACCCTCAAGCCTCGCTCAAGGGAGTGAATCATGCCGAGTCCTGCACCGCCACGGACTTCTTCAACAGCCTGCTAGG
>NZ_JAUYOJ010000053.1 GCF_030697925.1 Phenylobacterium sp. | reverse complement strand
CTCGTCGTTGCCGCCGCCCAGGCCCGCGCCACGATGGCGGCCCACGGCGTCGATCTCGTCGATGAAGATGATGCAGGGGCTGTTCTTCTTGGCCTGCTCGAACATGTCGCGCACGCGGCTGGCGCCGACGCCGACGAACATCTCAACGAAGTCGGAACCCGAGATGTAGAAGAACGGCACACCGGCCTCGCCCGCGACAGCGCGGCCCAGCAAGGTCTTACCGGTGCCGGGAGGACCGACCATCAGGGCGCCCTTGGGGATCTTGCCGCCCAGGCGTTGGAACTTCTGCGGGTCCTTCAGGAAGTCGACGATCTCGGTCAGTTCTTCCTTGGCCTCGTCGACGCCGGCCACGTCATCGAAGGTCACGCGGTTCTTGTTCTCGGTCATCATCTTGGCCTTGGACTTGCCGAAGCCCATGGCGCCGCGGGCGCCGCCCTGCATCTGCCGCATGAAGAAGATCCAGACCCCGATCAGCAGCAGGATCGGCAGGCTGTTGAGCAGCAGGCCCATCAGGCCGCCGCCGGCGGACTTCACATTGATGTCCGCGCCCTGGGCTTCCAGGCGCCTGAGCAGCTCTTCCTGGTTGGTCGGGGTGAGCGCCGTGAACGACTTGCCGCCGGAATCCTTGAGCTCGACGGCGGTGCCGCGGATGATCGCCGACTTCACCTCGCCGGAGTTCACCTTGGCCAACATCTGGGAATAGGAGATCTGCCCCGCTGCGCCGGCCGCCTGGCTGCCGCCGGTCATCATGCTGTAAAGGCCGATCAGGACGACGACGATGACGCCCCAGATGGCGAGGTTACGTAGGTTCATGTCGCGCCTTCGATAAGTGTCTCACTTGCCCAAGATAGGTGGGCGGACCCCAAAACTCCAGCAAGGCCCGTGCCGCGCGACCGAACACCGCGGTTCGGTGAACGCGATACAGGCCAGAACGTCATCCAGGGTAGCAAAAAGGCCGCGCGGAACCCGCACGGCCTTATAGAGCTTGGCTTTGAAGGAAGTCCTACCGCGCGGGCTTCTTCGGCGCGGCGATCAGGCCTTCGCGCTGGGCGCGCTTGCGAGCCAGTTTGCGGGCGCGGCGAACGGCCTCGGCCTTCTGGCGAGCGCGCTTCTCGCTCGGCTTCTCATAATGCACGTGCCGCTTCATCTCGCGGAACGAGCCCTCGCGCTGCATCTTCTTCTTCAGCGCCTTGAGGGCCTGATCGACGTTGTTGTCGCGAACGAAAATCTGAACCAGAGGTCTC
>NZ_JAUYOJ010000097.1 GCF_030697925.1 Phenylobacterium sp. | reverse complement strand
TCGAACCCCTGGCCGGGTCGACGACGACTTCCACATTGCTGAAGTTCAGGCCGCTGGAGTCTCTGATCGACAGGTCCGTGAAGACCGCCGGAGCGCCGGGATCCTTGGATGTGATCGTCACATCGCCCACAAACTTCAGATTGCTGATCGCGACGTTTGAATACGTCCCGGATGTGAGGAGGATGGTATCGCCAGGTTGCGCGACCTTCAGCGCCTGCAACAGTTGGGTCGTGGTCGACGCCGTGATCGTGGACATTTGATCTCTCCGCAGGTCTCGTAGTCCTGGAGAGATTTTCCCACCTGGAATACTCGACGATAATCTGATGAGAGATTGATATATGTCCGCGTTTACGTTGGCCTTAAGCGTAGTGGTTAATTTTTGTTCAGTTAATTTGTAGTATACCCATTTGGTTGACAGGCATTTACTAGATTCTTGCCGAAAGTCACTGGCGACTTTCTGACGCAGGCAAATTTCCCCGCCGGGCTCGACTCGAAACCCGGCAAGGACCAGCCCCATGGCGGCGACCAGGATCGCCAGCAACAGGCCGGCGGCCAGCTTGGGAAGATGTCGAGGCGTCATGCCGAGTTCCTGGTTATGCGCGCGCGGCGGCGCGATAAAGCCCCGTGGAGCGACCGCTTCCTCATACCCGTCGGATCAGCCCGAGCGGCGACGCTAGGCGTCGGTCCCTGGCCGCGCCAGCGCCAATTGATCTGGCGATTCAGGCGCGATAAGGGCGCCGGGCCGGTCGACACGATAACCCTGCCTCCGCTACCTTCCCTCAACGGGTGATAAGGGTTTGCGCAGGTAGGTAGGCAGCGACGACCTATCGGCGCCTGTGCGGGTGCGGGCGTATGAACAGGAGTCCAAGGGATGACAGGCGCCCCGAGGCCTAGACCGCCGAACGCCCGACCGATCGTCATCAAGCCCTACTCGACACCGGCTTGGGGTTGGCGGCGGTGGGTGAAGCCCGCCGTGTCGCTGCCGCTGGCGTTCTTCTTTCTGGTCTACGGCTTCTTCTATGCGCTCACGACGCCCTATCTGTTCATGGCGTTCGCCGCGCCGATCGGCGTCCTGGCCCTCGTGGCGATCTGGGCCTTGCCCGATCTGAAGCACGCGCCCACGCGCACCATGCACTATCTGTTTTTCGCGTTCTTCGCCTGCCTGATCCTCTGGCCCAACTATCTGGCCATCGCCCTTCCCGGTCTGCCGTGGATCACCCTGCTGCGGCTGACCGGCATCCCGATGACCCTGTTGCTGCTGATCTGCATTTCGACGTCGAAGACGTTCCGGCGCGAGCTCGCAGAGATCCTCAACACCGCGCCCGCCGCCTGGATGCTGCTTGCGGCCTTCGTGGCGATCCAGTTCTTCACCATCGGCCTGTCGGCCAATCCGAGCCGCTCCATCCAGAAGTTCATCGTCTTCCAGACGAACTGGACGGCCATCTTCCTCGTCGCTTGCTACGTCTTCGTCCAGCCCGGTCGCGTCGGGCGATATATCGCCGCCCTATGGATCATGGCGATGATCATCTGCGGAATCGGAATCTGGGAGGCCGCCATCCAGAAGGTGCTCTGGCAGGGTCATATTCCCGGCTTCCTGAAGATCGCCGACGCCGATGGTATTCTGGCGGGCGACTTCCGCGCCGGCTCGGGCCAGTACCGGGTCAAGGCGACGTTCACGACCTCCTTGGGCCTCGCCGAATATCTGGCGCTCATGACGCCGTTCCTCCTGCACTATGTGTTCGGCAACTACCGGCTGCTGGTCCGGATCGCGGCGGTCGCCTCCCTGGTGATCTTTTTCCGGGTGATCGACTCGACCGACTCGCGGCTGGGCATGGTGGGCATGCTGATTTCGGTGCTGCTCTATGCCGGCGCCTGGGGGCTGCTGCGCTGGCGACGGGACAAGTCCAGCCTGCTCGGACCAACCGTCGTCCTAGCCTATCCCGCGTTCTTCGTTCTGCTGGTCGGCGCGACGTTCTTCGTCCGTCGCCTTGAGATGATGGTCTGGGGCGACGGCTCGCAACAGAGCAGCAATGACGCCCGTGGGGCCCAGATCGCGCAAGGTCTCCCCAAGATCCTGGCGAATCCGATCGGCTACGGCCCCGGCCAAGGCGGAACCGTTCTAGGTTTCAGGATCGGGGGGTTCCAGACCATCGACAACTATTATCTGGCGATCGCCCTAGAGTACGGCGTCATCGGCTTCATCCTCTATTACGGCTTGATCCTGTACATGGGCTGGCTCGCGGCCCGAAAGGTCCTCGACAGCAACAACGCCTCAGATCGGGAGGTCGATTATCTTGTACCGCTCGGTATCTCGCTGATGGTGTTCTTCGTGATCAAGTCCGTCTTCAGCCAGCAGGACAACCATCCGCTCATCTATCTGGTGATGGGCATGATCGTGGCCCTCCTCTACCGGCTTTCAAAGGCCACGGCGCCGGGGAAGAGCGCCGCGGACCCGATCGCCTAGATTTCCGGCCCGACCCGCAGACTGTCAGACTCGACGTGACCAGCTCGCCGCCGGACGGTGAGCCGCCAAGGAAACCACCATGGGACAACAACCGGACGCCGCGGACCTGGTCAGCGTCATACTCCCGACCTTCAACCGCGGCCGGACACTGACCCGGGCGATCAACAGCGTGCTCCATCAGGGCTACGCGAACCTCGAACTGCTCGTCGTCGACGATGCGTCTACGGACGACACCGCCGAGGTGATGGCGAAGATCACTGATCCCCGTGTCCGCTATGTCCGGCTCGCCAAGAACGGGGGCGCCAGCCGCGCGCGCAACGAAGGCTTGAGGATCGCCAAGGGCGACTATATCGCGTTCCAGGACAGCGACGACGAGTGGCTGGCCGACAAGTTGCACCGGCAACTCGCCGTGGCCAAGGCGGCCGGCGGCCCCGACGACGCGATATGCGTGTTCCACACCAAGGTCATGTATGTCAGCGGCGAGACCTCGCAGACTAGGCGCAACAAGATCGTCTGCATTCCCGAACTCGACCGCAATCCGGACCGGGACTACCTCATAGCCGAAGTGCACAAGGGCAACCTGATCAGCCCCCAGGCGCTGCTGATGTCACGCGGCGCCGTGGCGGCGGTCGGCTTGTTCGACCAGAAGCTCGTCAATTGCGTCGACTGGGACTACGCGATCAAGCTCATCTACCGGACCCAGGCCATCTTTATCGACGAGCCATTGGTCATGACCTATTTGCAGACCGACAGCATCTCGATCCTTGGGCGTCGGGGTGTTCGCTCGCAACTTCGCATCGCGCTGAAGCTGCTGCGAGAACACGACGTCGACCGCAAGGTGATGGCTGGACATTTCAGCCGGATCGGCTGGTGGATCAGCAAACTCGGCAATCCGCGGATGGGCCGCCGGATCCTGCGCCGCTCGATCGGTCTGGCGCCCGGCGCCTGGAAGACCTGGGCGCGGCTCGCCGCGGCCGAAGGCTTGGTCCTACGCGCTATCCTCGACCCCCGGGCGCGGATCCGGCAACCGACACGCCGGAAAGCCGTGGGCGTCGCGACCGCCTAGCGCCTCACCGACCCGCGCGCGATCGCCTCGAGTAGCACCTGCTCAAGCCGGCCGGTCATCAACCGGGAATCGAAGGTCTCGGCGACGCGCCGCGCGTTGGCGCCCATCTGGCGCCGCAAGGCCTCGTCGTCCGCCAGCCGCGCCATCAGTTCGGCCTGGGTCGCCACATCGCCCGGTTCGAACAGGAAGCCGTTCTCACCATGCCGCACCTGATCGACGATACCGCCCAATCGCGAGGCGACCAGCGGCAGGCCCGAGGCCCCGGCCTCGGTCAGGGTGACGCCGAAGCCCTCGACCCAGCCGTCCACCTGCCGCGAGTGCTGCAGAAAGGCATGGCCGTCGCGCAGAGTGCTCGCGACGACGGGCGGCGGCTGGAGGCCGAGAAGATGCACTCGGTCGCTCACCCCGCTCCGCGCGGCGGCGGCTTCGAGCGTCGGGCGCAACGGACCATCGCCGATGAACACGAGTTCGATGTCGGGCCGGCTTGGCGCGATCCGTTCGAACGCCTCCAGACTCTCCAGCACGCCCTTCTCCGGCGACAGGCGCCCGACGCTCACGAACCGGAATGGTCGCCCGGCCTCATGGACCGGCAGCGGCCCCTGCGCGAACACCGCCAAAGGCGCGCCGCACGGGATGACGCTGGATCGCTCGGTGAGCCCGAGCGGCGCCAGCAGATCGCGTTGGAATGTTCCGACCGTCACGAGGTGGTCAACGGTCGGCAGGGCCTTGGCGACGGCGCGCCGGTAGGCGGGATCGTGCATCCGGGTGGAGACGTCGCGGCCATGGACTTGCCAGACCACGGGAACGCTTCCGCCTAGAGCGGCCGACACGGGCAGGCCCGACCAGGCGAAATGACACAGGACCGCGTCGACGCTGGCCTCGGCGACCGTATGTCGGATGTCCCGCCGCTGAGCCTCGTCCGGCAGCACGGCGGAAGCAGATCCCAGACGCCGACTTGCGCGGCGCCACAGCGAGGCCGGCGGTGCAAACGGAGTGCCGAATTGTCGCGTCTCCAGGCCGCTCGGGATCTCAACCGCGTTCTCAGCCATCTTCCAGTAGAGGAGAACAGGCTCGACCTCCTGGAACTCCAGGCACTGCCTCAGGATCCAGACCTCCGACGGAATTCCCAGCTCGGCGACGACAACCCCTACCCTCGGCTTCACGGACGTCTTTCGCTCTCGCCTCTGTCGCAGTCGACCCGTTCGACTGACCCTGGAATGGCCGCCAAACTACGGGTTTTCGCCTGAATACAAAGTGTAGAGCGCCGCGGCGCGGTCGCGCCCGCCGCCGCTAGGCCACGAGATAACGCACCCGACCTTGCATCAGGCTGCGCATCGCCAACGCCACAACCCCGGCTCGACTGAGCCCGAGGTCGGCGCCCATATGATCGACTACGGTCAGGACTTCGTCGGGAAGATGGAGGGCGCCCGACGTTTCCGGCGGCGGCGCGCCCAGCCGGACCCATAACACGCCGCTACCTGGCCTGGGTTGGGGCTGAACCGCGGCCAACTCGCTGAGGGACCTTGGCTGCGGCGCGGGTTGGCCCTGTCGCGCGAGGGCGTCCAGATGCAGGACCAGGGCCTGTTCGGCTCGGGCTATGGCGTCCGCGGTGTCGACGCCCGATGAGAGACAGTCCGGGACATCGGGAAAGCTGACCCTGACGCCCTCGGCCGACGGCTCCAGAATGGCCAAGTATGTATGCGCGACCATGTCATCCTCGATAGGCGCCGCTGTCGGCGCATCAACAGGATATGATCGGGATGTATCATCCGCATGACGCCCGCGAACCGCGCCTCAAGGTCGTCGTCGGCTATGCGCTCCGGGACGCTTGAGCCTTCACTGGGCGCTTGGCCTTGTGGCTTTCGATGAGAGACATCCGCCCGCCTTCCAGCCGGACCAAGGTGTCGCACCGTTCGATCGTGGTGAGCCGGTGGGCGACGATGATGATCGTCAAGTCCCGGTCGAGCTGGTCCAGGGACGAGATGATCGCCGCTTCGGTTGCATTGTCGAGAGCGCTCGTCGCCTCGTCCAAGATGAGCACGGAAGCGTTCTTGTACAGCGCGCGCGCTATGCCGATCCTCTGACGTTGGCCGCCCGACAGCCACACGCCGCGCTCACCGACGCGCGTCTCGTAGCCCTCCGGCATGCCTTCGATGAATGCGGCGATCTGCGCCTGGCGCGCGGCGTGGCGCACCCGCTCCCGGTCGATCTCGTTGTCGGCGCAGCCGAAGGCGATGTTCCGTTCGATCGAGGTATCCGCCAGGAAGATCGACTGGGGGACGTGGGCGATCTGTTCGTGCCAGGCTCGCAGGTTCGTCGGCGATAGTGGCACGCCATCCACCCTGATCTCGCCGCCCGAAGCGGTCAGCAGGCCCATGATCAGGTCGGTGATCGTGCTCTTTCCACTGCCAGTCGTGCCGACGATGCCGAGGCGGGACCCCTTCGGGATTCGCAGGGAGACATCGGAGAGCACCTGGGGCGTTTCGGGACCGTAGCTGAAGCTCACATTGTCCAAGTGTAGTTCGTGCTCGAAAGGCAACACGGGCTTGGCCAGGCCTTCGGCGTCGCGGCGCGGCGTCGGCAATTCCAGCAGGTCCAGGAGATTGCTGAGCGTGCGCCAGTTGCCGGTGAGCTGCACGACGCTGGCATAGCCTTGTTGCATCAGCGGCAGCAGCCGCTGGGCGCCGATCGCCAAGGCCGCCAGGGTCGGCAGGGCCGCGAGCAGACCGCCGGGCTGGGAGTTGAAATAGAGGGATATCAGCGCGATCAGCACCATCCCCAAGGACTCGAGGATGTAACGCGGCGACGTCGAGGCGAACGTCACCATCGCCTGGGCGTTGGCGGCCTTGTGGTCCAGCTTGCGGAACGTCTCGATGAAGAACGGCTGGGTGTTGTCGAGCAACACCTCGCGCACGCCGCCCAGGCTCTCCTGCACGGCCCGAAGTCGCTCGGCGTTGATCTTGGCTAGGATCGAGCCGTTGGCGCGCAGCCTTTTGCGCAGCGTCAGGGAGATGATGACATAGCAGCCGCCGAAGCCGAACAAGGCCACGCCCGCGACGACCGGGTTGATCACGATCAGCGAGGTGATGATGCAGAAGCCGATGACTAGCGAGCTGGTCGCCTGCATCAGCGGGATCAGCACGCTGTTTGTTAGGGTGCGGATCTCCTGGACATTGGTGATCAGCACGCTGCTGTTGCGTTCGATGTGGAACGAATAGTCCTGGTAGACCAGCTTGCCGAACAGCTCACTCGAGAGGTATCGGCCGACGGCGAAGACGAACCGGTTCATCGACCACGATAGCAACAGCCGCATCGAGCCCGCCGTCACCGCCACGGCGATGAACGCCGCCGTCATCAGGCCGCGAATGTCGTCGCCGCGGCCGATGCCGAGGGCGTTGTGCAGATTGACCGCCTCCAAGTAGTCCCAAGCGCGATCGGGATTGCTGAGCACAGCCAAGAACGGCAGCACGGCGCCCAACGTCAGGACGTCGAGCAACGCGCCGAACAGCATCGCCGCCATGACGCCGAAAAGGTATCTGCGGAGGCCGGGCGTGAGCTGAAGGTAGATCCGCTTAACAAGAGCTACCAGACCGGCGCTCATACAACTTTCTCCAACCCAATCGGCGCCGCCAGCGTCCAGACCTCAGGTGAGGTTGAACCTGAATAACTATGAAAGGCCTAACCCCGGCCTCGAATCCCCGCGCTCGAGGGCGGTTTGGCCGTTATCGCATGCCGCCGCGTTGTCCGATGGCGCCCCGTGCAGGAGACCAAGCGCTCCTGTCCGCGACCACTCTGACCCTAGTCCATCCCTCAACGCGCCTCAACGCCGCCTCCGTTCGGGTCCGACCCCTGGCCGCCGGAGGCCAGCGCGGCTTCAACATAGGCCACAACGTTTGGCGAAACCGGGGCGACGCATCCCCCCCAGAACTTGCGGCGCACCTCTGCGGCGCCAGCGGGCTCGACAAGGGCTTCGCCCGCCTCGAGCACCGCGCAAAACCGATCGAAGTCGGATACGCGCAACCCTGCGGTATTCTCGTCGAAGGAGTACAACAACGCCCGGTCATCCTTCACATATTGGTCGTAGTCGAAGGTATAGAGGATAATGCCAGAAGGTTTTGTGAACAAATAATCGTACAATATAGATGAGTAATCTGTGATCAGGATCGAAAACCTATCAAGATATGTGTAGAAATCCACTTCATCCGGCCATCGCTCAATGTTCTCATAACCGTCAAGCGCGATACTTGATGTCCGCCGGTGAAGCTTGACGTAGAGCAAGGCGTTGCGCGCTCGTAGCGCATTCGACAACCGATTGAGATCCGGAAGGGCCTGTTCAACGAACGGCCGCCCGGTGTCCCGGAAGGTCGGCATGTAGATATAGACCTCGGCGTGGCCGCCGGGATTGAACGCGAAACCCTGCCGGCGATCGATGGCCTCCGACACCTCCCTCAAGGCATCGTCGGCGTGCACGTCAAGCCTTGGGTAGCCGAGCTGGGGGCAACGCACCTCAGGTAGCTCGAACTGATGAGCGAAATGGGCGCCCATGAAGGGCGAGGTGGTCACCACCGCGTCTGGCCACGTCAGGTATTCAAGGAAGAACAGGCGCATGACGGGGTTCCGGTCATGTTTCTGGGCGCGGCTGACAATGCCGCCCTTGTCGCCGAGCATCGTCGCCTTCAGACCAACCCCATGCCAAAGGTTGAAGAGGTATGCGCCGCCGCTCAGGTGCAGGTTGGTGTCCTCCACGCCGTGGCAGTAGACGAAGACCTTCGATCTGAGCGCCGCCGCCACGCCCTGGGGCGACCAGCGACGGAAGGCCGACAGACCTGCCTGGCGGATCGTATAGAGCGTGTCCTCGCGATCAGACAACCAGACGACGCGCAGATCGGGACGGTGGATCGAAACCCAGAGGAACAAATATTTCGCGTTGCCGGCGAAGACATCGCCCTGGTGCCCGAAAACCCAGTGGTCGGATCGCCGTGGAGCCAGCCTGGAGAGCGGCAGCACCGTCGCGTTCAACAACGCATGGAACAGAAGCCTAAAGCGGCGCTGCAGACCGAGTCTTAACGATGTCATAGATGATCCCGGTCGTGGGGCCGATGAGGATGCTGAGCGTCTTGCGGGCCACATCTTCCGGCTCGAGCAGGGACTCGGGTGGTTCGATACCGAACGCCTTAACCCGCATGGGTGTTCGCGACCGCTCCGGATTGACGCAGTTCACCTTGACGCCGGCGTCCGCCCACTCGTCGGCGAGGGCCTGGGTGAGGTTGACCACCGCCGCCTTGGACGCGCTGTAGGTCGAGTAGAGCGCGCGGCCATAGGTGTAACTGCTCGAGGCGAAGAAGGTCAGGTGGCCTTGGGCCGCGCTGAGATACGGATAGCTGAGCTTGGCGACGTTCACCGCTCCAAGGATGTTCGTGTTGATGCTCTCGGCGATCTCTTCCAGGCTCATATTGGCCAGCGGCTGGCGGTTCAGCACCGCCGCGGCGTTGACCACGGCGTCGATCCGCCCACTGCCCCCGGCGGCCTCCTCCAGCAGCTTTTCGATCGACGCGGTGTCCTTGATGTCGACCCCGGTGGAGCGGCCCGCGGCGTGGACCTTGGCGCCATAGGCCTTGGCAAGCTCAGCGATCGAGGCGCCGATGCCGCTGGTGCCGCCCAGGACGACGATCGTCTTGTCGGCGAGCCGCGACAGCGACATCGAATCCGACAGGGCGTCTAGCCGCCGCCCGGCCCCGTTCTGTAGGAATTTATCAATCACCAACAGGTCGTCGGCATAGGTCAGCTTCAGGTTCGTCAGCGAACCTTCGACCACATAGATCTTCTCGGCGGGCGAATATTTCAGCACCACGCCACAGTCGTCCGTCGTGCGGAAGTTCGGATCGAGCAGAGCCTTGTCGTAGGCGTCGCGGATCACCTCGTAATGGAACCCCTGCGGCGTCTGCCCGAGGCGGACCAGCCGCCGGTCCGGAATGTCGCTGATCGTCCCGGTGACGGGATCGGCGAAGATCACGGTGTCGGCCGCACTGACGGCCGTGTCGACGGCGCCATAGTGGCTCAGGGCCTCGATCACATCGCTGATCGTGCTGTGCGCGATCAGGGGCCGCACGGCGTCGTGGAATAGCAGGCGTATGTCGGTCGACTGCGCCTCGGTCTCGTACGCCCGGATCGCCGAAAGCGAGGACTCGTAGCGTTCCTGCCCGCCCAGGAGGATCTTCTTGACCTTGGTCAAACGCTCCCGGCTGACCAGGGCTTCGATCTCGTCGATGCACTGATCGTTGGTGACGACCGCGATCTCGTCGATGTCCGGATGGGACTGGAAGCGTTCCAGAGGGTGGGCCACCAAGGGGCGGCCGCCAAGTTTCTGCAGTTGCTTGGGTCGCGAGAATCCCGACCTTTCCCCCCGGCCGCTCGCCAGGATCACAGCAACGAACTTTGGCATCGGCACAGCACCTCGGAATGTCGGTTTCGTAGTCCGCGGGCGGACAAAGGCGAAGGGTCGGAGCTTTGTCAACAAAGCCGCCGTCGCCGGGGTCGGTCCAGCGTCGACCTTGGCCTGAAGGCCGCAAGGTCTATCGGGGATATCTTGATAGTTGTCTTCCCATCAGCCCGGAAGACAGGCAGGCGATGCGAAGTTCGATGGTGGGCGCTGGCCCGGGAACTTGCGGCTGCGGCCACAAACGATATCCGTGGCGCTGATGGGCAGTCCCGCGCCTTTCGGGACTTCGAGATTTGGTGACGATATTCATGCGACGGTCTTCAACCCCCAGGGCATTGCGATCGACGATTGTCTTCGCCGGACTCGACGCGGGGCAGTTTGCGGGCGCATCGGAGAAGTCCTTGATCAGGTTGGAAATGGCGAGAGAGCTCGGCGCGACGGTCAATCCAGGAGCGCCCGGTTGAGCGCCGCCCCGAAGGTCAGCGTCGTCATCCCGCACTATAGGGACCTGGCCGGTCTCGACCTCTGCCTGCGCGCGCTGGCGGCCCAGACCTATCCGGCCGCCGACTTCGAGGTCATCGTCGCCGACAATAATTCGCCGGAGGGCGAGGCTGCGGTCGCCGAGGTCATCGCCGGCCGCGCGCGGCTGGTGGTGGTGACGGAAAAGGGCGCCGGCCCCGCCCGCAACGGCGGCGTGGCCCTGGCGCGGGGCGATATCCTGGCCTTCACCGATTCCGACTGCGTGCCCGAGCCCGCCTGGCTGACCGAGGGCCTGGCCGCCCTGCCCGCCTACGATTTCATCGGCGGCCGGGTCACCGTCCTGGTCGACGACCTCACCGCGATGTCCGGCCCCGAGGCCTTCGAGCGGGTCTTCGCCTTCGACTTCAAGACCTATATCGAGAAGAAGGGCTTCACCGGCGCCGGCAACCTGTTCTGCGCGCGCGCGGTCTTCGACAAGGTCGGCGGCTTCCGCGCCGCCGTCTCGGAGGATGTTGAGTGGTCCTTCCGCGCCCGCGGAATGGGCTTGCGGCTCGGCTACGCCCCGCGCGCCGTGGTCGGCCACCCGGCGCGACGCACCTGGGACGAGCTGTGGGCCAAGTGGCGGCGGGTGAACGCCGAGACCTACCGTCTCTATCGCGAGCGCCCGGCCGGTCGGCTGATCTGGGTGGCGCGCAGCCTGGCCCTGCCGCTGTCGGCCCTGGCCCACACCCCGAAGGTGTTCGCCAGCGACCAGCTCACTAGCCTCAGCCAGCGGCTGAGCGCGCTCGGCACGCTCTTCAAGCTGCGCCTCTGGCGGCTGGGGCACGCCTTCGTCCTGATGACCGACGGCAAGGGCGCCTGACCATGCACGTCACCGTCTGCATCGTCGGCTTCCGCAACGCTCATGACATCCAGGGTTGCCTCGAGGCGCTCGCCCGCTCGACCCACACTGATTTCGACGTGGTCATCTGCGAGAACGGCGGCCCCCAGGCCTTCGAGGCGCTCCGCGCGATCCTGCCGCCCACCCTGGGCGATGGCCGTCCGGTCCACGCGATCCTGGCGCCTGGCAATCTGGGCTATGCCGGCGGGGTCAACGCCTGCATCGCGCTCGCGCCGGACTCCGACGCCTGGTGGGTGCTCAATCCCGACACCCATCCCGAGCCGCAGGCCATGGCCCTGCAGGTCGCTCGGCTCGCCGCGGGCGATTGCGAGGCGGTGGGTTCGACGATCTATCTCAGCGACGGGCGGGTCCAGTCGCATGGCGGCCGCTGGCGGCCCTGGCTGGCGCGGGCGGAATCCATCGGCCATGGCAGCGCCCTCGACATGGTCCCCGATCCCGCCGACATCGAGCGGACGCAGAACTATCTGAACGGCGCCTCCATGATGATGAGCCGCCGCTTCCTGCAGACCGTCGGCCCCATGCGCGAGGAGTATTTCCTCTATTGCGAGGAGGTCGAATGGTGCCTGCGCGGCGGCAAGCTAGGCATGCGCCTGGGCTTCGCGCCGGGCGCGCGGGTGCTGCACTATGCCGGCACCACCACCGGGTCCTATGACGACATGCGCCGCCGGCCGCGGGCTCCGATCTATCTCAACGAACGCAACAAGATGCTCACCACGCGGGACATCTTCCCGGCCCGCCTGCCCGTAGCGTCCCTGGCCTCCTTCACCCTGATCTTCCTGCGCTTCGGACGCCGCGGCGCCTGGCGCCAGGTGGGCTATGGCCTCTCGGGCTGGGTCGCTGGCATGCGCAATCGCCGCGGGGCGCCTGCCTGGTTCGGCCTATAGGGCCAGGCGCGGGGCGTTCCGCGTCTGGCGACGCTGACCGACCTGCAACATGACGTCGTGGAGGTAGGCGACAAGCTCGGCGGGATCCGTCGTCGCCAGGACCGGCGGTCGGGCGCGGACGTCCTTCAGGGCCTGGGCCAGTTCGTCGGGCGTGTTGGCGACGGCGATCAGCCCACGCGCGGCGAAGGCGCTCGTGATCTCGGCCTGATGATTGTCGTAGTGCTCGCCCTTCTCCATCAGACGCGGCATGGCGATCACCCGGCAACCCTGGCGCAGGGCCGTTATCAGCGAGCCCGTGCCGCCGTGGCAGACCACGATTGATGCGTCGCGAAGCAGATCCTGGATCTTGTCGAATGGCAGGGTCTCAAACACCTCCAGGTCCGCAGGCGCATGGCCGCGCAGGCCGGTCTGGATGATCACGTCCTCGGGAATGTCGCCGCGCGACTTCAGCTCGGCGACCGTGTCGACCAGGCGATCGAATGGCAAGGTCGCGCCGACCGTGGCGAACAGCAGCGGCTTCTTGGGCGGCGGCTTGCCGCCGATCAGGCGCAGGGGGTCGAAGACCTTGGCCTTCGGATAATAGGCGGCCAGGGCCTTCGACTGAACGATCAGGTCGTGGGCCAGAGGCGAGGCGACCCGCGAGAAGATCGAGGGCCGGTCAAACCGCGCGAAGGATTCGATCACCACCGTGCGCGCGCCCATCAGCCGCGCCCAGACCACCGCGAAGAACACGGCGCCCGCGCCGGTGGAGATGATGACGTCAGGCCGCTCCTTCCAGATGATGCCCGCCGAGCGGAAGATGCTGCGGATCGCCCCCGTGACCATCCGGACGGGCGCTCCGAGCCGCGCTTGCCCCACGGCGACATGCGGGATGAAGTAGGTGCGATGCTCGCCGGCGAGGCTCTGGCCGAGAGCGGTATCCTCCGTGACGAAGAAGTGGTCGTAGGCCGACCACACTGGCGCCAGGTCGAGGAGCTGGCGCACATGGCCGCCGCCCGACGCGGCGAGACAGATCTTCAACGGGCGCCCCGAGGTGAGTCCGGTGGCTGCCGTCAGATGTGCGTCGGGCGTCGCCAGCGGTTCCCTCATCGATTCTTCATAGCCCAATTGATCCGCCATCTTAGCGATCGGGCCTCAAGAACTCGTTACAAAAGCCGCGTCAATCAAGTTGTGGCCCACTTAACAACGCCGACGGTACAGTCCATTGAAACAGGGCCGAACTTAAGGCGCGCTCCGACGGGACCGCGCATAAGAGCGGTGAATCGCAGGCGAGGTCGGGCATCCGGATGACGTTTCGTTGGGCATTGATCCTTCTGGGCTTCTCCCTGGCGGGTTGCTCGAAGAGCGCGATCGAGGATTGGGCGACCTCCACCCGTGATCGCTTCGAGACCGCGGCCATCGAGTCGCGCATGGTCGTGGACTTCGAAACCGCGCCGGCCGACACCTCCGAAAACCTAATCAGCCGGCCGGCCCGGCCGGTCGCCAAGGCGCCGCCGGAACGCCCCGGCGATTCGCTCTATAGCGAACCGACATCGCCGTTCGCACCGATTGCCGAGCCGGAAGCTGCACCTCCGCCAGCCTCGACGAGCAGCGCCGGGCCGCCGAGCCAATAGCTTAGGGGTTCAGGCGATCGCCGCGCCGCGGCGGTTCCGCAGGGCGTGGCCCACGAGAAGGAAGCCGCTGATCAGCAGCATCCAGGTCGCGGGCTCAGGCACGGGCGAGAGCGGGCTGCGGGGCAGTCTCGTTTCACCCTCGGTCGGCGGCGGGAATAGCGGCACATTGGGACGGAAGCTCGGCAAGGTGATCAGCGTCACCGGCGTGAGCAGGTTGTCGGAGGGCAAGGCGAAGGTCTCGGCGGGAACCGTCGGAACTACTTCCGGCTCCACCCACCCCATCAGGGCCGGCTCGGGCCGCAGCTCGCCCAACAAGGCTGGCGGGGCGGAGGACAGCTGGCGCCAGAGGCCGGCATAGAGCGGTAGCTTGGGCGGCTCGACCACGGCGGCCATCAGGCCAAGTTTTCCGGAAAGCAACGCGGGTGTCATGGCCGGCGCCGGCAAGGCGGCCGCCAGCAGCAGGAGCGCGAAAAGCGCGCGGTTGGTGTTGGTCTTGTGCCCGAACATATCCAGCCCAGTCCCGTTTTGGGATCACCCCAGAATATACGCCTAGTTCTGGCGCATATGGAGGCTGATTCCCCCATTGCGGGACTTGCTGCAAGTTCTGGTCCAGCTTCGTGACCTAAGCGTCACAGATCGCGCGGACTCATCACGTGGCCGCGCTCGACGATATCGAGCAGGTAGCGGCCGTAGGCGGTCTTGGCGAACAGCTCCCCACGCACCTTGAGTTGCGCCCGGTCGATGAAACCGTGGGCGAAGGCGATCTCCTCCAGGCAGGCCACCTGGACGCCCTGGCGCTTCTGCACGGCGCGGACGAACTCCGAGGCCTCCACCAGGCTCTCGTGGGTGCCGGTGTCCAGCCAGGCGTAGCCGCGTGACAGCTGTTCGACGTAGAGCTCGCCCATCTCCATGTACATGCGGTTGAGGTCGGTGATCTCCAGCTCGCCGCGGGCGGACGGGCGCACCTGCTTGGCCAGCTCCACCACCCGGTTGTCGTAGAAATAGAGCCCGGTCACCGCCTGGCGGGACCTGGGCTCGGCCGGCTTTTCCTCGAGGCTGACGGCGCGGCCGTCGTCGTCCAGCTCCACCACCCCGTAGGCCTGCGGCTGGTCGACCTGATAGGAGAACACTGTCGCCCCGTGCTCCCGCGCCGCGGCGCGCTGCAGGAGCTGGCTCATGCCGGCGCCGAAGAAGATGTTGTCACCCAGAACCAGGGCGCAGCGCTGGTCGCCGATGAAGGCCTCGCCGATCAGGAAGGCCTGGGCCAGGCCGTCCGGACTGGGCTGCACCGCGTATTCGATATTGAGCCCCAACGCCGAGCCGTCCTCGAACAGCCGGCGGTAGTTCTCGATATATTCGGGTGAGGAGATGATCAGGATGTCGCGGATTCCCGCCTGCATCAGCACCGACAGCGGATAATAGATCATCGGCTTGTCGTAGATCGGCAGCAGCTGCTTGTTCACGGCGAGCGTCGCCGGATGCAGCCGCGTCCCCGAGCCGCCGGCCAGGATGATGCCCTTCATCGATCTCTCCAGTTGACGCCACACGGGACCGCGATAGGCCGCAAGCGGGCCCGGCTCAAGACGCCTTCAGGCCCAGCCGGCGCCCGGCGTCGCTACGCGCCAGGATCGGTCCCCACCAGGCCTCGTTATCCAGATACCAGGCGATGGTCTTGCCGATGCCGGTTTCGAAGCTCTCCTGGGCGGTCCAGCCCAGTTCGCGCTGCAGCTTGCCGGGATCGATGGCGTAGCGGTGGTCGTGACCCGGCCGGTCGGCGACATAGGCGATCTGGTCGCGATAGGGCCTTCCGTCCGGCCGCGGCCGCAGGCGATCCAGGGCGTCGCAGATCGCATGCACCACCTGCAGGTTGGTCCGTTCCGAGCGTCCACCGATGATGTAGCTCTCGCCCGGCGCACCCTTCTCGAAGACCCGCGTGAGCGCGCGGGCGTGGTCGTCCACATAGAGCCAGTCGCGGACATTGGATCCCTGGCCGTAGACCGGCAGCGGCTCGCCGGCGAGGCATTTGACGATCATCAGCGGGATCAGCTTCTCGGGGAAGTGATACGGCCCGTAGTTGTTCGAGCAGTTGGTCACCATGACCGGCAGGCCGTAGGTGTGGTGCCAGGCGCGCACAAGGTGGTCGGACGAGGCCTTGGACGCCGAATAGGGCGAGCGCGGATCGTAGGCCGTGGTCTCGGTGAAATAGCCGTCGTCGCCCAGCGAGCCGAAGACTTCGTCGGTCGAGATGTGATGGAACCGGAAGTCGGCCTTGGCCTGGGCTTCCAGGCCGCGCCAGTATTCCAGGGTCTCCGATAGCAGGACGAAGGTGCCGACGATATTGGTCTGGATGAAGTCCGCCGGGCCGTCGATGGAGCGGTCCACATGCGACTCGGCGGCCAGGTGGGTCACCACCTGGGGCTGGAACTCGCGCAGGGCCGCCCGGATCGCCGCGGCGTCACCGATATCGGCATGGCGGAATCCATAGCGGTTGCTGTCGGCGACGCTCTCCAGCGAGCGCAGGTCGCCGGCATAGGTCAGCTTATCGAGGTTCAGCACCTCATGGCCGGTCTCGGCGATCAGGTGCCGGATCAGGGCCGAACCGATGAAACCGGCGCCGCCGGTGACGAGTATACGCAAGCGCCTTCCCCCTCAGTCGTGACAGTCGCGACGCGCCGGCGGCCTAGCCTTGGCGGGCGGCCGCGCGGGGCGCCGGAGCGTCGTCCTTGGCCGCGGCCTTGTCGGAGATCTTCTCCGCGACCTTGTCGGCCGCCTTGTCGGCGACCTTCTCGGCGGCGAGCTTCTCGGCGACTGGGGCGGGCGCAGGCTTGCGGCTCTCCAGGAACCGCTTCTGGGCGGCCAGGATCCACAGATAGGGCAGCACGCTCTCCTCGGAGAACCGATAGCCCTTGCCGAGTTCGTCGTCGCTGAACTCCAGCAGGATGCGCTTGGTGGCCAGTTCCTCGACCGTGCTCTTGAAATTGGCCGCGGTCGCGGCGCTGGGATAGAGCGCATCCACGTCGCGGCCGTCGAAACGGCCATTGTTGAACAGGGCCGCCCCGGCCATGACGCCCAGCACGTGGCGCACGCCGCTCTTGGCGGCCTGGTCGATCTGGGCTTGCGAATGCTTGGAGATCCGGCCGCGGAACTCGGCCAGGGCCTGGTCGACGGCCAGGGACACATCCTCGACCGCGACCTTGGTGCGCGCCTTGTCCAGCGCCGCCAGCCCCGCATGGTGGCTGAGCAGGCTGGCCAGGTAGGGCGAGCCGTTGGCCACGAAGACGATGAAATCCAGGGCGGCGCGATCGAAGGCCACACCACTGATCTCCTCGCCGTTCTCGACCAGGTGGCTGATCTCGGCGGCCGTCATCTTCGGCACCTGCAGGGCGAAGATGTTGCGGCGGATGGAGGGAATGTGTTCGACCAGTTGGGTCAGGTCGGCGGCGACGCCGGCGATCACCAGCTGGGTGCGGATCGAGCGGTCCGACAGGTTCTTGATCAGCTCGGCGATGTTGCGCCGGAATTCCGGGGACTCGCAGACGTCGAACTCGTCCAGCACCACCAGCACCCGGGTGCCGGTCAGCTTGGCGAACAGGTCGGCCACCAGGCGCGGCGAAAGGGTCCCCGAGGGCAGCAGATCGGCCAGCGAGCCGCCGCGCTCGGCCTGCTCGGCGGTGGGCGCGAAGCCCGAATGGAACAGCAGCGGGATGTCGGCGGCGACCGCGCGGAAGATCTCGTCGAAGTTCGAGCCGGCGCCGCAGGAGCAGTAGACGACGATATAGCGGGCGTCCTGGGCGGCCTGGGTCAGGACGTGGACCAGCGAGGTCTTACCGATCCCGCGCTCGCCATACATGATCACGTGCACGCGCTGGTCTTCCAGCGAACGGATCAGGGTGGTCAGGACGTCGATGCGCCCGGCGAACATCCGTCGGTCGGTGATCGGCTGGGACGGCGTGAAAGCGCTACGCAGCTTGATGCGGGTGGCGGCGAACCGGTCGGTCAGGCGCGACGATAGCTGGTCACCGGCCGTCGATTGGAAGCGCGGGAACGCCGGCGCGGCGCCGGCCTTCTTTCCCCCGGTCTCGTCACGGCTGGGTGCGGCGAGCGGCGCCACGGAGAACACCGGGCTCGATTGCACCCCTTGGGCAGGCCTTGGCCGGCGTCCCAACAACCTGTTGATCCAACTCACGGAGCCTCCAAGCACCCTATGCGACGATGCGATGCAGCACCGCTCGGTCTAGATCAGAGAATTCTGACCGACCATCCTAAACACGGCGAATGTGGCGAAATCTTAAACCGACCGCAGTTGAATCAACGTTAATGGCCCAGCCGCCGGGCCGATCAACAGAAATCGCCGGACCTGACTTTGCGCCCCGCGCCCGGCCGCGCCGCCGGGCGTTTTCAGAACTTCAGGTTGAAGGGCTTCAGCACCCAGGCGACATAGGCCAGGACCACCAGGATGATCAGGAAGGCGAGACCGCCTTGCCCCTCGTTGCCGACATAGTTGGCCACCGCGCAGCCGACGGCGGCCGGCAGGTACTGGAAGACGTTGTCCTTGGGCTCTTCCTGCGCCGTGGATCGGTGCAGGAACAGCACGATCAGCCCCGCGAAGATGGCGACCGTCACCCAATCGTAGATCGTCTGCACGCCATCAACCCCCAAGCGCCGTACTGCGTGTCGGGCAAGCCCGAGGCTTGTCCCTTAGATCAGACCCTCCGGCCGCGCAAAGGTCAAACCCCGTGCGACGCGGATGGAACGCCCCTTCGGACGCCCCCGGATCGGCCGGCCTGCGGACGCCTTGCGGCGCGCGGTCCGAGCCGTCAACCTAGAGTGAAATTCTTAAGGTAAACTTGGCGGCGATCACTGAAACGTGCGGCGGCGACCGCCCTAAGCTCGGTCGTGCTCACGAAAGCTGGTCGCGGGGATCAGGAGATCAGGCCGCGAACGCCGACGATGATGGCCGCCCAGAGACCCAGCGATGCGAAGGCGCCGACCGCGAGCCCAACGCCCACAGGCAGGCGCGACGTTCGGGCCTGCGCCGTGCGCGGCATCGAAGCAATGACAGCTTTCGCGCCCATCGACCTCAAATTCCCAAGACGACGGTCGTTTCTCGACCATGTCCAATAAGAACGCAGCCGCGGTTAAAAATTCGTGCCCGGCGTGCGGGAAGTTGATCGTGGCTAAAAAACCGTTACCAGTTTCCGCGATAGTCACGAGCGCGGGCTGACTAGCGGGCATTTGGATGTTTGACACGGCGCATTCGGTTGATCAGCAGGCGGCGTTGCAACACGCGACGATGCCGCATGCTGTCACGCCGCTTCGTCCGGGCCCGCCGCCCGAGGACCACGACATCCCCGACGAGCGCCTGCTACCCCCGCTTCCGGTGGCCACCAGCATCACCAAGCGCCTGTTCGACATCCTCGTGGCCTCGAGCGCCCTGCTCGTCTTCCTGCCGTTGCTGGTGATGCTCGCCATTCTGATCCGGCTGGACGCTCCCGGCCCAGCCCTGTTCCGCCAGCGCCGCACCGGCCTGCGCGGCAAAGTGTTCACCATCTACAAGCTGCGCACCATGACCGTGGTCGAGGATGCCAACAACGTGCGGCAGGCCACCAAGAACGACGCGCGGGTCACCCAGATCGGCGCGGTCCTTCGCAAGCTCAGCCTCGACGAACTGCCCCAGCTCTTCAATGTCCTGGTCGGCGACATGTCGATCGTCGGGCCGCGTCCGCACGCCATCGCCCACGACCAGTTCTACAGCGAGCGCATCCCCACCTATGGCGACCGCTTCCGCGCCCGCCCGGGCCTGACCGGCTTCGCCCAGATCAGCGGCTACCGTGGCGAAGTCCGCGAACTGAAGCAGATGACCGAACGCATCGGCGCCGACAACGCCTATATCGACCGCTGGTCGCTGGGCCTCGACCTGATGATCGCGGTCAAGACCCTGCCGCTGATGCTGCGCGATCCCAACGCCTATTAGGCGACGACCGCCCGCGGAGCATCGCGACAACCCCTGCGTGTCCGCAGGGCCCAATTTCGCGTTCGGAAAAGAATCTTAACCGGCCAAGCCTAAGCTCGCCCTTGACCTGTTCCAGGCAAGCCAAGGATGAGGACGGCGTTGATCGCGGTCTCTGAGCGCAGACGCAAGAGCCGGACCCCGTTCCGGCGGCGCCGGCGTTCGGCCGAACGGATCGCCGCCCTGGGCGTGGAGATGGATCTGGTGCGGCCCGAGGAGGTCATGCACCACGTCACCGAGGCCGTGGAGAACGGCCGCTCCTGGTGCATCGCCAACCACAACGCCCATAGCGTCTATCTGAGCCAGAAGGACCCGGAGTTCGCGGCCTTCTTCGACACCGCCGACGTGATCGAACTCGACTCCACGCCGATCATCTTCTTCACCCAGCTCCTGGGGCTGCACTCGCGCCCCTTTCATCGCTGCACCTATCTGGACTGGCGCGAGCATTTCTGGAGCCTGGCCGAGCGAAACAGCTGGCGGGTCTTCTATCTCGGCGGCGAGCCCGGCGTGGCCCAGGGCGCGACCGACAAACTGCTGGAACGCTATCCGGACGCCCGGATCGCAAGCCGCCACGGCTATTTCGACATGACGCCGGGCTGCGCCGAGAACGAGGCCGTGCTGGCGGAGATCACCGCCGCCCGGCCGCAGATCCTGTTCGTCGGCATGGGCATGCCGCGCCAGGAGGTCTGGCTGCTGCGCAACCGTCACCTGCTGCCGCCCTGCGTGGTGTTCTCGGTCGGCGCGGCCTTCGACTATGAGGCCGGCGTCCAGGTGGCCGCCCCCCGCTGGGTCGGCCGCATCGGCTTCGAGTGGCTGTTCCGCCTGGCGATCGACCCGCGGCGGTTGTTCCACCGCTACTGCGTGGAATCCTGGTTCCTGCTGATCCCCGCCGCCCGCGACATCGCCGCGGCGGCCCGCGCCGGACGTCTGTTCAAGGGTCGCGGGGTAGCCCCGTTGGCGCCCCGCGAGGACGGCGCGGCGGCCTGACAGCGGCTTCCCCTCCGGTGACGGAGGCGCTATCGACCGCCCCATGCCGAGCGTCATCCTCTGGTCGGCCAGGCTGGCCCTGGTCGCCCTCCTCGCCTTCGCCCTGCACGGGGCCCTGGATCCCCGCCACAACGCCCAGGCCTTTCCGCTCGGCCCCGACGAGATCGAGCATGTGGTTCTAGCCTACGGCCTGACCATCCTGTTCGCCCTCTCGTTTCCGAAGATCAGCCCGTTCGCCTTCGCCGCGGCGATCCTGGCCGCCGGCGTCGGCCTGGAGGTCTCCCAGGCCCTGAAGTGGATCAGCGGCGGCTATGAATTTCGCGACGCCCTGGCCAACGCCGCCGGCGCGGCGGCCGCCGTGCTGCCGCTGATGCTGGGGCGAAAGCGGCGCTAGGCCGCCTCCACCTCGCGCACGCTGGCCACGCCGGCCTCGGCCAGGGCCGCGGTCAGCTCCGTCACCGCCGCGGCGAGTTCGTCGGCGTCGCGTCCGCGCAGCACCAGGTTCGAGCCGTAGAGGCCCTGGTCGAAGAACGGATAGCTGCCCAGCGACATGGCCGGATGGGCCTTGGCCACGCTCTCCAGCGGCGCGGCGATCGCGCCCTCCCCCGAGCCCTCGACGCGGACGGTGCGGCTCAGCACCACCGCCCCGCCCCGCAGGCGCGGGCCGACGTCCTCCAGCATGCCGCGCATGATCACCGGTACCCCGGCCAGGACGAAGACGTTGCCGATGGTGAAGCCAGGTGGCCCCTGGACCGGGTTCTTCACCAGGTCCCCGCCCACCGGCACCCGGGCCATGCGCCGCCGCGCGGCGTTCAGCTCGCCCGACCAGCGGGCGGCCATCATGGCGATGATGTCAGGGTGTTCGTACAGCTCCACGCCGAAGGCCGCGGCCACCGCGTCGGCGGTGATGTCGTCATGGGTCGGCCCGATCCCGCCCGTGGTGATCACATAGTCATAGCGGGTGCGCAGGGCGTCCAGCGCCGCCACGATCTCCTCGTGCACGTCCGGCACCGTGCGCGCCTCGGCCAGGTCCACCCCGTGGACGCCCAGATAGCGGGCGATGTCGCGCAGGTTCGTATCCTGCGTGCGGCCCGACAGGATTTCGTCGCCGATGATCAGGACCGCGGCCGTCACCCGATCGCTCGCTTCGCCCGCCGCAACCATCGCACCATCCCGCCGTTTCCCGCTGACCGCGCGGGCCATCCTGACTACCTCGCTGACGCCAGGGGCGGCAATCGCTCGTTTCCAGCTTAGAGCGTGACAGCCTGAAGTGGATGCCGGGTCAGGCGACCGTCACGCTCTAAACTTCTGAAGATAGACCCTTTTCACCCGGTGAGATGACTCCATCCGAGCCGGAAAGGGTCTAGCCGCGATCTTGCATTTGGGATTGCCAGGCGTCCCATCAAGGGATTTCGTGTCAAGGCCAGAGAGGATCAAGAAATGATCAAGGCGACCATCTTGGGTCTGGCGATCACGGTTCTGGGCGCGAGCGCGGCGCAGGCCGGCCCCTTCGCCACCATCGCCTTCCGCAAGGGCGACAGCGCGCTGGTCTATGACGCCGGCAGCGTCAACGGCGACAACGCCCGCGCCAGCGCCTGGGTCTACCAGATCCTGCACCAGCCGCTGGACGGCGCCACCCTCATCGCCACCTATCGCGAGTTCGACTGCATCTTCGGCCGCACCCGTGACATCGCCCGCCGCTTCGCCTCGCCGCAGGGCGAGACCCTGCGGGCGGTCGAACAACCCGACCAATGGCAGCCTGTCGAGGCCGGCAGCGACCGCGCCGAACTGCTGCGCCAGGTCTGCACCGGCAACCCCGGCCGCATCGCCGGCGACGGCCTATCGGTCTTCGCGTTCCAGGACGTGGTGCTGGCCGCCCTGAAGGGCGCGAAATAGCCTCAATCGGGTCGTCGATTTGTCACCAAAACTTCAAGCTAGACAATGGCTTCCTTGAAATTGAGTCGCGGCGCCTGCGGCGGACTGCCGCACCTTCGCGCCTCAGCCTGCCGTAGCGCCAACCTGCCCGCGCCACCCTAGGCGGGCGCCTTCACAGTGGGCGATTTTCGCGACCCGCGCGCGTCGGAAAACATTTACGGGACAACGAGATCGCCCTCGTATCTAGTGGCGATCGAGAGCCTTGCGGCGCGTGGGGCGCCATCCTGAAATCCCAGTCAAGTGCAGGGCGATCCGCGCCCGGCTTTCGGTCGTATGGCCGGCGGTTGGCCCAGCCGCCCAACATGCCGCACCACCAATCGCCGAGCGGATAGTGAACCTCTTAACCATGTCGCGAGCCCTATGGCGTCGGACCGCGTTGGCGTTGTTTGCAATCTCGGAGAAATCGGTTGGCGACTGTAACTGTCTCGGATCGAGAGTCCCTGCTCCGCGAGATCAAGGCCGCGCAGCCCGGCGACACGATCCTGCTGGAGTCTGGGACGTACGCGAACGTGTCGCTGAGCGATCTGAAGTTTGTGGGCGATGTGACGATCACATCCAAGGATCCCGGCGCTCCGGCGGTCTTCACGGACCTGTCGATCAGAGACTCCAGCGGCCTGAACTTCAGCAATGTGGAAGTCGTCGTCGACCCGGCCAGGGGTTCGA
>NZ_JAUYOJ010000093.1 GCF_030697925.1 Phenylobacterium sp. | reverse complement strand
GCTGCGCAAGGCCGCCGAACGCACCGTCGAGGCCACCTGGCGCCGCATCGGCCAACTCCTCGACCACTTCACCCCAACCGAGTGCGCCAACTACCTCGTCAACTCAGGCTACGCTCCATGCTAAAACGGTCATGCTCTAGGTAGCCTCCGCCTCGAGGCTGTCGAACTCGGCGATCAGACGAGCGCCGGCTTGGGGGCCCAGCATATCGATCGCCTGGCGTTCGATCTCGGCGCGGGTTCGTCCACGGGAGGCTTCACGTTCGCGAAGTCCATGCCAGTCCACCATATCGGCCCAGACGGGGTCGATGATCTCGCGGCCGGGGACCTCGCGGCCGTCAGGGGTGCGGAAGGTGAAGCTGCGAAGTTCGGAGATCACCGCCTGCAGGTAGCCGACGTGAATCTGCTCGTCCTGGCGAATGCGTTCGACCAGAACCGCCGCTTGGTCGGCGGCGGCGCGCCGATCGATGAAGAGCGTCGGATCGCGCAGGACATCGCAACAGAATGCGAAGAACGATTCCGCCCGGACCTCGATCATCAGGACGTTCATCAGCATCTTGATGAGTCCCTCATATTCGGGGCCGATCAGGGGCATCTCCCGGTCCGTCGCGACCGGTCGCGAGATGCTCTCCGGCGGCGCGGGCATTGGGTAGGCGCCCCTGCCGAAGACCAGGTCGCGGGAGGCGAACCACATGGCGTCGTGCGCGCCGAGGTCCGGTGTGTGGGGATCGCCACCGCCCTCGTCCATGCCGTGGGCTTCGAGCAGGCCAAGGTGAAGGTGTCCGGTCGCGGTGTCGTCGATATCCTCGACGATCAGCTTGCGCATGTCCGGCGGGACGTAGCTGACCAGGGCCTTGCCGCGGGCCTCCACGATCCCGGTGACAGTGAGGGAATTCCAGAAACTCTGGCCGAGGCCGTTCTGCAACAGCACGCGCTCCTGCGCCACGGTGGGGTAGTTCGGCCGTTGCAGCAGCGAGGTGGTGGCGTCGATAAGCGGCCAGCCGCGGGTTTCCAGCGCCGCGCCCCAGGCCCGCACAGCCGGCTGGCGATGGAGCACCCGGGGCGATACATAGGCGCCCTGAGCGTCGAAACCGCCATGCAGACGGTAGCCCGCCTCGTCGTGCGGCTTGGCGTAGGCATGGCTAGCCATTAACTGTTGGCGGCCGTAGCGCAGGGAAGCGGGAATAACGGCGTCCATGGTGTTCCTCCACGCCGCGCCTCTGATGGGCCGCGTGCGCGGCGGCGATCCTAGCTTATCGCTGGTCACCTGCAACGGCGACACGGCCGACGAGCGCCCGGACATAGTCGCCGACGTCTCGGGGCCAAGCGGCCGTCAGACTGTCGAAGCGCGCATAGTCCTTGGCGTAGAAGGCGCGGTTCGCCTCCTCGAAGTCCGGCAGATCGCCGGCGAGTGCGAACATGACCCGGTGTACGGCGTCCTGGGCCTGTCGCAGGGTCGCGGGCGAGCTCCGCCGGGCGTCCTCCACGAGCCGCCGAAGCGCCGCCGAGGCGCCGCCGGGCTGTGCCGCCAGCCACTCCCAATGGCGTGGAAGCAAAGTCACCTCGCGCGCCGTGACGCCGAGCTTGGGTCGTCCTCGACCGGTTGGCTTGGCGGGTTCGGCCTGCGGCGTCTGGTTCAGCCGTTCCAGGACGTCGGGGAGGGAGCCTCGCAGGTCGAGTTCGACCGAGCGTCCCGTGGCGTCGTCGAAGACCAGTAGATGCGTCGCGTCGGTGTCCGCAGCCGACTTCACGGCCGGGACGACCTCTCGCAAGGTTCCGGCCGCGATGCGTCGGTGCCGGACAAAGGCCGTGAAGGTGTCGGTCGAGGGCATCGGAACTCCTGTGGTGACGTGCGTCCGACGCTGTCGCTCCCGAGCTAGATAATACCCGGATATAAATTGAGCAAGGTGCGCGAGATCTGTCGAGCGTTGGTTAGCACCCGCCGACGGCGATGCGCGACGCGGTCGTCCACGGCCGGCATTGGCTAAGTTCTCTGTTTGTTCGCACGCTTTTGGGGGCGGCATGAAGACGGCGCAAGCGGATTTCCGCTTTCCTGTTCTGGGATTTACGACGGACTCCGACGTCTGGGGACTGTCTGACCTGGACGCCCTAGCAACGTGTGGTCCGCCAACTTTGGCGGAGGGTCTGCAAGTCAGGATGGAGCTGGTGGACGCGGAAGGGCGTCGCTGGATCGTGAACTCGGTGCTGCACACCGGGCGGGCCGGATCGCTGCTATCGCGACTGATGCCGGGTCCCGCGCCGTTGCGGATAGAGCATGAGCTGGAACTGCTCGCGCCGCTCTCTCTCACAGACGTGCAGGCGCGGGTTTGTGAGGCGATGAGGGCTCATCCTGACTTTTGGTGCGAGGATGAGGAGCGAGACACGATCCTGCCGGCGCGTCTCGCGGAGGTGACCGCAGCGGCCGCCATCGCGGACATCCATGAGGTGCTGGGGCTGGACAGCTTCCACGCCTACTGACGCGGCGGAGCCAGGTTGTCACGCTTGAGAGAGGGGCCAACCCCGCAGGCCCGGAAACCGTGGTTGGCGATCCAGTCGCGGGCAGGTACCTAACCTGATGCGAATCCGACAGGTTCTTCCCTGGGCGCTGGCCTTGTGCGCTCTTCCGACCCTGGCCCGGGCGGCCGCGCCAGGGGTTGATGCGCCCGCGTTCCTGGGCGCGCCGATCGAGTTCTATCTCTTCGGCCTGACCTTACTCGGCGTCGCCATCTTCCATCATCGCACCCTGGAGGTGGCGCTCGCCGGGCTCGCTGCGATCCTCGCCTACCAGGCCCTGGTCAGCGGCTTTCCCACCGGCGTCGGCTTGGGCGCGCTGGGGGAACACCTGCGGCACGAATGGGTAATCCTGACCAACCTGATGCTGCTGCTGGTCGGGTTCGAATTGCTCTCGAACCAGTTCGAACGCAGCAACCTGCCCGATCACCTCCCGAGCCTGCTGCCTGACAACTGGACAGGCGGGGTGGCGCTCCTAGGTATCGTCTTCGTCATGTCCGCCTTCCTGGATAACATCGCCGCCGCGGTGATCGGTGGCGTGATGGCGCGCCACGTCTATCAGGGCCGGGTGAGCGTGGGCTTCCTGGCCGCCATCGTCGCCTGCGCCAACGCGGGCGGAGCGGGCAGCGTAATCGGCGATACGACGACCACGATCATGTGGTTGAACGGGATCTCGCCGCTCAGGGTGCTGCCGGCATATGTGGCGGCCGGCGTTGCATTCGTCGTTTGCAGCCTGGCGGGCGCGCGATCACAGCAGCGCTATCAACCAATCCTCGCCAAGGACGAGCCGGACCATCCGCTGCAGTGGCGCCGCGTCTGGATCGTGGTGTTCATCCTGGCGGCCGCCGTGGCGACAAACATCACCGCAAACGCCCTCACGGAGGGCGAGGAGACAGCGCCCTGGCTGGGCTTGGCCGTGTGGGCGGCCTTGATCCTGACGGCCTTTGTGGCCAAGCCCGACTGGGCGGTGGCCCGGCCGGCGCTCAAGGGCGCCTCGTTCCTCGTGGCCTTGGTCGCGGCGGCCTCGCTGATGCCGGTGAACGCGTTGCCGGATCCCACGTGGCAGAGCTCACTGGGACTGGGCTTTCTGTCGGCCGTGTTCGACAACATCCCCTTGACGGCGCTCGCCCTGGAGCAGGGCGGCTATGACTGGGCTCTGCTGGCCTATGCCGTGGGCTTCGGCGGCTCCATGGTCTGGTTCGGATCCTCGGCTGGAGTGGCGCTCACCAACCTCTATCCGGAAGGTCGATCCGTCTTCCGCTGGCTGCGGGAAGGTTGGTTCGTGCCACTGGCCTACGTCCTGGGGTTCCTCGTCATGCTGCTGCTTCTCGGCTGGAATCCGGACCCTTCGGCGGGAGGCGCCACCGGGAGCCGCTGAGGTTGTGCTAGGATCCTGGTCTCGAAAAGGGGCAGCCGATGTCGATCGAACTTTGGGCGCTGTTCGGGGCCATGATTCTGGGCCTTATCCATATCACCGCGGCGTCGTTCACATTCAAGGCTCAGGTTGGGAACGCCTATTCGGTCGGCGCGCGGGACGAGGAATTGCGGCCGAAGGGCGTTGCGGGGCGCCTCGACCGGGCCCAGCGCAATTTCCTCGAGACCTTCGCCGTCTTCGCCGCCGCTGTCCTGATGCTAGAGATGCTCGGCCGGTCAGGCGGCTGGCTGAGCGTGGCCGGCGCCTTGATCTACCTCGCGGGAAGGCTGCTTTTCCTCCCGCTCTACGCAGCGGGCGTCCCGTGGCTTCGCACCTTCAGCTGGAATATTGCGACCGCCGGCTTGGTCATGGTCATGACTGCGATCGTCTGGACGCCGTAGCCGAGGGCTGCCGACGGACCGGCCCGAGTCGATATCGACCAGGGTTGTGTTCTCAGGGCGCACGCCGAGCGCCTTCATCATGGTGATCGAGCCCAGGCCAGCGGCGCCGGCGCCGCAACGCACCAGGCGAAGATCCTCCAGCCTGCGCCCGGTGACCTCGCTGGCGTTGATCAGGCCCGCTGCGCAGAGGATTCCGGCGCCGTGCGGTCGTCGTGGAACACCGGAACGTCGAGCAAGTCCTGAAGTTCGGCCTCGATTCGGAAGCAGTCGGGACTGGAGATGTCTTCCAGGTTCACGCCGCCGAAGGTGGCGCCGATGTGGCGCACGACCTCGATGAAGGCGTCCGCATCCCCGGTGGCGACTTCGATGTCGAAGGAGTCGAGGTCGGCGAAGCGTTTGAAGAGGATCGACTTGCCCTCCATGACCGGTTTCGACGCCAGGGAGCCCAGGTTGCCGGGCCCGAGGATCGCCGTGCCGTTGGAGATCACGCCGACAAGATTGCCCTTGGATGTGTAGTCGTAGACCGCGTTGGGATCCTCGGCGAACTTCCGGATGGGGGTGGCAACCCCGGGCGACTAGGCCAGGCTCAGGTCCTGCTGGGTCGCCATGGGCTTGGTCGCGGCGATCGCGATCTTCCCAGGTTGGGGATAGCGGTGAAAGTCGAGCGCTTCCTGGTCGGCGCGGGCGCGCCGCTCTTCGATCGTCATGGCGCGGCCCTTCAGGTGGTGGGAGTGTTGCCGAGCGCCCAGAGGACGCCCACGACCGCACCCTTGACGATCGGCAGGACCGCCAAGGTGAGCGCCGCGAGAGCCGGGAGCAGGATCGCTAGCAACAGGCCGGTCGGGACCGTCCAGATGAGCTGGAAGGCAAGAAGCGGCGCGACCACGAGATGGCCCACGATCAGGATGGTGAAATAGGGTGGAGCGTCATCTGACGGATAGCGACCATTTTCATGGCCGCAGACCTCGCAGAGGGACCGCACCTTCAAGTAGGCACGGAAAAGCCGGCCGTTTCCACAATTAGGACAGCGGCCCCAGGCCCCGCGCCTGAGGCCCAGCAAGGTTGTCTGGGCTGTCGATCGGCGCGGGATCATGGCGCCGTGGCGCCGCGGGCGGTCACTAGGATTCGATTGCCGGCGCCGTGCTCGTCACTCAGCGCCACGGCGTCGAAGCCGCCCAGGCCGAGCGCGGCTTGAAACGCCCGCCAGTCGCGTCCGCTATAAAGCCAGCGGGTCACGTTGACGATGACCATGCCTCTGGGACGAAGCACCCTCTCCACCGCCCGCCAGAAGGACTGGGACAGATAGGCCCTGGGCGTCTCGAAGGAATCCTGAAAATCGATGAGGACGCCGTCAAATGAGGCCCCCGCAGCCCGCTCGACATAGGCGGCAGCGTCGCTGACGGCTACATCGAGGTAGGGCGGGGCCCGAAAGAAGAGCTGCGCCAGCGGCTTGGCGCAGGGGTCGCAGTCAACAGCGAACACGTCCACGCCGGCTCTGTGCAGCATGGTCGAAGCCGCTCCGCCGCCGTAGCCCAGCACGAGCGCCTGACGAACCTTCTCCTGCAGTAGGACATCGACCGCGGCGGTTACGTGCGGCGCGAGGTTGTGGCCGCTGGCGTCGATCAGCGTTTGAAGCACCCCATCTTTCACATAGCCGACGGTGCGATCGGACCTGCGCAGGATGACCGCCACTTCGCCGCCAGCCGTGTGGGCGGTTCGAAGCGGGATCATGCGACCACCGCCGTTGCGGCGCGGGCCGTGGCGAAGTCCGGTACGAACCCGACCTTCTCCAGGACGTGGGCCTCCACCGTGCGCAGGAGATTGGCCCGCACGCTGCTACGGGCGCCGCAGACGATGATCTCGGCGCCGTCCTGGATGGCGCGGCGAAGGAACGATGAAAGGGCGGCGGCTCCGGTCGGATCGACCAACGGAACCTCTTCGAACCTCAGGATGTAGCGTCGGCTCCGTCCGCCGACCTGGTCGAGGGCGTCCTTGAGCACGCTGGTGCTCCCGAAGAACATGGGACCCCTGAAGGTGATCACCGCGGTATCGTGCGGCAGACCTTCATGCGGTTCGTAGGCCGGCTCGTCCGCGCGGCTGAAGTCGTCCCGATCGCCGTCGATGAGGCGGGGGCCGCCACCCTCCACGGTGGAAAGCAGGCTCATGCGATGCATGAACACGAAGGCGGCCAGCACCATGCCGACCTCGATGGCCAATGTCAGGTCCACGACGACGGTGAGCCCGAAGGTCAGCAGCAAGACGGCCCTGTCGCCGTTGGACGTACCAAGCAGCAGCCGGAAGCGTTGCAGTTCGGCCATGTTGATGGCGACCACCACCAGGATGGCCGCCAGGGCCGCCAGCGGCACATAACTGGCCAGGGGCGAGAGCAGCAACATAAAGAGCAACAGGAATGCCGCGTGCAGCATGCCGGCCACCGGCGAGTGGGCGCCAGAGCCGATGTTGGTCGCGGTGCGCGCGATGGCGCCGGTCGCCGGCAGGCCGCCGAAGGCGGCCGAGCATATGTTGGCGATCCCCTGGGCCACGAGTTCGAGATTGGAGCGATGCCGCCGGCCCGTCATCTGATCGGCGACGACGGCCGAGAGCAGCGACTCGACTCCCGCCAGCAAGGCGATGGTGAAGGCGCTCGGCAGGACGTCCCGCGCCTTGGTCCAGGACCAGAAGTCCAGGCTTGGGGGGGGCAGGGTGGAGGACACGCCCCCGAACCGCGTGCCAATCGTCTCCACCGGGAGGGCCGGTAAGGTGACGGTCACGGCCGCGGCGACCGTCACCACGAGGAAGCCGGGAACCTTCGGCGCCAAACGCCTGAGCCCCATGATCGCGACGAAACAGGCGACCGTGAGGGCCAGGGTGGGAAGGCTCAGGCTGGCGCGCGCCTCCCAGAGCGTTTGCAGCTTGGGAATGAAGTCGGCGGGGACGCGCTCGATCGAGAGTCCGAAAATGTCCTTCAGCTGGCTGACCAGGATGATGGTGGCGATGCCGGTCGTGAACCCGGTCGTGACGGGATCGGGAATGTATTTGATCAGGGTCCCGATACGCAGGAGCCCCGCGACGATCAGGATGACGCCGGCCATCGTCGTGGCGATCAACAGTCCGTCGTATCCGTGCCTGGCGATCACGCCATAGACCACGACGACGAAGGCTCCGGTCGGTCCGCCGATCTGGAATCGGCTGCCGCCCAGAAATGAAATGAGGAAGCCGGCGACCACTGCGGAGATCAGGCCGCGCTCCGGCGTGGCGCCCGACGCAATGGCCAGCGCCATGGCCAGCGGCATGGCGACGATCGCCACCGTCAGGCCCGCGACGAGGTCGCCGCGGAACGGCTTCAGGCCATAGCCCTGGCGCAGGACCGTCACGGTCTTGGGAACGAACAGACGCCAGTCATGCGACATGGGCCGGACGCCTTTTCTCGGACCTGGCGACTAATCGCACGCCACGCCCGACGCCGGCGCTCGGCGCGCCGTCCGCGATCAGTTCGACCCCCGCGGCGGTGAGGGCGTCGACCACCTTCTCCAGGCTGTCGACGACAGCGCGCACGGAGCCCTCGGACGACTCCATCCTCTGGATGGTCGGCAAGGACAGTCCCGACAGCCGAGCAAGGTCGCGTTGGTCGAGGCCAAGGAGGGCGCGGGCCGCCCGCATCTGCGCGCCGGCAATCATGGCGTGACGTCCTGGCGAAACGATATCCTAGTTGTCATGGCGAGCCTCCGACGCGCCGTTGTGGATCTGCAACGCGATGAGGATCGCCTTGAAAGGGCGCAGCACCGCCAGTGTCAGGAGTCCGATCGACGGGAGCCAGATCAGGAGTTGCAACCAGACCGGCGGATGGAACCTGAACTCCACGAAAAGCATCCCGAAACAGCCAATGGCGCCCACAATCAGCAGGATGAAGACCACCGGTCCGTCGCCGGAATCGGCGCGTGAGAAGTCCGCGCCGCAGCCTTCGCACCTGGGACGGACCTTCAGGTATCCGCTGAAGAGAGAGCCCTGGCCGCAGGTCGGGCATCGGCATCTCAGGCCGCAGACGATGGGGTTGAGCCGGTTCATGGGACTGGCGCCGCCAAGCCGGCTCAACATGCGAGCGGGGCGGTAGGCGGCGGCGCCGATCGCGCCTGCCGGTAGACCGCGCGTAGGGCGCCGCGCAGAGCGGGCCTGGCGGCCACCAAGCGAATGTATCGCGAGAGCCGGCTCGGCTCAAAGGGCTTGACGAGCACATGGGCCTCCGGTGGGAGGCCGGTCGTCGCCTCGAGCGCTGGCGTGACGACGATCTGAATCTGGGGCGCCAGCGCCTTGGCTTGCCGAGCGACGTCGCAGGTCGCCGTTCCGTCGTCTTGGGGGCAGAAGACCAGAACGTCCGCCGACAGGCCCTGTTGGATCGCCGCGAGGGCGGGGCCGCCATGCTCATACTCAACGACACGCATGCCGTCATGCCGAAGTCCGGCGGCGAGCCGGCCGCGAAGTTCGCCGTCGTTCTCCACGAGAACGATCGTCGGTCGGTCGCAGGCGACGTTCAGCGGCATGGCGGACTCCTGGATGACGGGCGCGAACAGGATGGCGGTACGGTGTGCAATTTCACATCGATCAAGTGATGCGTCAAATATCACAACAAATGCTCATGATATCAAGATATTGTCTTCAGAGCATCCTGAAGGCGTTCAGGATATCACCTTCGCCGATCCGGCGCGTTCTCCTGAAGCGGTTTCCGAAAATTCGTGAATTGTGCCCATTCACATATCGAAGTCGATATGCAAGACATCATGGGGAGACATGGAGGTCGTGCGCATGGCGGCGCTCGACCCACCGCGAGGGTGGTTGCCGGTTGAATTGCGCGATGGATTTCGCCCGACTGAGACGATCGCTCTCCCTGTTCGAAGGGGAATCGCTGCTGGAGGGATGGGCGGCGGAGCGCATGATGTCGGGCGAGGGGCGCCTGGGGCTGGCGATTGTCACCAATTGGCGGCTGATCTTCATCGATAGCGAGCAGCGCCTGTCGGCTATCCCCATTGCGAAGATCGACGAGGTTGCAATCCCGTCCGTGAGGCGTCTGGCGATACGCGCTTGGTACGACCGGATGGACCTCGTTTTCGACGGCCCGGCCGCGGCGGGCGCCGTGCTCAATCTCCTGCGCCAGGATCCGAAATACGCCGCGCGCGAAAGCAAGCCAGGCGCGGCGGGGGCCAGGGGCGACCACCGTGAGCCGACCGTCGGAAGTCCATCCCACGATCCGCGTCTGGTGACGTCCTAACCGTCGGCGCGGTTCCATGCCGGTCGGCGTTCGAGCGGCGCGATAGGTCGCATTGATGACTTGATGATGCATTGGACATCATTATAGATACGGGAATGATCACGGGTTCGCAGATGAAGGCGGCGCGCGCGCTGCTTGGTATTGACCAGAAGGAGCTGGCCCGGCTGGCTAACGTTTCGCTGCCCACCATCCAACGGATGGAGGCCAGCGACGGAATCGTGCGCGCGGTGGTCGACAGCCTCGAGAAGGTGGTCAACGCCATCAACGCGGCCGGCGTGGAACTGATCGCCGGGGGCGCGCGGAGCGAAGGCGAGGGGCGGGGTGTGCGGCTCCTGGAGCGCAAGTAGCCAGCCTTTAGAATTGATGTTTAAAACGTCACTAAAGTAATTCAGCATATCGACTTGGCGATGTCAGACGTGCTATGATCGGTAGATCATGCTCAATCCTGAGATTGCCCGCTCGTTGCTTTGTCGCGCGTTGGCCGCCGAGGTCCTGCCCGCGCCGCGGCCCGAGCCCGGCCGTTCAAGAGCGATGGGCGGGGGCGATCTATCGCCGTATCCGGACCTTCGTGCGGGGCGGAAACCCCGCAAGGCCAAGCCGGTCCGGCTGTTGTTCGTCTGCCGGACGCAGGCGGCCTTGAGCCCGATGGCTGAGGGCTTGGCGCGAGCCGCCTACGGCCGCCTGGACATCGTCGTCGCCAGCGCCGGATTGACCGCCGGCCCCTTGGATCCCGCAGCCGTTGCCGTCATGGCCGAGATTGGAATCGACATCCAGCGGCGTCAGGCCACCTCGGTCGGCGAGTTGCAAATCGAGGCATTCGACATCGTGGTCTCCCTGGGGGTCGACAGACTTGGACTTGGCCGCCACCAGATGGCGTTGACATGGGCTGTGCCGGACCCTGAAAAAGCGCCCGGACTGGAGCCCATGTCGGTCTTGAGGAATGCGCGCCACGCGCTCGCGCCACGGATTTGGGCGCTTGGGGCCGTGCTCACGGCGAGCGATCGCGCCTGAGGCCCGATCCCGACCATCAGGCGATCGGTCACCCCTTCAGGGCGATGCTCAACGACTGGGCCAGGCTCGGCAGACCACCAGGGTGTTGCCGACATCTTCGGCCAGCACGGGAACCAGTCGGGGCGTCAGGCCCGTGGCTCGCAACGCGCGGGCGATCCACTGCGCCGGCCACGACGCCGTGCAGTCGGCAACATTCCAGACGATCAAACCGCCGGGCGAGAGCACCCCAGCAAGCAACTGACCGATGTCGGTTGTCAGCATGGCGTCCGGAATCTCCGTACCGCTGAAGACGTCGATGGCCACGGCGTCCCACCGCCGTTCCGTCGAGCGCAGGAAGGTCAGGGCGTCGGCGTGGATGCACTCGACCTCGGCAGGGAGGTGAAACCATCGGCGCGCGATTTCGAAAGCCGTGGGCCAGTTGTCAACGGCGGTGACCTTCGCGCCCCGTCGGCTGAGCTGGGTCGCCAGAGCCCCGCCCGCTGTCCCCAGCAGGAGGAGATTCTCGCGATCCTTGAGCGCGGCCTCCATGGCTGAAACATATTCCAGGAGGTTGACGCCCTCAGCGTCCACGTGGGTGTAGAGCGCGCCGTCTTCGAAATAGAAGCGCGACCCATCATCGACCGCTTCGAAGATGCGCACCTTCCTGTCCAGGTCGTCGCATTGGACAAGCACCTTCATAGCCCTGGTTTTCCCGGAGACCTCAGGCGCCGTTCGCCGGGGCGACGAGAAGGTGAACCTGGAGTATCTTTGGAAGGCATATCATTCATGATGGTGTGAACATCAACGATGATGTGAAATGCTTTTGGCGCCGCGTCAGACGCGAGTGCGCGCGCCGTTGTCGAGAAGGCTCCGCTTCAGAGGCTCACATAGAGGGCTGTCGGCCGCGCGGTCTTGATCACCATCAAAACCGCACGGCTGGAAGGCGCGTAGAATTAACCATTCGTCTCGGCGCATCGCCGGTGGCGGATGGGGACACCGCCATGCCCGACGCCGTCGCCCACCCAGGCGCCACGGACCTCCGCCCGGGCCGGCCACCGCGAAGCCGACCTCTTCTTCGAATTCGCGCGCCGCCGCGGCCAGCAGCGCCTCGCCGTCATGGGCCTGTCCCTTGGGGATTGACCAGGCGCCTTCGTCCCGGGTTCGCCAGAACGGACCGCTCGGGTGGCCCAGCAGGAACTCCGCCGACCCATCGCGTAGCCGGTAGACGAGGAGCGCGGCGCTTATGGATCTTGGCATGCCGGCAACATGCCAGGGCGCAGGGTCGAAGTCCCGAGGGCTCCCGGCGATCGCCGCGGCGTTGACATGGCTCAAGACAGTCGCCGGCCACCTGGGGAATGATCGGCGCGTCGCTGCTCAGGCGAAGATCGCGCCGGTCGGACATCATGCCCCTGGACCTGTTCAACCGCCTGGGACTGGCCCCGAGGGGCCGCATATCGATGACTTGGAGGGCCTTTGGCGGTCCTCCAAGTGCTTGGAGCACTTGGAGGACCATGGTGCCGCCGGGCAGGATTGAACTGCCGACCTCAGCCTTACCAAGGATGCGCTCTACCACTGAGCTACGGCGGCGAAAAGGCGAGGGCGGGGCTATAGCCAAAGCCTGGGCCCGCGTGAAGCCTAAAAGCGCCGAAAGGCGTCTTGACGCGGCCGCCGTCTCACCGCACCCCGGTCGTGCATGGAAAAACCGGAGAAAACAGCCGCCGAGGCGCGCGAGGCCAAACTCGCCGCGGCGCTGCGCGCCAATCTGCGCCGCCGCAAGAGCGCCGGGCGAGTCGCGCCGCCCGCCACGCCTCAGGAGCCCGAGACCCCCTCGTGATCGGGGCCGACTTTGCGCGGGTCGCCGCCCAGGCTAGATAGCGGCAAAGGCCCCCGGGCGCGCGCGGCGCGCCGGCCACCTTCGAGGGACGAATTTGGATCGCATCGCCATCATCGGCGGCGCGCGGCTGGAGGGTGTGATCCCCATCAGCGGCGCCAAGAACTCCGCCATCAAGCTGATGGCCGCCAGCCTGCTCACCGACGAACCGCTGCGGCTCACCAATATGCCGCGCCTGGCCGACACCCGGTTCCTGGGCCACCTGCTCCAGCGGCTGGGGACGCAGGTCGAGGAGCGCGACGGCGAGGATGGAGCCGAGACGCTGCTGCACACCCGTGAGATCGTGAGCGGCATCGCGCCCTACGATCTGGTCCGCCAGATGCGGGCGTCCTTCAACGTGCTGGGTCCGCTGATCGCGCGGACGGGACAGGCCAAGGTTTCGCTACCCGGCGGCTGCACGATCGGCGCACGGCCTGTTGACCTGCATCTGGAAGCGCTGCGAACCCTGGGCGCCACCATCGATTTGCATGAGGGCTACGTCTACGCCCAGGCGCCGCGCGGCCTGATCGGGGCGGAAATCGTCTTTCCCTTCGTCTCGGTCGGGGCGACGGAGCACGCGATGCTGGCGGCGGTGCTGGCGCGGGGTGAGACGGTGCTGACCAACGCCGCCTGCGAGCCGGAGCTCGCCGACCTGGCCGACTGCCTCAACAAGATGGGGGCGAAGGTCTCCGGCGCGGGGACCTCCACCATCCGCATCGAGGGCGTCGCGCGCCTGAGCGGGGCGACCCATTCGGTGATTCCCGACCGTATCGAGACCGGCACTTTCGCCCTGGCCGCGGCCATGGCCGGAGGCGAGGTTCGCCTGACCCGCACCCGCAGCGAGTTCATCGGCGCCCTGCTGGACAAGATGGAAGAGGCCGGGGTCGGCGTGACCCGTCACCAGGACGGCGCCACCATCAAGCGCAACGGCGGCCGGTTGCAGGCCGTGGAGATCGAGACCGATCCCTATCCGGGCTTCGCGACCGACCTGCAGGCGCAATTCATGGCCTTGATGACCCTGGCCGACGGCGAGAGCGTCATTCGCGAGACCATTTTCGAGAACCGGTTCATGCACGCGCCCGAGCTGGCGCGGCTGGGCGCCGACATCTCGGTGTCCGGAGGCGAGGCCCGGGTTCGCGGTGTCCAGGCCCTGGAGGGCGCGCCGGTGATGGCCACGGACCTGCGCGCGTCGGTCAGCCTGGTGATCGCGGCCTTGGCAGCCCGCGGCGAGACCATGGTCAACCGCGTCTACCATCTGGACCGCGGCTTCGAACGCCTGGAAGAGAAGCTCGGCGCCTGCGGCGCCCAGATCCGCCGCATCGCCGGCGACGGCGAGTCGGAGGACTGAGGATGACCGCTATTGAAGTCCCGCGCCTGCGGCTGCTGGCGCAAGACGCCGAAGACCTGACGGTGATCGCCGCGGCGCTGCAGGACGCCGTCGGCAAGATCGGCGACATGGCCTACGACCCGAACGCGCGACGCTTGACGCTCGGCTTCAACCGCTATCGCTGGGAAGGGCAGGGCGGGGAGCGGGTGCGCAGCGGCCTGCAGATCGGCTCGGTGCTCAAGGTCCAGACACGGAACCTGCGCCGGACCGCGAAGGCCGCGGTGGTGGAACTGCTCACTGTTTCGTTCGAGGCCGGAGAGGCGCCCGGCGGCGTTCTGACCCTGACCTTCGCGGGCGGCGGGGACCTTCGGGCCACGGTCGAGTGCGTCGATGCGGTCCTGGCTGACGTCTCGGCGCCCTGGCCGACGCGGCGCACACCGACCCACGAGGCCTGACAGGCCATAGCCTTGCGGCGGCTCCCCCGCTAATAGAGCGCGCCATGCGCCGTTTCAAATTCTCCGACCCCGGCTTCGAGGCCGTCTTCGCCGCCTTCGTCGAAGAGCGCCGCGAGACCCCCGAGGACGTGGACCTCGCCGTCCGCGACGTGCTGGCGGCCGTGCGCGGCGAGGGCCTGGCCGCCGTCCTGCGCTACGGCAAGCTGTTCGACCGCGCCGAGGTCGACGAGACCAATATCCGCGTCACGATCGAGGAGATCGAGGCCGGCGCCGCCCAGTGTGCGCAAGACGTGCGCGACGCCATCGCCTTCGCCGCGGGCCGGATCCGCAGCTATCACGAGCGCCAGCGCCCGGCCGACGCCTGGTTCACCGACGACGCGGGCGTGCAGCTCGGCTGGCGCTGGACGCCCATCGAGGCGGTGGGGATCTATGTCCCGGGCGGCCGCGCGGCCTATCCTTCGACCGTGTTGATGAACGCCGTGCCCGCCGCCGTGGCCGGCGTCGACCGTATCGCCATGGTCACGCCCCCGGGCCGGCTGCAGCCCGCCGTGCTGGCGGCGGCCAAGGAAGCCGGGATCACCGAGATCTGGCGCGTGGGCGGGGCCCAGGCCGTCGCCGCCCTGGCCTATGGCGCCGGCCCCATCCGGCCGGTGGACAAGATCGTCGGGCCGGGCAACGCCTATGTCACGGCGGCCAAGCGCCGGGTCTACGGCACGGTGGGCATCGATGCGCTGGCGGGTCCCTCCGAGATCGTCGTCGTGGCTGATGGCGCCAACAATCCCGAATGGATCGCCGCGGACCTGCTCTCCCAGGCCGAGCACGACCCGGCCGCCCAGGCGATCCTGATCACCGACGATCCGGCCTTCGCCGACAAGGTCACCGCCGCTGTCGAACGACAACTGACCAGCCTCTCGACCGGCGAGGACGCCGCCGCGTCCTGGCGCGACCACGGCGCGGTGGTGATCGCGCCGCTGGACGAGGCGCCGCGCCTCGTCGACCTGATCGCCCCCGAGCACGTCGAGTTCGCCCTGGACGAGCCCGAACGCCTGGCCGACCGGGTCCGCCACGCTGGCGCGATCTTTCTGGGCCGCCATGCGCCCGAGGCCATCGGCGACTATGTGGCCGGCTCCAACCACGTGCTGCCGACCAGCCGCGCGGCGCGATTCTCGTCGGGCCTGTCGCTCTATGACTTCATCAAGCGCACCTCGATCGTCAAATGCGACGAGGCGGCCTTCGCCGCGCTAGGCCCGGCCACCGTGGCCCTGGCCGACGCGGAGGGCCTGCCGGCCCACGCCCGCTCGGCGGCGATTCGCCTCGGGCGTGGCTGAGCCGCGAAGCTGAACGGTTGCTGTCAACGGCGTCCCGGAGGCCGTTCAGGAAGGCCCGTCTAGGGTGTCTCTCATCGGGGCAGGTCCTCGAGACAGGCACACTGAACTGGACGGAGACCAAGCCATGCGTAATTCCAACACCTCGAAACTGATGCGCGGCGCGGCCGTGGCCGGCCTTGCCGGCGTCCTGGCGGCCGGCGCGTTCTCGAGCGCCAACGCCCAGCAGTATCGCGCCCCCACCGGCGGCGGCATCGGCTCGATCGTCAGCTGTGACGCTCCCGGCGGCAAGCAGGCCGGCGGCGCCTTGATCGGCGCCCTGATCGGCGCGGCGGCCGGCTCGAACCTGGCTAAGAACGATCGCGGCACGGGGACGGCGATCGGCGCGGCGGCCGGCGCGGCGACCGGCTCCTATGTCGGCTGCAAGATGCAACGCGACCGCCAGGCCCAGACGGCCTACGGCCAGCCGTACGGCCATTCCTACGCCCAGCCGGCGACCTATGTTCAGAACGGCTACCGTCTGAACGGCAACTTGGCGCCGGCCAGGTTCGTCCGCGACGGCGGCGGGTTCGTCGCCACCTCGACCCTGAATCTGCGCGCGGCCCCGACCACCTCGTCGGCGCGGGTCGGCAGCCTGCGGGCCGGCGAGAGCTTCCAGGCTCTGGCCCGGGTGCGGGGCAGCGAATGGATCCTGGTGGGCCGCGGCGGCGTCGGCGTCGGCTATGTCCATGGCGCCTATGTCCAGCCGGCCGGCTACCAGCAGGCCAGCTACGGCTACTAGGCCCGCGCCTCGCACACGACCATCCACCCCCGGCGCACCCGCGCCGGGGGTTTTTCTTGGCCGGAAGGCCGCTGTTCGCACGGAGCAGGATGACGTTAGGGGTTGGTTTGCAATAAACGTCGTCGCAAGCCTTCCCCAAACCGAGCCCATGGCCGCCGACGATCGCAACAATCAGCGCCTGCAGTCCGTAGAGATCGACGAGGAATCCCTCGCCGCCGTCTCGCGCGACCAGGAGCAAGAACGCCAGATCGCGATCTTCGACCTGCTGGAGGAGAACCATTTCCTTCCCGAGGGCGCGGAGGCGGGGCCCTTTGACCTGCGCATGGGCCTGATCGAGAACCGCCTGGTCCTCGACGTCACAGGGCTCGGCTACGAAAAACGCCACATCCTGTCGCTCTCGCCGTTCCGCAGTCTGATCAAGGACTACTTCATGATCTGCGAGAGCTACTACCAGGCGATCCGCAACTCGACGCCGCAGCAGATCGAGGCCTTGGACATGGGCCGGCGCGGGCTGCACAACGAGGCCTCCGAACTCCTGCGCACGCGCCTGTTGGGCAAGATCGAGACCGACCTGGACACCGCCCGGCGGCTCTTCACCCTGATCTGCGCCCTGCACTGGCGGGGCTAGGGCGCATGGTCGATGACGTCGTACGCGCGCCTCTGCCCGGAGCCGTGCTGTTCGCCTGCAATTTCAACCGCGTCCGCTCGCCCATGGCCGAGGCGCTGCTGAAGCGCGCCCTGGGCGACCGGGTCTATGTGGACAGCTGCGGCCTGCGGCGGGACGCGACCGACGCCGGCGAGAACGTGGATCCGTTTGTGGCGGCGGTGATGGCCGAAATCTCCTGCGATGTGGCCGCGCACAACGCCAAGACCTTCGACGACCTCGAGGACGACAGCTTCGACCTGGTCGTCTCGCTCACCCCCGAAGCCCAGCACCGGGCCGTCGAGCTGACCCGCGGACGAGCGGCCGAGATCGAGTATTGGCCGACCTTCGATCCCACCCTGGCGGACGGTTCACGAGAGGCCCGCATGGCCGCCTATCGCGAGGTTCGCGACTCTCTGGCCGCCCGGATCGCCGAGCGATTCGGTCGCTAGGAACCCGCCGAACTGGCGCTAGCCATCGATCCGACGAGCGCGTAAAGCGCTCTGCGATACAATTGGCGCTACGGCTCGCCCGACTCATCGTGCGAACCGCTCGTCTTGGTCGTCGGTCAGTTTGGGAGCCTGCATGGCGAAGGAAGAACTTTTGGAGTTTCCGGGCACGGTCAGTGAAGTTCTGCCCAACGCCACATTCCGTGTGAAACTTGAAAACGAACACGAGATCATCGCCCACACCGCCGGCAAGATGCGTAAGAACCGCATCCGGGTCTCGGCCGGCGACAAGGTCCTCGTTGAAATGACGCCGTACGACCTTTCCAAAGGCCGCATCACCTTCCGCGTCCGCTAGGACCCGATTGCCACACATGACTCCGCAGCGCCTGGTGCTCGCCTCCGCAAGTCCCAGGCGGCTTGATCTCCTGCGTCAGATCGGCCTGACGCCCGACGCGGTGGACGCCGCCGAGATCGACGAGACCCCGCTGAAGAACGAGACGCCCCGGCAGAGCGCGCTGCGTCTGGCCTGCGCCAAGGCCGCGGCCGTGGCCGCCAAGCAGCCTGAGGCCTTCGTGCTGGCGGCCGACACGGTGGTGGCGGTGGGCAGCCGCATCCTGCCCAAGGTCGAGACGCAGGCCGAGGGTCGCAAGTGCCTGGAGCTGCTGTCGGGCCGCGCGCACCGTGTGCTGACCGGCGTCGCGGTCCAGGCCCCGGGCGGGCGCATGGCCAGTCGTCTGGTGGAGAGCCGCCTGCATTTCAAGCGCTTGCTCCCTGCCGAGATCGAGGCCTATCTGCAAGGCGGGGAAGGGGTCGGCAAGGCCGGCGGCTACGCCATCCAGGGCCGTGCGGGCGCCTTCGTCATGGCGATCCAGGGCTCCTATCCCGCTGTGGTCGGCCTGCCGCTCTATGAGACCCTGAACCTGCTGACCGGCCTTGGGTTCTCCAGGCCATGAGCGAGCGGCGCATCTACCTGGATCGCGGCGTTGGCGAGACCCGGGGCGTGGTGACGCTCGATGGGCGGCCCGAGCGGCTGCTGATCGCCCGCGACGGCGAATCGGCGACCGCCAAGCTCGGCGCGCGTCTGGTCGGCCGGGTCCGCAAGGTGGAGCCGGCCTTCGCCTCGGCCTTCATCGACCTAGGCGGGGTCGAGGCCCTGCTGTCCTTCAAGCCTGAAGCCCGGCCCGTCGAAGGCCAGTCGCTGGAAGTCGAGGTCCGCACCGAGGCGCGGGCCGGAAAGCTCGCCACCGTGCGCGCCATCGGGCCGGCCGAGGGCCCGCCGCGTTTGATCACCGCGGCGCCGGACATTGCCGAGCTGCTGGCCGGCTTCGCGCGCAACGTTCAGGTGATCGAAGGCCGCGAGGCCCGCCGCGCCGCCGACGAGGCCGAGGCCGACGCCCTGGATATCGTCCATCCGCTGCCCGGCGGCGGGACCCTGGCCATCGAACCCACCCGCGCCCTGGTGGCCATCGACGTCGATATCGGCGAGCGCAAGGGCCAGGACGCCAAGCGCGTCACCCGTCAGGCCAATCTCGCCGCCCTGGCTGTGGCCGGCCGGCTGTTGCGCCTCAAGAGCCTCGGCGGCATCGTGGTCATCGACCTCGTCGGCCGTGGCCACGATGGAAACGCCCTGATGACCGCCGCCCGCGCCGCCTTCGCCCCCGACAATCCTGGTGTCGCCATCGGCCCGGTCGGCCGCTTCGGCACCATGGAGCTGACCGTGCCGCGCCGGGCCCCGCCGGTGGCCGAACTGCTCTGCGACGCCAAGGGGCGGCTCACCGACCTGACCCTGGCCCTGCGGCTGATCCGCGCCATCGAGACCGAGGGCGCGGCCCAGCCCGGCGCGCGGCTCACCGCCGTCTGCGCCCCGGAGATCGCCGCCGCCGCCCAGCCGTTCGCGGCGGGACTGGCCGGCCGGATCGGCGCGCGCTTCGAGATCCGCCCTAACCCGGCCGCCCCACGCGAGCGCTTCGATGTGAGCGGCCGATGAGCGCCTGTCCCGTCTGCGGCAAACCGGTCCAGCCGGAGTACCGCCCGTTCTGCTCCAAACGCTGCGCTGACGTGGACCTGCATCGCTGGCTGAAGGGCAGCTACGCCATCCCCGTGAGCGACGAGGACGAGCACCCGGACGACGGAGACCCGGAAGACTAGCGACCTCGCTGGACAGCCGCGAAAGCCTCTTCTATAGACGCGGCTCCCGCGTTGGCGGGACCTAGGCCTGGGTAGCTCAGTTGGTAGAGCAGCGGATTGAAAATCCGCGTGTCGGTGGTTCGAATCCGCCCCCAGGCACCACTTCTCCCCCACGCAATCCAATGCCCTCGCCAGCGGCGCGACGCGCGGTGACGCTTCGTCGGAAGGCTGATCAATTGATTGCCTCCGTGGCGCCGGGTCGGCCCACCCTGTGGCCGTTCTGATACGGTCGTGCAACAAGCCGGTCTCTGCTGATTGACAACGTTGTTCGGCGCACCCTTTCATCGCGGTTTGACGCGTCAGGAATGGGAATCTGGTGACGAGCCGCCCCGCAGAGCCTGTCGGAACATTGGCCACCGCCCTGGCCCACGCCGCGCGTCTTCTGCCGTCCAACCCCGATCTCGCCGAGGCGCAGTCGCGCGAAATCCTCAAGGTCGCGCCGCAGCATCCAGACGCCGTGACCTTGCTCGCCGCCGCCCTGCGCAGGCAGGGCCGCTCCACCGCGGCGCTTGAAGTTCTGGGTCCGGCGACCGACGCCCGTCCGGACCTCGCCCAACTGCAGTTCGAAACCGCCCTGGCGCGGATGTCGCTCGGCGACGGGCCGGGCGCCATCACGGCCCTGCAGCGGGCGACGGCGCTGGCCCCCGACCATGCCCAGGCCTGGCGGGCGCTGGGCGACCAGCTCACCCTGGCCGAACGTACAGATGAGGCCGATGCCGCCTATGCCCGGCACATCAGGGCCTCCACCCGCGACCCGCAGCTGATCGAGGCGGCCACGGCGCTGTGCGAGAACAGGCTGGCCGTGGCCGAGCGGCTGCTGCGCGACTTCCTCAAGGTCCACCCGACCGACGTGGCCGCCATCCGAATGCTGGCCGAGACCGGCATGCGGCTCGGCCGCTACGACGACGCCGAAGCCCTGCTGGGCCGCGCTCTTGAACTGGCTCCCAGCTTCGCCGCCGCGCGGCAGAATTACGCCACCGTGCTCTATCGCCAGAACAAGGCCGCCCAGGCGGTGGCCCAGATCGACAAGCTGCTGGTCGACGATCCGCGCAATCCCGGCCACCGCAATCTGAAGGCCGCGGCGCTCGGCCGGATCGGCGAGTACGAGGCGGCCATCGAATGCTACGGTGGGGTGCTCGCCGACTTCCCCGGCCAGCCCAAGGTCTGGATGAGCTACGGGCATTCGCTGAAGACCGTCGGGCGACAGGCCGAGGCGGTCGAGGCCTATCGCCGGAGCCTGGCCATCGAGCCCGGCCTGGGCGAGGCCTATTGGAGCCTGGCCAACCTCAAGACGGTCCAGTTCACCGACGCCGACGTGGCGGCCATGCAGGGCCAGCTCGCGCGCACTGACATCTCCGACGAGGACCGTTTCCACCTGCATTTCGCATTGGGCAAGGCGCTGGAGGACGCAGCTCGCTATGAGGAGTCCTTCGCCCACTACGACCAGGGCGCGGCCCTGCGCCGCGCCGGCCTCGACTACGACCCCGACGAGACCTCGCGCCATGTGGCCCGCTCCAGGGCGGTGTTCACGCGGGAATTCTTCGCCGAGCGGGCGGGGCAGGGGTCCCCGGCACCCGATCCGATCTTCATCGTCGGCCTGCCGCGCGCCGGCTCCACCCTGATCGAGCAGATCCTGGCCAGCCATTCGCAGGTCGAGGGCACCCAGGAACTGCCCGACATCATCGCCATGGCCCGGCGCCTGGGCGGCAAGCCGCGCGAGGGCAAGTCGCCGGACTATCCCGAAGGCCTGGACAAGCTCGACGCCGCGCAGATCCAGGCCCTGGGCGAGGAGTTTCTGGCCCGCACCCAGGTGCACCGCAAACTCGGCCGGCCGTTCTTCATCGACAAGATGCCGAACAACTTCGCCCATGCCGGCCTGATCGCGCTGATCCTGCCGAACGCGAAGATCATCGACGCCCGCCGTCATCCGCTGGGCTGCTGCTTCTCAGGCTTCAAGCAGCACTTCGCCCGCGGCCAGGGCTTCACCTACAGCCTCTCCGACATCGGCCGCTACTACGCCGACTATGTGGAGCTGATGGCTCATTTCGACGCCGTCCTGCCGGGCCGCGTCCACCGGGTCATCTATGAGGAGATGGTCGCCGACCCCGAGCGCGAGGTCCGCCGCCTGCTCGACCATTGCGGCCTACCGTTCGAGGAAGGCTGCCTGCGCTTCTACGAAAACGACCGCGCGGTGCGGACCGCTAGCTCCGAGCAGGTCCGCCGGCCGATCTTCGCCGAAGCCACCGACCATTGGCGCAACTACGAGCCCTGGCTCGGCCCGCTCAAGGCCGAACTGGGACCTGTGCTGAAAACCTACCCACACGCGCCATGAGGCGCGGGGGCAACTGAGGGGTGACCATGAGACTGAGAACATCGCCAAGGACGTTGCCGGCGGCCCTGCTGGCCACGACCATGTTGACCGGCCTGGCGGCTCCGGCGTTCGCGCAGACAGCCCTGGAAGAGGTGGTCGTCACCGCCCAGAAGCGGTCGGAGAACCTGCAGGACGTTCCGATCAGCATCCAGGCGCTCGGGACCGAAAAGCTGGATGAGCTGCAGGTTTCGGACTTCGCCGACTATGTGAAGTTCCTGCCCAGCGTGACCATCAAGTCGAGCGGGCCGGGCTTTAGCACCGTCTACATGCGCGGCGTGGCCTCCGGCGAGAACAACAACCACTCCGGTCCGCTGCCCAGCGTCGGCGTCTATCTCGACGAACAGCCGGTGACGACCATCACCGGCCCGCTGGACATCCACGTCTACGACATCGCTCGGGTCGAGGTCTTGGCCGGACCCCAGGGCACGCTCTACGGCGCCAGCTCCCAGGCCGGCACCATCCGCATCATCACCAACAAGCCGTCCGTCGCGGGCTTCGAGGCTGGGTACGACCTTGAGGTCAACCACCTGAGCCACGGCGCCTATGGCGCCTCGGCCGAGGGCTTCCTCAACCAACCGCTGGGCGACCGCGCGGCCATACGTCTGGTCGGCTGGGCGGTGCACGACGGGGGCTATATCGACAACGTCCCCGCATCGTTCACCTATCCGACCGGCAATATCACCGTGGACAACGCCGCCTTCGTGGAAGGCAACTACAATGAGGTTGATACGGCGGGCGCCCGTGCGGCGCTGAAGATCGACCTGAACGACAATTGGACCGTCACCCCCACCCTGATGGGGCAGCGGACCCAGGCCGACGGCGGTTTCGCGATCAATCCCGCGCTCGGCAAGTTCAAGAACAGCCGCTTCCGGCCCGAACAGTCGGACGACAAGTGGTTCCAGGCGTCGCTGACCGTCGAGGGCAAGGTCTCGAATCTCGATCTCACCTATGCCGGCGCCTACATGAAGCGCTGGGTCGATACGGAGTCGGACTATTCCGACTACTCGTACTTCTACGACACGCTGTTCGGTTATGGCGCTTACCTGACCGATGACGGCGGCAACTTCATCGACACGACGCAGTACATCCAGGGCAAGGACTACTACACCAAGCAGAGCCACGAACTTCGGCTGGCGACGCCCACCGACTACCGGCTGCACGGCTTGGCGGGCCTGTTCTACCAGAAGCAGACCCACAATATTCAGCAGCGCTACCGGGTCGATCGGCTGGCGACCGCCACAGAGGTGCCCGGCTGGCCCGACACCCTGTGGCTGACCAAGCAGCTTCGCACCGACCGCGACTACGCGGCCTTCGTCGACGCGACCTTCGACGTCACCGACCAGTTGTCGGTCACGGGCGGCATCCGCTTCTTCAAGTCCAACAATTCATTGGAGGGCTTCTTCGGCTTCGGGACCGGCTACTCCTCGGGCACAGGCGTCGCCGCCTGCTTCGGCCCGGCGATCGTCGAGGGCGGGCCCTGCACCAATGTCGACAAGTCGGTGAAGGAGACCGGCGAGACCTACCGGGTGAACGCCCAGTACAAGATCGACGACGACAAGATGGTCTACGCGACCTACTCGACCGGCTTCCGGCCGGGCGGCATCAACCGGCGCGGCACGCTTCCCCCGTACAAGTCGGACTTCCTCAAGAACCTCGAGGCCGGCTGGAAGACGACGTGGCTGGGCGGCATGTTGCGCTGGAACGGCGCCGTCTATTCCGAGAAGTGGGACGACTTCCAGTTCTCGTTCCTGGGCGCCAACGGCCTGACCGAGATCCGCAACGCCGGCAAGGCCAAGATGCGCGGCGTCGAATCCGACATCAACTGGCTGGTGACCGAGGGCCTAACCCTCACCGGCTCGGCGGCCTACACCAAGGCCGAGCTGGACGAGGACTATGTCCCCAATCCAGCCGCGCCGCCGGAGGCTTTGAAAGGCACCTCCCTGCCGATCACGCCCAAGTTCAAGGCCAATCTCGTGGCCCGTTACGAGTGGCCGATCGGCGAGATGGACGCTCACGTGCAGGGCGCCCTGGCCTATACGGGGTCGAACTATCCGGACCTGACCATCGATGACCGCGCGGTGGTGGGCAAGATCTCGTCCTACACGACCGTCGATCTGACGACGGGCCTGGAGAAGGGCTCGTGGCGCGTCGAGGCCTACGTGAAGAACCTCTTCGACGAGGACGGCGAACTGAACAGGTTCGTCCAATGCAACACCTCCGTCTGCAGCCGCGTCTACACGATCCCGATCCGGCCCAGGACGATCGGCTTCCGGTTCGGCCAATCGTTCTGAGCGGACGGTTCTCTCGCGAGCTCGCCCCGGTCCGCCGCCAGGCGCTGATCGAGGCGACGCTCGCGAGCCTCGCCGCCCGGGGCCTGGGCGCGGTGTCGGTGCGTGACGTCGCCGTCCGCGCTGGCGTCTCGCCCGGCCTCGTGCGCCATCACTTTGGCAGCTTCGGCGCCCTGCTGGTGGAGGCCTATCGCCATGTGGTCCAGCGGGTGGACGACCACATAGACTCCGCGATGGCGGGGGCCGGCGAGGATCCCGATCGCCGGTTGGCGGCTTTCATCGCGGCCAGCTTCTCGCCGACCATCGTCGATCGCGACCTGCTCTCGGCCTGGCTGGGCTTCTGGGGCCTAGTCCGCACCGATCCCGAGGCCGCGCGCCTGCACGCCGAGACCTACGGCGCCTATCGCGGTCGGATCGAAACCCTGCTGGCCGCCGCCGCGCGGGCGCGGGGCAGGGCGATCGACGTGCGCGCCGGCGCGCTCGGCCTTTCGGCCATGCTGGACGGACTGTGGCTCGAACTCTGCCTCGACCCCGCCACCTTCACCCCCGCCGAGGCCACCCGGCTCGCCGCCGACTGGACCGCACGCTTCCTTCAAGGCGGAGACGCGGTCTAGCCCTTGCACACGATCTCTTGTTATACGAGTGTATAGCAACGTCGATATGGGGTCGCCGCGATGAGTCCTGAGATCGAACGCAGTCTGCCGGCCTGGATCTACAGCGATCCCGGTTTCTTCGAACGGGAGCGTGAGAGCGTCTTCCGCAGCGCCTGGCAGGTGGTCTGCCACGTCAACGACGTACCGAACGCCGGCGACTACCAGACCCTCGACTTCCTGGGCGAGCAGGTGCTGGTCCTGCGCGGAAGCGACGGCGAGGTGCGCAGCTTCCACAACGCCTGCCGCCATCGCGCCGCGCGGCTGGCCGACGGCTCGCACGGCAATTGCGGCCACCGGCTGGTCTGCCCCTATCACGCCTGGAGCTACGGCCTGGACGGCGCCCTGCTGCGCACCCCGCCCTGGCAGGGCTTCGGCGACCTGGACCTCAGCCAGCACGGCCTGGCGCCCGTGGAGCAGGAGATCTTCCTGGGCTTCGTTTTCGTCCGCTTCGCGCCGGGCCTGCCCGGCGTGGCCGAGATGATGGCGCCCTATCTGGACGAACTGGCGCCCCATGGCTTCGAGACCCTGGTCCCCCAGGGCCGGGTCACCCTGCGGCCCCGTTCGGTCAACTGGAAGAACGTCGCCGACAACTATGCCGACGGCCTGCACATCCCGGTGGCACATCCGGGCCTCACGCGCCTGTTCGGCCCCAGCTACGCCATGGAGGCCCAGCCCTGGGTCGACAAGCTGTGGGGCGAGGTCTCCGAGACGCCGTCGTCCAACTGGTCGGAGCGCGGCTACCAGGCCCTGATGCCGGTGTTCGAACACCTCCCGCCGGAACAGCGCCGCCGCTGGAGCTACTACAAGCTCTGGCCGAACCTCGCCTTCGACGTCTATCCGGACCAGGTGGACTTCATGCAGTTCGTCCCGGTCTCCCCGACGGAGACATTGATCCGCGAAATCTCCTACGCCCGGCCCGACAGCCGGCGCGAGGCGCGCGCCGCGCGTTACCTCAACTGGCGCATCAACCGCCAGGTCAACGCCGAGGACACGGTGCTGATCCAGCGGGTCCAGGACGGCATGGGATCCTCCTCCTATGTCAGCGGCCCCCTGTCGCCCGACGAGGTCTGCCTGGCGAGCTTCGCGCGGCGGCTGAAGGCCGACATCCCCGAGGCGGGCCTCCCGCACCCTCCGGCAAAGGCGGCCTGACATGGCGAGCGAACGCGACATCCTGATCGTCGGCGGCGGCCATAACGGCCTGGTCTGCGCGGCCTATCTCGCCGCGGCGGGCCTCAAGGTCACGGTGCTGGAGCGCCGGAGCGTGGTCGGCGGCGCGGCGGTGACCGAGGAGTTCCATCCGGGCTTCCGCAACTCGGTGGCCAGCTACACCGTCTCGCTGCTCAATCCGAAGGTCATCGCCGACCTCGACCTGCATCGCCACGGCCTGAAGATCGTCGAACGCAAGGTGTCGAACTTCCTGCCTGTGCCCGGCGGCTACCTGGCCACCGGCGACGGGCGCACCAAATCCGAGGTCGCCAAGTTCTCGCAGAAGGACGCCGATCGCCTCGACGCCTATGGCGACCGCCTGGAGGCTATCGCCGACGTCCTGCGCGACCTGGTCCTGCAGACCCCGCCCAACCTGGTGGAGGGGGGCCTGGTCCAGGCTATTCCCGAGCTGCTGAAGAGCGCCAGCCTCGGGCGACGGCTCAGCCATCTCGACCTCACCGCCAAGCGCGACCTGCTGGCCCTGTTTGCCCAGTCGGCCGGCGACTGGCTGGACGGCTGGTTCGAGAGCGATCCGATCAAGGCCGTCTACGGCTTCGACGGCGTGGTTGGGAACTATGCCAGTCCCTACACGCCGGGCTCGGCCTATGTCCTGCTCCACCACGTCTTTGGCGAGGTGAACGGCAAGAAGGGCGCCTGGGGCCACGCAATCGGCGGCATGGGCGCCATCACCCAGGCCATGGCCGCCTGCTGCCGCGAGCGCGGCGTGGAGATCCGCACCGACGTCCCCATCGCCGAGATCCTAGTCGAGAAGGGTCGGGCCGTGGGCGTGGTCACCGAGAAGGGCGAGACCCTCCGAGGCCGCGCCGTGGTCTCCAACCTCAATCCCAAGCTGCTGTTCGGCAAGCTGGTCGACCGTTCGTTCCAGCCGCCCGATTTCGCCGAGCGCATCGACCGCTATCGCAGCGGCTCGGGCACCTTCCGGATGAACGTGGCGCTCTCCAAGCTGCCCGACTTCTCCTGCCTGCCGGGGCCGGGCGACCACCTGACCGCCGGCATCATCATCGCGCCCAGCCTGGCCTATATGGAGCAGGCCTATGCCGACGCCCGCGCCCACGGCTGGTCCAAGGCGCCCATCGTCGAGATGCTGATCCCGTCCACCCTGGACGACAGCCTGGCGCCGGCGGGTCAGCATGTGGCCAGCCTGTTCTGCCAGCACGTGGCGCCAACCCTCTCCGGCGGGCGTTCCTGGGACGACCACCGCGAGGAGGTGGCCGACCTGATGATCGCCACGGTAGAGGCCCAGGCCCCCGGCTTCGCGGCCTCCGTGGTCGGCCGCCAGGTCTTGTCGCCGCTCGATCTTGAGCGCACCTTCGGCCTGAGCGGGGGCGACATCATGCACGGCAATCTCAGCCTGGATCAGATGTTCTCGGCGCGCCCGGTCCTGGGCGCGGGCGACTACCGCACCCCCATCGCCGGCCTCTACCAGTGCGGCGCCGGCACCCATCCCGGCGGCGGCGTCACCGGGGCCCCAGGCCACAACGCCGCGCGCGAGATCATCAAGGACGCGCGCCGCGGTCGGCTCAGGACCGCATGAGCCAAGGGAGGGACGGCGTGGCGGCCGACGCCCCCTCCGGCCCCGGCGTGGCGCGTGGCCTCGGCCCCTTCGCGGCGACCTTCCTGGTGGCCGGCAACATGATCGGCTCGGGAGTCTTCCTGTTGCCGGCCTCGCTGGCGGCCATCGGCAGCGCCAGCGTCATCGGCTGGGCGGTGGCCTCGGTGGGCGGCCTGGTCCTGGCCCTGGTCTTCGCCCTGCTGGGGATCATGCGGCCGGATGTGAACGGCCTGGTGCGCTACCCTGCAGACGGCCTGCATCCGGCCTTCGGGTTCCTGTCCTGGAGCGCCTACTGGGTCGCGGCCTGGATCGGCAATGTCGCCATCGCCATCGCCGCCGTCGGCTATCTGGCGGTCTTCCTGCCCGGACTGATCGGCCCGGTCGCGACCCTGACGACCACCCTGGTCATCATCTGGCTGATAGCGGCGGCCAATCTCTGGGGGCCGCGGGTCGTGGTCTGGCTGGCCGCCTCGACCCTGCTGATCGGGCTGATCCCGATCCTCGCCGCCATCGGCCTGGGGGTCCTGCGCTTCGATCCCGAGATCTTCTGGGGTTCCTGGAACGTCAGCGGCCAGCCCCTGAGCAGGGTCGTGCCGGGGTCGCTGGTGATGATCTTCTGGGCCTTCATGGGGCTGGAGAGCGCTAGCGTCGCCGCCGCCGCGGTCGACAATCCCCGCCGCAATCTGCCGATCGCGGCCCTGGGCGGCGTGGCCCTGGCCTCGCTGGTCTACACCACCGCCACCGCCGCGGTGATGGGGGTGATCCCGGCCGAACGGCTGGCCGCCTCCACCGCCCCCTTCGCCGACATGGTCGCCATCGCCGCGGGCCCCATCGCCGGTGCGGTGGTGGCCGCCTGCGCGCTCGCCAAGACCCTGGGCACCTTGGGCGGCTGGGTGCTGGTCGCCGCCGAGGCCGGCCGGGTGGGGGCCGCCAGCGGCTATCTCCCCAAGGCGCTCTCGACCCCGGGCCTGCGCACCACCCCGGTCCGCGACATCCTGTTGGTGGCCCTGCTCATGTCCCTGGCGACCCTGGCCACCCTGTCGCCGACCCTGACCAAACAGTTCAACGCGTTGATCAACGCGTCGGTCCTGCTGATCCTTGGCGTCTACATCCTCTGCGCACTGGCGCTGGTCCGTTTCGCGTCGGCGATCGAGAACCCCGCGCGCCGGGGGGCCGCCCGCCTCATTGGCCTGGCGGCCGCGGCCTTCTGCGTCTGGATGATCGTGGCGTCGCTCTAGCGGGCCGCCGCCACGCTCTTGATCAGTCGATAGTCGAACTCCACCGCCTCGCTGAAGGCCTTGGCGCTGATCCGTTCGTCGCGGCCGTGGGCGCGGTTGTCGTCCACGTCGCTCCAGATCGCGCCGACCGCATAGCTCGGCATCCCGGCCGTGCGCGTATAGACGCTGTCGGAGGCGCCGAGGTCCATGTGCGGCTGCACGGGCACGCCGGGCCACATGCCCTGCACCACCTTGGTCAGTCGCGCGAACAGGGCGGGATCGTAGGGCGAATCCGGCGCCGGGGCGGCCGGCCAGACGACGCTGACCTCGAGGCCGGGATCGGCCACCGCCTCGACCAGCTTGGCGCGCACCGCCGCCTCGCTGTCGGTGGGCATCATGCGGCATTGGATGACGGCGCGGGCGCGCTGGGGCAGGGCGTTTTCCGCATGCCCGCCCGACAGTCCCGTCGCCACGCAGGTCGTGCGTAGCCGAGCATTGCGGGCGGGCGCGGCGCTCAGCCGCTCGGCGGCGGCGAGATCGGTGGGCTCTTTGGACACCGCCAGCATGTCGGCGGCGACCTGGCCGCTCTCCAACCCCGCGGACTTGGCGAAATAACCGCGCGTGGTGGGGGTGGTCACCACGGGGAACTTGAACGCCTCGATGCGCGAGAGCCCCTTGGCCAGGCGATAGATCGCGTTGTCGGGCTCCGGGATGGAAGAGTGACCGCCCTTGTTGGTCGCCTCCAGCTGGAAGGTGACATAGACCTTCTCGCTGGTCTGCACCCCGTAGGACAGGCGCTGGTCGCCGCGTAGCGAACCGCCGCCGCCGTCGCTGTTCATCACCAGGCCGGCGTCCACCAGCGGCCTCTGGGTCTTCACCAGCCAGTCCACCCCGTTGGCGTCGCCGCCCTCCTCGTCGCTGGTGAAGGCGAAGATCATGTCGCGGTCGGGGACGAACCCCTCCTGCCGGGCGCGGACCAGGGCGGCCAGCAGGGCGGCGATCTCGCCCTTCATGTCCTGCACGCCGCGGCCATACAGCCAGCCGTCCTTCTCGGTGAGGGCGAAGGGCTCGACGGTCCAGTCCTCCCGCCTGGCCTCGACCACGTCCAGGTGGCTGATCCACAGCACGGGCTTGGCCTTCGCCGCCTTGGCCCGCAGCCGCACGATCGCCTGGCCCTGCGTCGGATGCCCGGGAATCGCCAGCACGGTCACGTCGGCCGGGGCGAATCCAGCCGCCAGCATCCGCTTTTTGATCGCCTCGGCGGCGGGGAGGGTCCCGTGGTCGTGCACGGTGTTGACGGCGATGAGCTCGGCCAGGATCTCACGGGCCAGGGCCAGGTTGGCCGGCGGCGGGGTCTGGGCCCGCGCCGGGCTGCTCAGCAGGGCCGCGGCGCTTAGCCCCGCGACCAGGATTCGCCCGTAACCCATGACTGTCCCCTCGACCTCGACGCGCCCGCCTCAGGCCGCCCGAGTGTGGGTCGCCCGGCGGCGCCTGTCCACGGGGCGGCGTCATAGAACCGACCAAGTCTGCGGCGAGGTTCCAGGCGGGCGGGGGCCCACCCTGTGCGCGGCCGGGAACGGTCGTGGAGACGCGCATGCCGCCGCCCAAGGACGATCCGCCCAGTCCGTTCGCCACCAACTCCGCCTGGGGCGGTCAGCCGCGCCCGGTGTTCCGCATCGGGCCACTGCCCAAGGCCGGGAGGCTGCCGCCGCCATCCAGGCCCTCCCTGGCCCATGTCGCGCCCCAGCCGACCGTCGCCCCGCCGCGGCCCGGAATCCTGACGGGCTCGCTCATTCCGGCGGCCGCGCCTCACCCCCCGGTCACGGCGCCTCCCGTCGCGGTCCCGCCCGCCGCCGTCGCCAGGACCGAACCGCCGCGGGCCGCCGAGCCGCCGCCGCCGCCTCTGGCCGCGGCGGTCGAGGCTCCGGTCTTCAATTCCATTCTGCCGAGAACCGCCCCGCGACGCGCGCCAAACCGCCTGCCGCTGGTCGCCGGAGCCGGCGCCCTCGCCGTGATCGCGGTGGTCACGGTGGTGACGATCGCCGCGCGTCAGGGCACGGTGGCCGCCGACCGCGCCGTCCGTCCTGCGCCGGTTCAGGCGGCGGCAAGCACGCCTCCCGCCGCGGCGCCCCTCGAGACGGCCGCCGTCGCCCAACCCGCCCCGCCGCCCGCCCCACGGCGCGCGGCGCTCGCGGCGCCGCGCCGTGGGTCGGCGCGAGCCTCGCAGCCGAACCCGACGCCCGCAGAGATCGTCGCCCCGCCGCTCGTGGTCCCCCCGCCGGAGACCGCGCCACCGCCCGTCATCGCCGCGCCGCCGGCCGCCCCGGTGGCGATCGCCCCGCCGCCCGATCCGGAAGCGGCCATGACCACCCGCACCCCGAACGACCGGTAGAGCTTGCTGCGTAAGGCCTGAGTGACATTCCAGAGGCGATGGGCGCCTCCCGCGGCGGTATGTCCCGCGAGACACGCTCCCCCGTCGACGGCCCGCGAGTCGGCGAACGCGGGTTGACTCGGACCCCTCCGGCTCCCATTTGCCCGCCAAGGCTGGGACGCGACCGAAATTCGGGCGCCCTGCCGAAAAATCGGATCGCGAGCCGGGTTATTTCGAGACCGGTGTTCCGCCAGCTATGCTGCGGCGCAATATATATTTTCAGCTATAAGTAGAAAATTGCGCAAGATTACTTATGCAGCACATTGTGCACTGCAACAATGCTGCGGGTCGCGAAGCATGCCCAGGGTCGGCCCTCGGAGTAACACCCCTTGACGCCCGTAATAGGGGTTGCCAAAGGACCCCTGCCGCACGTCTAACATGGCGGTTAAGACTTCAGCTTCCCTTCGGGGAAACCGAGGTCGCTCCCGCCTTCGGAACGTTGCGCTTCACGAGTTCGTTGAAGCGTTGGCGTAACGGGTCGGGCGCAGCGAAAGCGGCTCTGGCGTTTTGTCCGGCGGTTACCGGACGAGCGGCGGGCTTTAACTAGGGTGGAGACGCTCTCGCGCGACGACCCTCGGTCCAAACGTGCTAGACCAATCAGGAACTGGCGACAGATGCTCGACAACAAACGACTGACCCCTTTCATCGCTCTCATCGGCGCGGTCGCGCTGATGGCGAGCGTGCCGGCGTTCGCGCAGGAAGCCGCCGCTCCGGCCGCTCCCGCCGCCGCCGACGCCGCCGCGGCTCCGGCCGCTGATGCCGCTGCGGCCCCAGCCGCGGATGCTGCGGCTCCCGCCGCCGACGTCGCCCCCCCGACCATCGAGCATGCCGGTTCGCTTACCGTCGTGCAGATGTTCCTCGACGCTCAACCCGTCGTGAAGGTCGTGATGATCGGCCTGATCCTGGCCTCCATCCTCTCCTGGACCCTGCTGGTCACGAAGATGATCGAGTTCAGCTCGCTGAACAAAGCCTCGGACCGCTTCGTCGAGGCCTTCCGCGGCGCCAAGTCGATCAACGACATGGGCCGTATCGCGATGTCCGAAGAATTCGAAGGCAATCCGCTGGCCGACATGGCCGCCGCGGCCGCCCAAGAAGTCGAACTCTCGCGGCAAGCGGGTCTCGCCGTCACCGGCGCGCACCGTGAAACTACCATCCACCGGGCGGAAGCCGCGGTTGGCGCGGTTCAATCCAACCTCGCCAAGCGCCTGTCCAGCGGCATGCAGTTCCTGGCCTCCGTCGGTTCGTCCGGTCCGTTCATCGGTCTGTTCGGCACCGTCTACGGGATCATGAACTCGTTCATCGGCATCGCGAACACCAACACGACCAACCTGGCCGTCGTCGCGCCCGGCATCGCCGAAGCGCTTCTCGCCACCGGTATCGGTCTGTTCGCCGCTATCCCGGCGGTTATCTTCTACAACTACTTCCAGACCCGGATTTCCGCTTACGGCTCGCGGACTGACGGATTTGTCGCCGAACTGATGAACGCCATTTCCCGGCAGCTCGACAAGGGAGCCTAACCGCCATGGGAGCCAAACTCTCAGGTTCTGGGGGTGGGCAAGGCTCGGTAGAGGCGATGAGCGAAATCAACGTGACGCCCTTCGTGGACGTTATGTTGGTGCTCCTGATTATCTTCATGGTCGCGGCGCCCATGGCCGCCGTGACCGTGGAGGTGGCCCTTCCACCGGCTACCGCCAAGCCTTCGACCAACCCGCCAAAGCCGGTCTATATCAGCATCCAGGCGGGTGGCAGCATCTACCTCGGGGACAGCAAGACTGACCTTGCCGATCTGGGCGATGACCTGCGGACCAATATCGGAAAGCGCAATCCGGAGAAGGAACGCATCTTCATCCGCGCCGATAAGAATGTTCTCTACGGAGACTTCATGGGCGTGATGAACATGCTTCAGGACAACGGGTTCTACAGCGTGGCCCTTATTGGCCTCGAAGAGTGAGGGGGGTGACGAATGGCTGAAACCACCGACACGACCCATCACCGCAGCGTCTTCGACGAGCCGGTCAAGAAACGGAACACGGGCGTCACCGTCGCCATCGTGCTTTCGGTTATCGTTCACGCGGGCCTTATCGCCTACCTCTACAAGTCGAAGTTCGAGCCGAAGTACAAGGAGTACTCGGATGATGTGACGGACGTGGCGATCATCAAGCCCGCTCCGCCGCCGCCTCCGCCGCCTCCGCCTCCGCCTCCGAACACGCCGCCGCCTCCGCCGCCGAAGCTGCAACCGCGGCCTCCGGTGAACGTGCCGGCCGACATCCCGACGATCCCGCCGCTGCCGGTTCCGCCGGTCGAAAAGCGGATCGAGGTTCCGGAGCCCCCGCGGGCTGCGCCCCCGACCCCGCCGCGTCCGTCGGTCATCACGAACCCCGACTGGTCGCGTCGTCCCGATGCCGAAGCTCTGTCCCGGTACTACCCGGAGCGGGCTCAGCGGATGGGCGTCGAAGGCCGGGCGACGATCAGTTGCACGGTCACTTCGAAGGGGACGCTGGAGGGTTGCTCCATCGTTTCCGAAGATCCGGCCGATCAGGACTTCGGTACTGCGACCCTTCGGGCGAGCAAGCTGTTCAAGATGCGGCCGAAGACCCAGGACGGCGCCCCTGTCGAAGGGGGAACGGTGCGAATCCCGCTCCGTTGGACGCTGCCCAAGGGCTGACCGCGACCAAAGACCAACGATCAAACCCCGGCGGCGCGAGCCTCCGGGGTTTTTTCTTGGCGCCGCCGTCCTGGGGACGCTGGGTGCTTGATCGAACCGTCCGGCGCGACTAGAAGAACGCCTCGCGATGCGCCGCCTTAGCTCAGTTGGTTAGAGCGCTAGATTGTGGATCTAGAGGTCCTCGGTTCGAGCCCGAGAGGTGGTACCATCGCGCGGTCCCCGGAAGGCCGGGTTCCCTACATCCCTAGAGGCTCAGGTTGAGCAGGGCGGGGTCGCCGCCCTGGGCGGTGATATTGACGCTGACCGCGCGCTCGATGGCGTAGCGGGTGAGGGAGTTGGGCCCGCCAGCCTTGGGCCCGGTCCCCGACAGGCCCTCGCCGCCGAACGGCTGGACGCCGACCACGGCTCCGATAATCGAGCGGTTCACATAGGCGTTGCCGGCCGGAACCAGGTCGCGGACCTGGACGGCGAAGGCGTCGATCCGCGAATGGACTCCCAAGGTCAGGCCGTAGTGGGAGGCCGCCAGTTCGCCGGCGACCTTGGCGAGGTCGGCGGGACGATAGCGAACGACGTGCAGAACGGGCCCGAACACCTCGCGCTCCAGGAAGCTCGCCGACGGGATTTCCGCCAGGACCGGCCCGAAGAAGGTCCCACCCTGCGGCGTCTCCAGCTGGTGCAGCACCTTGGCCTCGCGCCGCAGGCGCGCCAGGTGCGCGGTGAGCGCGCCATGCGCCTCGGCGTCGATCACCGGGCCGACATCGGTGGCGGCGTCGGCCGGGTCGCCCAACACCAGGGCGTCCATCGCCCCCTTGATCCCGTCGATCAGCATGTCGGCGGTGTCGGTGGGCAGGAACAGGATGCGCAGGGCCGAACATCGCTGGCCGGCCGAGCCGAAGGCCGAGGCGATCACGTCATCGACCACCTGTTCCTTGAGGGCCGTGGTGTCGACGAACATGCCGTTCAGTCCCCCGGTCTCGGCGATGAACGGCACGATCGGGCCGTCGCGGCCGGCCAGGGTCTGGTTGATCCGCCGGGCGGTGTCGGTGCCGCCGGTGAAGGCCACGCCGTCGCAGCCCGGGTGGGCGGTGAGCGCCGCGCCCACGGTCTCACCGCGGCCGGGGGTCAGGGCCAGCAGGCCAGGGGGCAGGCCGACTTCATGGAAGAGCTTCACCGCCTCGGCGGCGATCAGCGGGGTCTGTTCGGCGGGCTTGGCCACCACGGCGTTGCCGGCGGCGAGCGCCGCGGCGATCTGGCCGGTGAAGATGGCCAGAGGGAAGTTCCAGGGGCTGATACAGACGAAGACCCCGCGGCCATGAAGCTCCAACGTGTTGGTCTCGCCGACCGGCCCCTTCAGCGCCTCCGGACCCCCGAACTTCGTCAGGGCCAGATGGGCGTAGTAGCGGCAGAAGTCGGCGGCCTCACGCACCTCCGCCACGCCGTCGGCCAGGGTCTTGCCGGCCTCACGGGCGCAGATGGCGATCAACCGGTCGCGATTGGTCTCGAGGATGTCGCCCATGGCGCGCAGAATCTCGGCGCGGCGGAAACCACCAAGCTTGTCCCAGGCTGGCTGGGCGGCGCTGGCGGCGGCGAAGGCCGCGTTGATGTCGGCGGCCGAGGCCTCGCTGGCCTTGCCCACGACCAGGGCGTTGGCGGACGGGCTGAGCACCGGCTGGGACTCGATCCCGGCGCGGAGCTTGCCGCCGATCAGCGGACCCGACGACAGCGGTTCCAAGGCGCGGGCGGCGGCGGTCAGGCGCGCGACCTCCTCGGGGACGGAAAGATCGACACCCAGCGAGTTCTTCCGTTCCGCGCCATAGATGTCGACGGGGCGGGGGATCTTCGGATGCGGCCCGATCCCGGCCTTCTCCACCGCGGCGACCGGATCGACCACCACGTCCTGGGCCGGCACCCGCTCGTCCAGCAAAGCGTGGACGAAGGAGGTGTTGGCGCCGTTCTCCAGCAGGCGGCGCACCAGATAGGGCAGCAGATCCTCATGGCCGCCGACGGGTGCGTAGGTGCGCACCACGGCGCCGGCGTGCAGGTCGTCGGCGGCCTTGTAGAGCGCCTCGCCCATGCCGTGCAGGCGCTGGAACTCGATCTTAACCCCGGCCTCGCTGGCCATGGCCTGGACCGCGGCCAGGGTGTGGGCGTTGTGGGTGGCGAACTGCGCATAGAGGTTCGGCGCGGCGCCGATCAGCGCCCGGGCGCAGACCAGATAGGAGAGGTCTGTCGCCGCCTTGGTGGTGAACACCGGATAGTCGGGCCGCCCGCCCACCTGGGCGCGCTTGATCTCGCTGTCCCAATAGGCGCCCTTGACCAGGCGGACCATCAGGCGACGGCCGCTGGACCGGGCGATTTCCGCCACGCGCTCGACGGCCAGCCGCGCGCGCTTTTGATAGGCCTGGACGGCGAGGCCGAGGCCTTGCCACTCGCCCAGCTCCGGCTCGCGGGCCAAGCGGTCCAGCAGCTTCAACGACAGGGTCAGCCGATCGGCCTCCTCGGCGTCGATGGTGAAGTTGATGTCGTGCCGGGCCGCGATCAGGGCCAGGCGCTTGGTGCGCGGATAGAGTTCGCTCCAGACCCGGTCCTCGTGGGTCGCCTCATAGCGCGGCGACAGGGCCGATAGCTTCACCGAGACGCCGTGTCCCGCCTCCGGGCCTGCGCCCTTCGACGCCTTGCCCACGGCCTCCAGGGCGTCGGCATAGGCCTGCTCGTAGCGGGCGGCGTCGGCGGCGGTGCGGGCGCCTTCGCCCAGCATATCGAAGGAGCAGACCTGGCCCTCCTTGCCGGCCCGCTTCAGCGCCGCCTCGATGCTGCGGCCCAGGACGAACTGCTCGCCCATAATGCCGATGGCCTGGGCCACCGCCTGGCGCACAACGGGTTCGCCGATCCGCTCCGCCAGCCGCTTCAGGAAGCCCGGCAGGTCGTTGCGGGCCTCGTCGTCCACCTCCACCAGCTTGCCGGTGAGCATCAGGCCCCAGGTGGAGGCGTTGACGAACAGGCTGTCGGACTGACCCAGGTGGCTCGCCCAATCGGCGTTGCCGATCTTCTCGGCGATCAGCCGGTCGCGGGTGTCCTGGTCGGGCGTGCGCAACAGCGCTTCGGCCAGGCACATCAGGGCCAGGCCCTCGCGAGTGCCGAGGCTGAACTCCTGCAGGAAGCTCTCGACCACGCCCTGGCGCTTGGCCGACCTGCGCGCGGCGCGGACCAGTTCCTCGGCCTCGGCGCGCACGGCCGCCCGCTGCATCGCCGACAGAGGCTGGGCGGCCAGCAGGGCGGTGACCGCATCGGTCTCGTCGCGATACTTGGCGGAAAGGTCGTCGAGAGCGGTCCAGGAGGTCATGGGGCGTGGCCTTGAAGGAGTGGATCTTCTATCGTCCGGCATATCTCTTATGTTATCGAATGTCCTGCGTAGATATGGCCGATTGGCCGGACAAAAACACGGAACGATTCACCAATGCCGAATGATGTGCAGCTGGACGAGATCGACCGCCGCCTGCTGCGGGTCCTGCAGCGGGATGGCCGGATCAGCAACCTCGACCTGGCCCAGCAATGCCACCTCTCGCCCTCGGCCTGTTCGGACCGAGTCCGCCGCCTGAAGGAGCGCGGCGTGATCCTGCGGTACTCGGCCCTGCTGGACCCCAAGGCCATCGACCGGGCCCTGCTGATCTTCGTGGAGGTCCAGCTCGACCGGACTACCGGCGACACCTTCACGCAATTCGCCCAGGCCGCGCAGCGTAGTCCCGAAATCCTCGAATGCCACATGGTGGCCGGCGGGTTCGACTATCTGATCAAGGCGCGGGTGCGCGACATGGAGGCCTATCGCGGCTTTCTGGGCGACGTCCTGGTGCGCATGCCGGGCGTGCGCGAGACCCGCACCTACGCCGTGCTGGAGGAGGTCAAGTCGGTGACCGAACTCCCGGTCTAAGGTTCCGACGGCCCAACGGTGCGAGAGGCTGTAGATTGTGGAGACAGGCGCCGCCCCGGAGCACGTCATGCAAAGCAGGCCAACCTTCGCCGTCCTGGGGTTTCGTCCCCACACCTACTGGACGGCGGTCGTCGCTCTCGCGGGCGATCCAAGTGCGCCGCAGGTGATCGAGCGGCGGCGGGTCGTCTTTGCCGATGGCCACGAACGCTTCGCCTATCACCAGGCCGCAGAGGTCGATGCGGCCAAGGCCGAGGCCTTCATCGAAGGCATCCGGACAGCGACGGCGGCGAACGCGGCGCATGAGATCGGAAACCTGATCGCCGACCTTCGGCGCGACGGCGTCAGCGTTCGCCGCGCCGTGGTTCCGACCGGAACCGCAAGGCTTCCCGAGACGCTCGAGGACATCCTGCGGGTGCATGCGCGCATGCATGCCGCCGAGGGGGCCTTCTATCGCGATGTCGTCGCGGCGGGATGCACGGCCCTGGGGTTGCAGGTCCACCGGGTCGTCGAGCGCGACCAGCCTCGCCTCGTCCGCGACCTAGTGGGCGTCGATGAGCCCACGCTTGAGGCGCGCCTCAAGGAGATCGGGGCGTCGCTTGGCCCGCCGTGGAGCGAGGACTACCGATTGGCGACCCAAGCCGCCTGGCTACATCTCGACGAGCCTTAGGGTCAGTACCCGGATTGGTGTGACACCAGACCGACGACCGGTTCGCCGGCGCGGAAACGGGCGATGTTCTCGGCGGCTCGCAGGGCGCCGCTGGCCGGGTCGGTGATCGCCGCGGCGTGCGGGGTGATGGTGATCCTCGGGTGGCGCCAGAACGGGTGATCGGCGGGCAGGGGCTCGGTTTCGAACACGTCGAGGACGGCGTGGCCAAGCTGGCCGGAGTCCAGGGCCGGGATCAGGTCGGCCTCGGCCAGGTGCCCGCCACGCCCGACATTGATGATCGCCGCGCCGGGCCGCATGCGCGTGAAGGTCGCCTGGCCGAGGATTCCCCGCGTCTCCGGGGTCAGCGGCAGCAGGTTCACGACGATCTCGTTGCGCGCCAGGAGGTCGTCCAGGTCGCCGCTCGATCGCGTCCAGTGGGACACCAGAAAGCCAAGTCCTGTCAGCGCCTTGCCACAGGCTCTTCCCATCTCACCGTAACCCAGCAGGCCGACCCGTCGTTCGGTGGTCGGGGGCTGTGGCAGCTTGCGCCAAAGCCCCTGCGACTGCTGGGCGGCGTAAGCCGGCGCCTGGCGGTGCAAGGCCAGGACATGGGCCGCCACGGCCTCCGCCATCTGGGCGGCCAGGGTCGGATCGATCAGCCGGGCGAGGGCGACCTGGCGGGGCAGGGCGGGGTCGGCCATCAGGCCATCGATCCCAGCCCAGGCCGACTGGATGAACCTCAGGTTCGGCAGGGTCGCGAGCTCGCCCGGCGGCGGATTGGCGACCACCGCGATCTCCACCGCGCCGCGATCAGCTGGCAAACCTAGAGTCACCGGCTCGCCCAGCGCCCGCTCCAGCAGGCCACGCCACAGCTCGGTCGCCTCGGGGTCCAGGCGCGACAGGAACGGGATCGTCATTCAGTCCTCCGGGCCTTGCGCGGAGACGCCGTTCGGCGCGAGGCTCGCGCGCATGAAACTGGATTCCTCCGACTCCGCCATCCTCGACCGTCTCGCCGGGCAGGAAACCGATCTGGTCGGCCGCGCCATCGACTGGTGCGCCATCGGTTCCGGCAGCCGCAATCTTCCGGGCCTCGAGGCCCAGTGCGCCGTCTTCCAGGGAGTGCTCGGCGACCTGCCGGGCCAGGTCGAGGCCTTGCCCCTGGCCGACAGCCACGAGGTCGCCGCCGACGGCGAACTCAAGGCCCAGCGCCACACCCCGGCCCTGCGCCTGACCGTGCGGCCCGACGCCCCGGTCCAGGTGGTGCTCACTGGCCACTATGACACGGTCTATCCGGCCGAGAGCGGCTTCACCCAGGTGGTGACCCGTGCCGACGGGGCGCTGAACGGCCCGGGCATCGCCGACATGAAGGGCGGCATCAGCGTGATGCTGGGGGCGCTCGCCGCCTTCGAGCATCACCCGGCCCGCGACAGCCTGGGCTACCGGGTCCTGCTGTCGCCCGACGAGGAGATCGGTTCCCTGGCCTCCGCGCCGCACTTGGCCGAGCTCGCACGCGGCGGCCATGTAGGCCTGACCTACGAGCCGGCCATGGCGGGTGGGGCGCTCGCCGCCCAGCGCAAGGGATCCGGCAACTTCCACGTGGTGGTGCGGGGTCGAGCCGCCCATGCCGGCCGCGACTTCGACAAGGGCAGGAACGCCATCGCCGCGGCCGCCGACTTGGCAACGCGCCTGGTCGCCGCCAATGGCCGGCGCGAGGGCGTGACCCTCAACGTCGCCCGCATCGACGGCGGTGGGCCGCTGAACATGGTGCCCGACCGTGCGGTGGTGCGGTTCAACATCCGCCTGCCCGATCGCGAGGCGGGGGAGTGGGCGCTGAAGTTCGTGCAGGACGCCGTGGCCGCCACCGCCGCCGAGGGTATCGAGGCCGAGTTGCACGGCGGCTTCACCCGCCCCGCCAAGCCTTTCACTCCGGCGCAGCAGCAGCTGTTCGGGGCGGTGAAGGAAGCCGGCGCCTTGCTCGGCCAGGAGATCACCTGGGCCTCGTCCGGCGGGGTCTGCGAGGGCAACAACCTGTTCGCCGCCGGCCTGCCCAATGTCGACACCCTGGGCGTCCGCGGCGGCGACATCCACAGCGAGGCCGAGCACGCCTGGCCCGAGAGCTTCGTCGAACGCGCCCAGCTCTCCGCCCTGATCCTCGCCAAGCTCGCCACGGGGGATATCCCCGCGGCCAAGATCAAGGCCGCGATGGGGCAGGGGTGACCGGCGTCCCACGATAGGGCTTGGCGTCTTTCATCAGGATGTGGCTGGCGATCTTGTCGACGCCCAGGCCCTCCTGCAGAAGGCGGTCGGCCAGTTCGCCCCAGGCGCGCACGTCAGGCGCCACCACCTTGATCAGATAGTCGAAGGAGCCCGAGACCTGGGCGGCCTCCACCACCTCGGGGATTTCCGCCAGCACAGCCTCGAAGGCCAGCAGGTCGGCGGGGCGGTGGCTCTTCAAGGTCACCTCCCCGAACACCGTCACGGTGGGCCGGATACGCTCGATGTCGAGACGGGCGTGATAGCCCTGGATCAGGCCGGCGGCCTCCAGCCGGCGCACCCGCGCCAGGCAGGCGCTGGCCGAAAGCCCCACCTGCTCGGCCAGGGCCTGGTTGGTGATGCGGCCCTGCGCCTGGAGAATCGCCAGGATCTTCAGGTCCAGCTGGTCGAATGCAGAATATCCGTCCAAAGCCCTATTTCGCCGCATGATCTGCGGCCTGACCCCCGGTCTTCCGCCGCCCATTTCGCACAAACCCTAGCACAATAAGCCACTTGAGCTTCGATCATTCTGCGGAGGATTTCATGATCGCCACCGGCGTCGTCATCCGGGCCGCGGGAGCCCAGGACCTGGAGGCCCTGCACGCGCTCGCCAAGACCGCGGGCCTGGGCATGACCAACCTGCCGTCTTGCCGCGACAAGCTGGCCGCCCTGCTGGCCGGCAGCGCCGCGGCCTTCGCCGGCGCGCGCGGCCACAGCCAACTGCTGCTGGTCCTGGAGATCGGCGATGAGGTGGTCGGCACCGGCTGCATCTTCCCCAGCGTCGGCGGCGAGTGGCCGTTCTATTCCTATCGCATCGGCCGCATCCGCCAGAGCTCCCAGGCGCTTGGCAAGAGCGTCGACAACACCCTGCTGACGCCGGTCAACGACTATGACGGCTCGGCCGAGGTCGGCGGCCTGTTCGTGCGGCCGGGCCTGCGCGGCGTGGCCGGCGGCCGGCTGATGGCGCGCAGCCGCTATCTGTTCATGGCCGAGCATCGCGACTGGTTCGGCGACCGGGTGGTCTCGGAACTTCGCGGCTATCAGGACGAGGATGGCGTCTCGCCGTTCTGGGAGGCGGTGGGCAAGCGCTTCTACGGCCTGGAGTTCTCCGAGGCCGATAAGATCAGCGTCGGCGCCGGCAAGCAGGTGATCGCCGACCTGGGCCCCAAATATCCGATCTATCTCAACCTGCTGTCGCCGGAGGCCGCGGCCAGCGTTGGTCAGTGCCATCCCGACGGCCTGCGCGCCCAGGCCCTCCTGATGGAGGAGGGGTTCCGTTTCGAGGGATGCGTCGATATTTTCGACGCCGGACCGACCATGGTGGCCGACATCGACAGCCTGAAGGCCGTGCGCGAGAGCCGGGTTTCCATCGTGGCGGCCATCGGCCCCTGCGAAGATGGGCCGGAGATGCTGGTGGCCGCCGGCCACGCGGCCGGCTTCCGGGCCTCGCGCGGCCGGATTTGGAGCGGCGAGGCTGGCGTCACCCTGACGCCCGACCTGGCCCGGGCGCTCAATGTTCAAGTCGGAGACCGCGTGCGTCATGTCGAATTCTGAGATCGTCTCCACCGACCCTTGCACCGGCGAAGTGGTCTGGCAGGGCCCCGCCGCGTCGGCCGCCGAGGTTGACGTCGCCGTGGCGCGCGCGCGCAAGGGCTTCGCCGTTTGGTCGGTGACGCCCCTGGAGGAGCGCTGCCGGATCGCCCGGGTCTTCGCCGACCTCGCCCGCAACCGGCGCGAGGAGATCGCCACCCTGATCAGCCGCGAGACCGGCAAGCCGTTCTGGGAGACGCTGACCGAGGCCGACACCGTCTCCGCCAAGGTCGAGGTCTCGATCCGCGCCCAGGCCGAGCGCGCCGGCGAGCGGACGGGGGAGGCGGCCGGCGCCCGCGCGCGCCTGGCCCATCGGCCGCACGGCGTGCTGGCGGTGATCGGGCCGTTCAACTTCCCCATGCACCTGCCCAACGGCCACATGGCGCCGGCCCTGCTGGCCGGCAACGCCGTGGTGTTCAAGCCCAGCGAGAAGACCCCGGCGAGCGGCGTCCTGCTGGTCGAGCTGTGGCGCGAGGCGGGCGTTCCTGCCGACGTTCTGCAGGTGCTGACCGGCGGGGCGGACACCGCCAAGGCCCTGGTCGCCCACGAGGGTGTCGACGGGGTGCTGTTCACCGGCGGCGTGAGCGCCGGCAAGGCGATCCATGTGGCCTTGGCCGACCAGCCGCAGAAGATCGTCGCCCTGGAGCTGGGCGGCAACAATCCGCTGATCGCCTGGGACGTGGCGGACGCCGAGAGCGCCGCCCACTTGATCGTCCAGTCGGCCTATGTCTCGGCGGGCCAGCGCTGTTCCTGCGCCCGGCGGCTGATCGTGCCCCAGGGCGCGGCGGGCGATATGATCGTCGATGCGCTCACCGCCCTCATCGATCGGATCAAGGTCGGCGCGCCGTTCGACGATCCGCAGCCCTTCATGGGCCCGGTGATCGACCTCGCCTCGGCCAAGAGCCTGCTGCTGGCCCAACAACGCCTGGGCGGCGTGGCGATCCGCGAACTCCAACCGACCACCCCGGACCGGCCGTTCCTGACCCCAGGCTTGGTCGATGTCACCGGCCTCGAGGTTCCTGACAGCGAGAATTTCGGCCCGCTGCTGCAGCTCATCCGCGCGCCGGACTTCGACGCCGCCATCGCCACGGCCAACGCCACCCGCTTCGGCCTGGCCGCGGGCCTGCTGAGCGACGACGATGCGCTCTATCGCAGGTTCTGGAACGAGGCCCGCGCCGGGATCGTCAACTGGAACCGCCCCACCACCGGGGCGGCGGCCACCGCGCCCTTCGGCGGGCCGGGCCTCTCGGGCAATCACCGGCCCAGCGCATACTACGCCGCCGACTACTGCGCCTATCCGGTGGCCAGCCTGGAGTCGGACTCCGCCCAGTTCAGGATCAGCACGGGCCTGACGGCGTGACAGCCATCGAGATCAACTTCGACGGCCTGGTCGGGCCGACCCACAACTATGCGGGCCTCTCGGTCGGCAATGTCGCCTCCCAGACCAACTTCGGCGAGACCGCCTATCCCCGCGCCGCGGCCCTGCAGGGCCTGGCCAAGATGCGCGCGGTCATGGATCTGGGCCTGACCCAGGGCTTCCTGCCGCCGCCGATGCGCCCCACCGCCGACGCGCTGCGCCCCTTCGGCTTCGAAGGGTCCGACAACGAGGTCCTAGCCCGCGCGGCCTCGCAGGATCTGGCCCTGTTCCGCGCCGTCTGCTCGGCTTCGAGCATGTGGCGCGCCAACGCCGCCACGGTCCTGGCGGGCCCCGACACCGCCGATGGCCGGGTCCACCTGGTAACCGCCAACCTCGCCGGCATGCTGCATCGAAGCTTCGAGGGCCCGGAGACCCACAACCTCCTGCGCCGGGTGTTCCGCGACCAGGCCCGCTTCGCCGTCCACGGACCCTTGCCCTCGGCCCGTCATTTCGGCGACGAGGGGGCGGCCAACCACATGCGCCTGGCGCCCAGCCACGGGTCGGCCGGGATCAATGTCTTCGCCCATGGCGAGCTGCGCGGCGGGGCCTTCCCCGAACGCCAGAGCCGCCGGGCCAGCGAGGCGGTCGCGCGCCTGGCCGGCCTCTCCGATCCGCTGTTCGCCCTGCAGAGCGCCAAGGCCGTCCAGGCCGGCGCCTTCCACAACGACGTGGTGGCCGTCGCCAATGAGAGCGTGCTGCTGACCCATCCGGAGGCTTTCGAGGACGCCGAGGGCCTCTACGCCGCCCTGCACGGCCGGCTGCCCAACCTGCACGTGGTGGAGACCCAGGGCGTCAGCCTGGCGGACGCCATCACGTCGTACCTGTTCAATTCCCAGCTCGTGACCCTGCCGGACGGCGCCATGGCTCTGATCCTGCCTATCGAGGCGCGCGAGAACGAACGGGTCTGGGCCGAGGTCGAACGGATCGTCGCCGCCAACAACCCGATCTCCAGGGCGGTGGTGGTCGATGTTCGCGAGAGCATGCGCAACGGCGGCGGCCCGGCCTGCCTGCGCCTGCGGGTTCCGGTGGACGAGGCCGCCAAGGCCGGGATCGATCCTCGCTTCCTGCTGAACGAGGCCCGCTGGGAGCGGTTAACGCGGACCGTGGAGGCTCACTGGCCCGAGGCCATCGCGCCGCAGGATCTCACCGATCCGGCCCTATGGGCTCAAGCCCGCGCGGCCCACGCCGCGCTCGAACAGGCTATGGACGCCTAGATCGAATACGACCAGGTCTCGGCCTGGCCGCGGGCGTCGTCCTGGGGCGTGATACGGCGGCGCGCGATCATCTGGGCGTGCAGGCGCTGGATGCACAGGCTCGCGGTCCTCTCGAACCAGAAGGGAAAGACGGCGTGGATCAGGCACGCCAGCCCGGCCGCGACCATCTCCGCGCCAAAGCCGCCGGCGTGGCCCAGGTGCTCGACATAGGTCTCGCCCACCTCGCTCGGGTGCCGATTGAACGCGTCCAGCATCTCGCCCTCTTGGAGTTTCTCAACTCAAGAGTGCCGCGAGTCGGCGAGAAAGGCATTGTCCCATTCGACGCCTGAGCGGCAGAATGGAGAACATCATTCTCAGCAGGCGGCCCGTGACGTGTCAGACGTTCTCCTCGATCCGATAGATCGGCGAATCCTACGCGAGCTGCAGGCCGACGCCACCATCCCCGTGGCCGAGCTCGCCGAGCGGGTCGGCCTGTCCCAGACGCCGTGCTGGAAGCGGGTCAAGCGTCTCACCGACGAGGGGGTCATCGAGCGGCGGGTGGCCCTGCTGGCGCGCGAGAAGCTGGACCTGGGTCTGGTGGTCTTCGTCTCGATCAAGACCAGCCATCACGACGAGACCTGGATCGCCGCCTTCGCCAAGGGCGCGGCGGCGCTGCCCGAGGTGGTGGAGTTCTACCGCATGGCCGGCGAGACCGATTATCTGCTGAAGGTGGTGGTCTCCGACATCGCCGCCTATGACCGCTTCTACAAACGCCTGATCGCCACCGCGCCGCTGAACGACGTCTCCTCCGCCTTCGCGATGGAGCAGATCAAGTTCACCACCGCCCTGCCGCTCTGAGGGATGATGAACCTCTACGACCTGCTCGCCGCCCGTTTCCCCGCCGACCGGACCAGGCCCGCGTTCCTGCTGGCCGATGGGACCGCCATCTCCTACGGCCAGTTCGAGGACGATGTGGCCCGCACGGCCGCCCTGCTGATCGACCACGAAGTCCAGCCCGGCGACCGCATCGCCCTGCAGTCGGAAAAGAGCGTCGCCGCGGTGGCGGTCTATCTGGCGACGCTGAAGGTCGGAGCGGTCTTCCTGCCGCTCAACACCGCCTATACCGAGACCGAGGTCGACTACTTCCTTGAGGACGCCGAGCCGGTGCTGTTCGTCGAGGACGCTGAGGCCTTCGTCGCCGACGCCCGGACACGCGAGCCGCTGCTCCCGACCACGCCCCGCGACGGCGCCGATCTGGCCTCGATCATCTACACCTCCGGCACCACGGGCCGTTCCAAGGGCGCCATGCTCAGCCACGGCAATTTGGCGGCCAACGCACAGGCCCTGCACCAGGCCTGGGGCTTCAGCGCCGATGATGTCCTGCTGCACGCCCTGCCGATCTTCCATGTGCACGGCCTGTTCGTGGCCCTGCACTGCGCCTTCCTGTCGGGCGCGCCGATGGTCTGGCTGCCGAAGTTCGACGACGGCCAGGTGTTGGCGGGGTTGGCCCGGTCAACGGTGATGATGGGGGTGCCGACCTTCTACACCCGCCTGCTGGCCAATCCGGGTTTCACCCGCCACGCCGCCCGACACATGCGCCTGTTCATCTGCGGCTCGGCGCCCCTGCTGGAATCCACTTTCGCCGAGTTCGAAGATCGCACCGGAATGCGCATTCTGGAACGCTACGGGATGAGCGAGGCGGTGATCATCACCACCAACCCGCTGGACGGCGAACGCATCGCCGGCAGCGTCGGCTATCCCTTGCCGGGGGTGGACCTGCGCATCGGCGGCGGCGAGGCGACCGGAGTCATTGAGATCAAGGGGCCCAGCGTGTTCTCCGCCTATTGGCGGATGCCGGAGAAGACCGCCGAGGAGTTCACCTCCGACGGCTATTTCCTGACCGGCGATGTCGGCCGCCGAGACCCCGACGGCCGGGTCTGGATCTCGGGCCGGGCCAAGGACCTGATCATCTCCGGCGGCTTCAACGTCTATCCGAAGGAGATCGAGCTGATCCTCGACGAACTTCCGGGCGTCACCGAGAGCGCGGTGGTGGGCGTGCCCCATCCCGACTTCGGCGAGGCGGTGGTGGCCGTGGTCATGGGGCAGGGGGACGAAGCCGCCATGATCGCCACCGCGCGCGAGAAGCTCGCCGCCTTCAAGACCCCCAAGCGGGTGTTCTTTGTCGAGGAGCTGCCGCGCAACGCCATGGGCAAGGTGCAGAAGAACCTGCTGCGTGACACCTACGCCGGGACCTTCGCCCAGGCGGAGGCATGAGATGCGCCTGATCGATCGCGAGGAGGTCGCTCGTCGGCTGACCTACGACGTCGCTATCCCCATCGTGCGCGAGGCGATGATCGCGCTTTCCGCGGGGACCACCCGCCAGCACCTGCGCTCGATCATCCCGCTGGCCGAGGGGCGGATGTTCGGGATCATGCCGGGGGCCATGGGCGAGACCGCGGCCTTCGGCGCCAAGCTGATCAGCATCTTCCCCGACAACTTCGCCAAGGGAGTCCAGTCGCATCAGGGCGTGGTGGTGCTGTTCGATCCCGACAGTGGGGCCCCGGTCTGCGTACTCCATGCCGGCGAAATCACCGCCATCCGCACCGCCGCGGCCAGCGCCGTGGCCACCGACGCGCTCGCCCGTCCGGAGGCCTCGCGCCTGACCCTGCTGGGCTACGGGGAGCAGGCCGCGACCCATGCCCGCGCCATCGCCAAGGTCCGCAAGCTGGCGGCGGTCGATGTCTGGGGCCGCGGCGCCGGCCGCCGCGAGGCCTTCGCCGCCAAGCTCGGCGCCGAGCTTGGCCTGCCTGTCACGGCCCATGCCGAGGTCGAGCCCGCCGTGGCCCGGGCCGACGTGATCTGCACCCTGACGCCGTCCGCCGAACCGATCCTGAAGGGCGCCTGGGTCGCGGCGGGGACCCACCTGAACCTGGTGGGTTCCAGCTATGCGGGGCCGGTGGAGGTCGACAACGACCTGGTGGTCGCCGCCCGCTTCATCGCCGACAGTCGGGAAGGCGTGCTGCGCCAAGGCGCCGAGTTCCTCCGCGCCAAGGCCACTGGCCTGATTGGCGACGACCATATCGTCGCCGAGATCGGAGAGGTGCTGTCGGGCAGGGTCCCGGGCCGCCGCACGCCAGAGGAGGTCACTGTCTACAAATCCCTCGGCCACGTGGTCCAGGATCTGGCCACCGCCTGGGCGCTTCATGCGGGGAAAGGCTGAGGCTCATCGGCAATCCGCTTCGCCGGAAGGCGCCTAGGCCAGGGCGTAACCGTCGATCGGCCCCGAGTAGTTGACCTGGTAGCCCAGGTCCTGCAACGAGGCGACGGTCATGCGGCTGAGCGGGTCCGGCGCGGCGTCGATATAGCCGGTCATGAGTTCATGCTCGAAGATCGTTTCCGACCAATGCGAGCCGGCAGTGCCGGATCCGCCGCCGGTTTCCAGCGGAACTCCGGCCGCCGAACCGTTGTCCAGGAGGGCGTTGTATTCCGCGGTTGCCTTGGCGCCGACGAAATTGGTGCCGCTGACCAGGCCCAGATAGGACCAGATCGTCCCGAAACCGACACTGTGTATCATCTCGTGGCCGACGATCTCGTCGAACAGGCCCTGGGCGAAGAAGTTGGCTGCGTCAGCAATGTCGAACTGCATGGACGCCGTCGCCGGGAGGTAGCTACCGGTGCGCACCGAGGTAGGTCCGGCCTGGCCGAGGATTCCGCCAGCCCCATCAATGTTCTTCAGCTCGGCGATGACCAGGATGTCGTCCACCAGGCGTGGCCCACCCTTCATGATGACATTGACGTTCTGGACGTCGCCGACGATCAGATTGGCCAGGCGGTCGGCCGCGCCCACGAAGACGTCGTGCAGATCCTGGGTCCAATTGCCGCCCTTGAACTCGATGGTGATGTTGTAGGCGCTCGCCGTCGTCGTGTAGGGCGAAAAGGAGAATCCGCCGCCGCCGCCGCCGCCGGGCTTGCCCGACCCTCCACCGGCTGCGGCCGCAAAAGCCACGTCCGCCACGTCGATACGGTGGGTCAGGTCGACGCCGATCAGGTCGGGCGTGGTCTCCGGCAATTGGGGCCGCAGGTCGACGCCGGGCCCGTGGGCGAATTCAAAGCCGGAATTGCCAACGCCGTTATCGAATGCAGAGAAGTCGAAACGTTCGGTGGTCGCCATAGAAGCCTCCCTATGCCTTCAAAGCAGAAGCTAGGCCTCAGAAATGGTTAATTCAAAGAACTTAATCGCGAGGTGTCAGCTTGGTATTGATCTCGGTCGCCCGACCGGATTAGCAACGGAGTTGCATTCGGGCGCGATCGTCTATTGAGATACCTATCTTGGGTAGTAATTCCCGGCGAAAGAGGCTGAAAGTCTCTATGTTGTCAGGCGGAATCCTAAGGCCTCTTCGGCGACATCGGGATGAAGCTGGAGGTGCGTCGAGCCATTCGGGCGCCGTCAACGCGCCGGTTCGAGGCCGGCGATATATTGGGCGATCAGGGCGACGCCTTCGTCGTGGACCAGCGAACGGCCGAGTTCGGGCATCATGACGCCGGGTTCGTCCGATCTCATCCGGTGCAGCAGGATCGAGGCGGCGGGGTCCCCCGGGGCGATGGAGACCTCCAGCCCGCCTGAGCCGCGCCCGGCCGCCACCGGCCGCTTGCCGATCCCCCGGGCGGCGGGCCGGGTCTCTTCCACTTCGAGGAACAGGCCCGAGTTGGAGGCCATGCCGCGGGCGTTGTGACAGTGGGCGCAATTGGCGTCGAGATAGGCGTCGGCGCGCGCCGCCAGCGGCTCGACGACATCGTCCCAGACCGCGGTGCGCGGCGCCTTTGTCGGGTTCGGCACGCCGGTCAACATGCCCATGCGGCTCCAGCGGGCAAGCTGGTTCTCAGGTCCCGAGGCATAGGCGAAGGCGCCGTTGAGGTTTCGCGCCTTGGGCCCGAGCGGCGCGATCTCGCCGGCCACCGCGTGGCAATCCTTGCACTGGTTCACATTGGGCACGGCGTAGTCGACCTGGCGCGCGCGGCCGGCGGCGTCGATGAAGCTGACATCCAGCCGGGTCCCGGCGCGCTTGAGGGTCGCCACCGTCTGATCGTCGTTCCAGACATAGGCCAGGGCGGTCCAGCCGTCGGCCTTTCGGACCAGCAGCCGGGTCTCCAGGAAGCGAACCTTCTCGCCCGGCCGGCGAAAGTCGGCGGGATAGGCGAAGGTCTTGACCAGGGTCGTGCCGACCGGGAAGTCCAGCGCCCCGGCTGCGGTGTAGGCCGCGGCCTTGCCGGGGGGCAGGAAGACGAAGCGGAACTTCTCGGCATAGTCGCTGAACAGCGGGGTATTCAGCCCATAGGGCGTCACCCGACCGTTGGGCGAGCGCGCGCCAGCGTCGACGAATAGCCGATAGGCGTCCAGGGTCGGCGCCGGCGTCTCGGCCAGCAGCGCGTCCAGGGCGACGGGCGGGGCCTGGGGCGTGGCGCCCAACAGAACGGCCGCCGCGAGGATGGCGGCCAGCCGTTTCAAGGGATCAGCTTGTCCTGGTCGGACGGCAGCACCACGGGCTTGGGCTCCTCGATCACCGCCTCGCCCAGGGTGGGCGAGATCTTGGGATTGGCCTCCATCATCGCGCCGGGCTTGGGCAGGTTGAGATTGACCACCGGTCCGTCGCTCAGCCGCACCCGCACCGCCTCGCTACCAGGCCAGGCCACGACGCCGTCCCAGATCACCGGCGGCACGGTCCCGCCCAGGGCCTTGGCCAGGATCGCCCCGCCGGTGAAGGCCGGCGCCCAGGCGTTGCGGCCGAGGCGATTGTTCCGCACCACGATGTCGCGGGGCAGGGGGTTGTAGGTCTTGTCGTCGAACGTCTGGCTGTAGGCGATGAGGATCACCGCGGCGCTGGCGTTTCCGTCGATCTCGTTGTCGAACACGTGGACGTTCTTGTTGGCCATCAGCATGACGCCGGTGCCGGTGGGCACATTGGCGACGATATTGCCCTTGGGCGCGAAATTGGGCGTGTCGTTGTCGACCACCCTATTGCGGAAGATCCGGGTCGAATGGCCGCCCATCTGCGGCAGGTTCGGCAGGTCGAACACCAGGATGCCGCCAGCGTTGCGGGTGGCCACATTGTCGTACACGTCGGCGTTCATCGAGTTCTCGATCTCGATCCCGGCGACGTTGAATTCCGCGGTCGAGTTGCGGACCACGATGTTCTTGGACTGTCCCACATAGATGCCGGCGTCCGAGGCGCCGCGCACCGTGACCTTGTCGATCAGCACATTGGTCGAGGAGACCGGATAGACCCCATAGGCGCCGTTGGTCTCCTTCGGCCCGCCGGTCCACTCGACCACCAGGTTCAGGAAGCTGATCTGGTCGGAGCCCTTGGCCTTGATGCCGTCGCCCTTGGTGTCCTGCAGGGAGAAGTCGCGGACCGTCACGCGGTCGGAGGTGACCAGCAGGCCCTCGCCCGCGCCCTTCTGGCCGGCGAAGGACAGGATGGTCGCGCCCGGCCCCGCGCCCTTGACGGTCACCCCGTCGATGTCCAGCGAGAGGCCGTCGGTGAACTCGTAACGGCCGGCGGCCAGCTCGATCACGTCACCGGGCTTGGCGTCGATCAGGGCGGTCTGGACGCGCTCCTGGGCGTTCGCGCCCGGCCCCACGGCGAGGGTCTTGGCGTGCGCCGTACCGGCCGCCAGCAGGGCGGCGAGGGTGATGGCGAGCGTTCTCATGATGTCCTCCCAGCGGCGTCTGGCGCGCCCCTTTGAGTCCGCAGGCTAGGTTGTCGCCGTTCAGTTGGCGAGGGCAATCAGTCGGCGGGCTTGCGCAGGAAATGGGCGGTGATCAGGCCGATTGAGAGGCCCACGAAGACGATGTGGGCGACGAGCTGGTTGGTCAGGCTGTCAGGCGCCAGGTTCGGCCAGGTCCCGAAGCGCAGGGGCCGGACGATAAGGAACATCACGCAATACAGGCCAAGCCCGTAGAGCGGTCCGAAAATCCAAGGCCGGGCGACGAGCACGGGCAGGCGCTTGGCCGCCAGGACATAGGTGGCGACCATCACCAGCATGATCGCGAAGTGAACGCCGAGCCCGGCGAGCGCCATGGGCGTTCCGCCGTCCTTGGCCCCGTCGCCGAAAGGCCCGCTGGCCACATAGCGCAGCATGTCCATCGGCGAGCCGCCCTTGATCAGCGACCAGACCGCCGCGTCGGCGATATCGAGGGTTCCAGCGACCAGCCAGGCCCAGAGGATGGCGGATGTCGTTCGGGGATGGGGCATGCCGGAGCCACTCAGGAGGCGGCAGCGTAAGGCCCAGCTTCACGCTACGCTAGAGCGTGACCGCTCTTAGCTGAATCGGGATTCCGGATATCTGCGGATCATGATTCAAGGTCCAGGCTGGGCAGGAGGCCAGCTTGGATGGGTCGGCCGTATTCTCTGGATCTTCGGGATCGCGTGGCTCGGTTCGT
>NZ_JAUYOJ010000092.1 GCF_030697925.1 Phenylobacterium sp. | reverse complement strand
ACGAACCGAGCCACGCGATCCCGAAGATCCAGAGAATACGGCCGACCCATCCAAGCTGGCCTCCTGCCCAGCCTGGACCTTGAATCATGATCCGCAGATATCCGGAATCCCGATTCAGCTAAGAGCGGTCACGCTCTAGGCCTACGGCCCAGCTCGGAACTCCATGGCGGCTCAAGGGTTGAGGTTGTAGCGCACCTAACCCAGGAGCCGTCATGAGCATCGCTATGAACGACCGCGTCGCCGTAGAGCGCCGGTTGTGGGAAGAGATCGAACGCCATCAGGTCGGGATGCTGGGCGTGGTCGGCCGATTGGCCCATCACACCCAGCCGATGACCGCCTTCGTCGAGCGCGAGGCCGAGGAGATCTGGTTCTTCACCAGGTCCGACAGCGACCTGGCCCAGCACGTGGGCGCGGGTCACAAGGCGATGTTTGTCTTCCAGCAGCGCGACGTGCAGGCCTGCATCTGCGGCCAGCTGACCGTGCAGCACGACCAGGTCCGGATCGACAAGTACTGGAACGCCGTCGTCGCCGCGTGGTACCCGCAGGGCAAGTCCGATCCGAAGCTCACCCTGCTGAAGATGGCCTGCGAGGACGCCGATGTCTGGATCTCGCAGGGCGGGCCGGTGAAGTTCGCCTGGGAGATCGCCATGGCCAACGCGACCCGCCACGAACCGCACCTGGGCGGACGCGCGAACCTGCACTTCCACTGAGGCGTCAGCCCCCGTCCGCGCTGGATTGAGGCGATTCTGCGACGCATCGTCGCGCTCGAAGTCGTAAGATCATCGCCTCAAGGTCAGCAGTGGATTCTCACCCTGGGAATTTCGGCGCCGGAGATATACTTGCGTCGACTTGCCGAGAATATTTGCCCGCCGGGACCATGGGCAAGGTCTTCGCTGCTTTTGGTGAGCCAATTCTGCTTTTGCGGAGCAGACGTCGCATTTGTGTCGAGTTCTCGACAGTCTTTGCGGAGCGGCGTCGATAACTTGCAACCCAAGCCATATGGCTGCGTTTCGATTCCCCGATGCAAAGGCCCCTGCTCTCGGTGCAAAATCGCTTGCTCTCGGCCCTGCCCCCTGACGACTACAGGCTGGTGGCGCCGCATCTCACCCAGGTGGATCTGGAACGAGGACGTCTGCTCTACGAGCCCGGAGACCGGGTCGATACGGCCTATTTCCCGCACGACGGCGTGATCTCGCTGATGACCCTGATGGAGAACGGCGCGGCCATCGAGAGTGCAACCATCGGGCGCGAAGGGGCGCTGGGATTGATGGGAGCGGTGTCGCCCCGCCAGTCGCTGTCGCGGGCCATCGTCCAGACCCCGACCCGGGCCGCCCGCATCGGGGCGAGCCAGCTGCACGAGGCCTGGGAGAAGAGCGCCAAGATCCGCGTGATGGTGGACATGCACACCGAGGCCCTGTTCGGCCACGCCGTGCAGTCGGTGGCCTGCAACGCCCTGCACTCGGTCGAGGCGCGGTTCTGCCGCTGGCTGCTGACCTGCCACGACCGCATCACCAGCGACACGGTGGCCCTGACCCAGGAGTTCCTGGCCGATATGCTGGGGGTGCAGAGGACCACAGTCACCGCCGTCGCCCGCACCTTGCAGGAAAAGGGTTACATCAGATATCGCCGTGGGGTTGTGGACATCATCAGCCGCGAAGGCCTCGAGGCCGTGTCATGCGAGTGCTACGAGGTGGTGCGGCGCAACTATGAGCGCCTGTTGCCGCAGCCGTCCGTCGACCGGGCCCGCGGCTAGAGCGAGAAGACCAGGCGGGCGGCGACGCCGGCCTGGCAATCCAGCACGAACTCGCCGCGCACCTGGGCCGCCAGGCTGCGCACGAACCACAGGCCGAACCGCTCGCGGGCCCCGGGCGCGGCCGGGTCGAAACCCTGGCCGTCGTCCACCACGGTGAGCTCGCAACGATCGTCGTCCAGACGCTTGAGGCCGATCTTGACCACCCCGGCGCGCGCGTCCGGATAGCCGTGAGCCAGGGCGTTGGCGATCAGCTCCTGGGCGATGAGCGCGAGCGTCGAGGCCGCCTGGTCAGAGACGTGCAGCTGGGCGCAGGACAGCTGGATCTCGGCGGGCCGCGTCCCCTGCCGCCGCTGCCAGACCGGGGCCATGTCGGCGAGATAGGCGGCGAAGTCGATCCCCGCTTCCTGCCGGTGGCGCTCCAGGGCGCCGAGCGAGCCGATGGCGTCGGCCATCCAGACGAGTTGGCGTCGCGCCTCGGGTTCGCTGGCCCTCTGGCCGCGCATTCGCGCCAAGGCGGACATCAACTGGAACGTGTTGGCCATGCGGTGGCGCAATTCCGCCGCCGTGCGCGTATCGGCCTGCTCGTCGCTCATTGCGGTCAACGCCCCCAGCGTTTGAAAGCAGGTCTAGTAATACGCCTTCCGCAGCGCCCGTCCGTCGCCGAGCTGACAGTTATCGCAGGAATTGGCGTCAATCGCCCCTATTTTATATGGTGAAGGTTGAATAATTCGCGTCACACGCGAATTTTGTGCGTTCATGCGCGCGGCGCGGCGGCCAGGGCGAAGGCCGCCGAGACCCCCAGCAGGAACCCGATCTCGAAGACCTGTTCGACCGCTCCCAACACGTCTCCTGTGTATCCGCCGAGCAGGCGGCGGGCGATGAGGGCCAACACCAGCGCCGGCGGCGAGGCTAGCAGGAGGCCCTGGACCACCACCCCGTCCGGCGAAAGCGCCAGGGGCAGGCCGGCGAAGACCAGGGCGGTCAGCATCTCGCCGAGCGAGAGGCCGACGGGCGCCGACTTCCACTTCGACGCCCCGGGCGCGCCGACATAGGGCAGCAGGCGCATGGCGATCACGGACGCGCCGCGCCCGGTCCCGTGGGCGGCGATCAGCGCCCAGGCGCCCAGGCCCGCCGGCAGGGTGGCCAGCGCCGCAGCCTTCAGGGCAAGGCCGAGACCGAGGGCCAGGGCGCCGTATGTCCCGATGCGGCTGTCCTTCATGATCGCCAGGCGCTTGGCGGGGTCGGCCCCACCACCCAGGCCGTCGGCGGTGTCGGCCAGGCCGTCCTCGTGGAAGGCGCCGGTGATCAGCACGCCGGCGGCGATCGCCAGGATCGCCGGAATCCAGCCGCTCCAGACCTGGGAGGCGGCCCAGAAGACCAAGGCGCAGGCTCCGCCGACCAGCAGGCCGACCAGGGGAAAGTAGCGGGCGCTGCGCGAAACCCAGTCGGGCTCGAAATCCTTCAGCCTGGGCGTGGGCAGCCAGGTGAGGAACTGGACGGCGCAGAGGAGGAGCTGCAGCTGGCGGGCCATGTCAGAGCCGCCCGGCCAGGACATCGTCGAGGCTGGCCACTTCCCTGAGCAGGGCCGCGGCGGCGCGGACCAGGGGCAGGGCCAGCAGGCCGCCGGTCCCCTCCCCCAACCGCAGGCCGAGGTCGAGCAGGGGCCGGGCGTCGGCCGCGACCAGCATGGCGGCGTGGCCGGGCTCGGCGGAGCGATGGGCCCAGATGCAGTAGTCGGCGGCGGCGGGAACCAGGCGGATGGCGGCCAAGGCCGCGGCGCCGCAGATGAAGCCGTCCACCAGCACCGGACGGCGGGCCGCCGCCGCGCCCAAGACGGCGCCGGCCATCATGACGATTTCCAGCCCGCCGAACTGGGCCAGGACCTCGCGAGGGTCGACGGCGTCGGCCCGGGCGGCGGCCTGTTCGAGGACGGCGAGCTTGCGCGCCAAGCCCGCGGCGTCGTGGCCGGCGCCGGGCCCCACGCACCCGGCCAAGGGCGCAGGCGCCAGGCGGTGGACCAGCAGGGCGGCGGAGCCCGAGTTGCCTATGCCCATCTCGCCCAGCGCCAGGACGTCGAAGCCCTCGGCGGCGGCCTCGCGGGCGATGGCCGCGCCACGGGCCAGGGCGGAGTCCACCTCGTCGGCGGAGAGCGCCGGTCCCAGGGCGGCGTTGCGCGAGCCCTTGCGGACCTTGGCGAAGATCAGGGCCGGATGCGGGGCGAGGTCGGCGGCGACGCCGGCGTCCACCACCCGCAACTCCGCCCCCGCCACCTGGGCGAAGGCGTTGGCGGTGGCTCGGCCGGCCAGCAGGGTGGCGACCATGGCCACGGTCACCGCCGACGGATAGGCCGAGACTCCGGACTCCGTGAGGCCGTGATCGCCTGCGAACACCAGCAGCAGGGCGCGATCCGTCGTCGGGTCCGGCCGGCCGGCGATCAGGGCCAGCTGCACCGCCAGGTCCTCAATGCGACCCAGCGCGCCGAGCGGCTTGGCCTTGCCGTCCAGCAGGGCGCGCAGGGCAGGCTCCTGGCTACGGTCGAGGGCGGTGATATCGGGCAGCGCGGTCACGGTCGTGCCTCCAGGCCGGCGATGGCCGCCAGTACGTCGATATCGAAGGCCTGTTCCAACGCCAACGCGATCTCGTCGAGGGCGGCGTCGACCCTGGCGGTTTCGTCGATCCCGTCGGATGTCGCGCCCAGGGGCGACAGCAAGGCGCTCCGCGCCTCGCCCAGACCGAAAAGGCCGTGGACATAGGCGCCCATGACCCGGCCATCGGCGGAGATCGCGCCGTCGGGGGTCCCGTCGTTGCGGACCAGCAGGGGGCGGGCGAGGTCTGGGCCTTCCGTGCGGCCCACATGGATCTCGTAGCCCTCGAAGCGACCGCCGGCGGCCAGGCGCCCGGCGGCCGGGGTGAGGACCTTGTCATCGGTCAGGGTGGTGGCGACGTCGAGCAGACCCAGGCCCGCGGCCTCGCCCGGCGGGCCCTCGACGCCCAGGGGGTCGGAGATCGAGCGTCCCAGCATCTGGAAGCCGCCGCAGACCCCCAGCACCCGGCCCCCGCGCCGGACGTGGGCGGCGAGGTCGATGTCCCAGCCCTGGGCGCGCAGGAAGGCGAGATCGGCCAGGGTCGCCTTGGTCCCGGGCAGGATCACCAGGTCGGCGTCCCCCGGCAGAGGCGTGCCGGGCGGTACGAAGGCGAAGTCCACCTCCGGCTCGGTGCGCAGGGGATCGAACTCGTCGAAATTGGCGATGCGCGAGAACATGGGGGCGACGATCTTCACGCGGCGCCTGTCGCCCGGGGCCAGGCGATCGAGGGCCACGGCGTCCTCGGCGGGCAGACGCCGGGCGGCGGCCAGCCAGGGGGCCATGCCGCAATCGGCCCAGCCGGTGCGGCGGACGATCTCGGCGCGGCCATCGGCGAACAGGCTGGGATCGCCACGGAACTTGTTGATCAGGAAGCCGGCGATCATGTCGCGGTCCTCGGGGTCCAGCACCGCATGGGCGCCGACCAGGGCGGCGATCACGTGGCCCCGGTCGATGTCGCCCACCAGGACGACGGGGACCTTCGCGGCGCGGGCGAAGCCCATATTAGCGATGTCGCCAGCTCTGAGGTTGGTCTCGGCCGGGCTGCCGGCGCCTTCGATTATGACCAGGTCGCACTCGGCCTCGAGGCCGCGGAAGCTCTCCAGCACCACGTCCAGCAGCTCGCCCTTGCGGTCCTGGTAGGCGCGAGCCTGCCAGGTCCCCGCCATCTTGCCGCGCACGACGAGCTGAGCGCCGACATCGCTCTGGGGCTTCAGCAGCACCGGGTTCATGTGGACGGTGGCCGGGGTGCGGCAGGCGACGGCCTGCAGCGCCTGGGCGCGGCCGATCTCGCCGCCGTCGACGGTGACCGCGGCGTTGTTGGACATGTTCTGCGGCTTGAAGGGGCGCACGGTCAGGCCGCGATTGGCGAAGAGGCGGCAAAGGCCGGCCACCAGCACCGACTTGCCCACGTCGGAGCCGCAGCCCTGGATCATCAGCGCGGCCATGCGAAGCCTCCCAGGGCGAGGCCTGCGGCGAGGAGGCCGCAAGCGCGCAGATAGAGCCCAAGCCCGCGCCTCAGGTCCCGCGGCGAGGGCGGTGCGCCGTCGCCGAAGGTCGGGCGTTGGTAGGCAACCCCATCATAGGTCGCCACGCCGCCCAGCCGCACGCCCAGGGCGCCGGCCATGGCGGCCTCGGGCCAGCCGGCGTTGGGCGAGGCGTGCCTGGGCGCGTCGCGGAACATGGTCGCCCAGCCACGCCCGGCGACCAGGGCGATCAGCGCTCCGGCGATGCGGGCCGGGATCAGGTTCATCAGGTCGTCGGTGCGCGCCGCCGCCCAGCCGAAGTCGCGATAGGGCGCCTCGCGGTGGCCGATGACGCTGTCAGCGGTATTGACGGCCTTATAGGCGAACAGGCCCGCCAGTCCCGCGACCAGGAACCAGAACAGCGGCGCGACCACGCCGTCGTTGAAGCTCTCGGCCAGGCTCTCCAGGGCCGCGGCGGCGACGCCCTGGCGGTCGAGGCCGGCGGTGTCGCGGCCGACGATCATGCCGACGGCGGCGCGGGCGGCCTCCAGGTCGTCGGCCGCGAGCGCCCGGCGAACGGCGCCGACATGGTCGTAGAGGCTGCGGGCGGCGAGGCCGAGGCTGCCGACGAGGGCGGCGAGGACCAGGCCCCAGCCGGTGAGGGCGCGGTCGAGGGCGTAGCCGACGCCGCCCGCCGCGCCCACCACGATCAGCAGGGTGGCGAGCCCCGCCAGCCGCCGTCCGAAGTCGCCGCCCCGATTGAAGGTCCGGTCGAGGCCCCTCAGCGCCCAGCCGGTCCAGGCGACCGGGTGGGGGACGACCGCGTGCAGGCGGCGCGGATAGCCGACGGCGGCCTCGATGGCCGCGGCGCCCAGCACCAGCCAGGGGTCAGCGGCCACGCCCGACGATCTCGATCAGCGGACCCGAGGCGCCGGTCACATGGCGCGCCTCGATGTCGTAGGCGGCGGCCAGGACCTCGGGGGACAGGGCCTCGACGGGCGGGCCGTCGGCCAGGATTCTGCCCTCCGCCATCACCACGATGCGGTCGGCGATGCGGGCGGCCAGCGACAGGTCGTGCAGGGTCAGGACCACGCCGCGGCCCTGGTCGTGGGCCATGGCGCGGAACAGGCCGCCGGCGTCGAGCTGGTGGCCGGGATCGAGGCCGGTGAGCGGCTCGTCGGCCAGCAGCCATTCGGGGTCACCGGCCAGGGCGCGGGCGATCAGCACCCGGCCCCGCTCCCCGCCGGAGAGGGTGGTGACGTCGCGGTCGGCCAAGGCCTCGACCCCGGCGGCGGCCATAGCCCTGTCGATGGCGGCGGCGTCCTCCAGGGATAGGCCGCTGGCGCCGATGAAGGGGGTGCGTCCGAGGCCGACCAGGATGCGGGCCTCCACCGCCCAGGCGATCTCGGGGGTCTGGGGGATGAAGCCGATGCGCCGCGCCCTGGCGCGGGGGGCCATGGCAAGCAGCCCCACATCGTCCAGCCGCACATGACCCGACAGCGGCTTGCGCAGGCCGGCCAGGCAGGCGAGCAGGGTCGACTTGCCGGCGCCGTTGGGGCCGAGGATGGCGGTGACGCTGCCGGCCTCGAAGCTGGCGGTGACCTCGTCGACCGCCAGCTTGTCGCCGAGCCGGACGCTGATCGCGCGGGCGCTGAGCCGGCTCATGCGATCCTCTTTCGCAGGGAGAGCAGCAGGGCGAAGAAGAACGGCCCGCCCAGCACCGCCATGGCCACGCCCAGCTTCACCTCGCCGGCCGCCGGCGTCAGGCGCACGGCGATGTCGGCGGCCAGGACCAGGACCGCCCCGCCGATGGCGCTGGGGATCAGCAGGCCGCCGGGCCGCGCGCCGACCAGGGGCCGCAGTAGGTGGGGCACGATCAGGCCGACGAAGCCGATGACGCCGGTCACCGCCACACTGGCTCCGGCCGTGAGCGCCACGCCGATGGCCAGCAGCCAGCGGGTGGCGGTCATATTGATCCCCAGCGAGCGGGCGCCGGTCTCGCCGAGGGTCAGCGCGTCGAGGCCGCGGCCGATCAGCAGCAGCAGGCCACAACCCACGGCGATCAGCGGCAGGGCCATCTGGACCTCGGCCATGCTGCGGTCGGCCAGCGACCCCATCAGCCAGTTGACGATCTCGTTCACCGCCCAGGGATTGGGGGCCAGGCTGAGCGCGAGCGCCACGCCGGCCCCGGCCACGGTCTGCAGGATCACGCCCGCCAGGATGAAGGTGACGATGCTGGAGGCCGAGCCGGACAGGGCGAGCAGCAGAAGGACCGCGATCAGGGCCCCGGCCATGGCCGCCGCGGCGATCATCCAGGGCTGGGAGGCGCCCGCTCCAAGATAGAGGGTGAGGACAGCTCCCAGCGCGGCCATGGCCGAGACGCCGAGCGCGCCGGGATCGGCCAGGGGGTTGCGGGTGTAGCCCTGCATGGCCGCGCCTGACATGCCGAGCGCCGCCCCGACCGCGACACAGAGCAGGGTGCGCGGCAGGCGCAGTTCGAAGACGATCGCCCAGCGCGGGTCGCTGGGGTCGGTCCAGTCGCTGAGCGGGACCCAGACCCGGCCGGCGGCCATGCTGACCAGGGACAGCACGACCCCGAGGGCCACGAGGGCGGCGAGGACAGTGAGGCGCCTCATGCCCGGGCCTCCAGGGCCCGGGTCCGGGCCAGGGCCATCATCTTGGCGGTCTCGATGAGGACCGGGCCGCCGCAGAACATCAGCCGCTGTGGGAAGTCGGCGCGGTGCATGCGGTGGGCGACGCGGGCCAGGGCCGGATGGGTCAGGACCCGGTCGGCCCAGGTCGGCGCGCCGGGCTTGGCGCGGCCGGCCAGCAGGATGTCGGGCGGATCGGCGATGAGCTGCTCCAGGGGAACGTTGCCGGTGCGGGTCAGGCCGTAGCGGGTGGCGGCGTTCACCAGGCCGGCGCGGCGCATCATCTCGTCCACCAGGGTGCCGGGCGCCGAGGCGAAGCCGTTGGACTGGTAGATCAGCGCGCTCAGCCGGGGCTCACCGGGCGGCGGGGCGGCGTCGGCGATAGCCTTGCGGATTCGGGCGACCAGGGCCTGGCCGCGCGCCGCCCGGCCGACCGCCTCGGCCACCTGGGCCACCTGGGCGAGGCTGTCCTCGATGTTCTCTGGCACCGAGAACAGCTCGGCCGGGATCCCGAGCCGCGCCAGGGCGGCGCGGGTGGCGGGCGAGGAGTGCCGGGCGGCGAGCACCAGGTCGGGGCGAAGGGCGACCACCTCCTCGGCGGTCTCGTAGGTGATGGGGAAGTTCGCCCCAAAGGCCGGGACGCTGGAGGAGAGCGGGTCGCGGGAATAGTGGCTGAGCGCGGCGATCTGGGCGCGATCGGCCACGTGGACCAGGATCACGTCCAGGCAGGGATTGAGCGAGACGATGCGGCGCGGCGCGGCCTTCCCCGCCCCGCCGAGGGAGACGGCGGCCCCGGCGGCGAGCGCCGACCTGCGGGTCAGCATCCAGCTCAAAAGTCGATCCCGCGCTGGGCCTTGATCCCCTGGTCGAAGGGATGCTTGACCAGGGTCATCTCGGTGACCAGGTCGGCGATGGCCAGGAGCTGCGGCTTGGCGTTGCGGCCGGTGATGACCACGTGCTTGTCGCGCGGGCGGGCCTCCAGGTCGGCCACCACCTGGTCGATGTCCAGATAGTCGTAGCGCAGGGCGATGTTGAGCTCGTCGAACAGGACGAGGTCGAGGGCGGGGTCGGCCAGCATCTCCAGGGAGACGGTCCAGGCGGCCTGCGCGGCGGCGATGTCGCGGGCCCGGTCCTGGGTGTCCCAGGTGAACCCCTCCCCCATCACCTCGTAGCGGACCTCGTCGGGGAAGCGCTTGAAGAACTGGCGCTCGCCGGTGACCCACTTGCCCTTGATGTACTGCACGATGCCCACCTTCTGACCCCAGCCGAGCGCGCGGGCGACCATGCCGAAGGCCGCGGTGGACTTGCCCTTGCCATCGCCGGTGTGCACCAGCAGCAGGCCCGGCGCCTGGTCGGTCTTGGTGGCCATCAGGGCCTCGCGCTCGGCCTTCAGAACCTTCATCGCCTGGCGATGGGCGGTGTTCCTGTCGTCTTCGGCGGTCATAGGGCCTCCCAATTCACAAGGTTTCGAGGGTCGCGGCGAGCCGCGACCAGGTCTTGGGCAGACCGAACCTGAGCCAGGTTGGCTGTTCGGGAAAGGGGCGGGTCAGGACGCCGTGCTCGGCCAGCCGGGTGAACCGACCCTGGGCGTCGGGCGAGGCGGTCAGGCGGAACAGCGACGTCCCGCCCAGGATCTCGAAGCCGCCCGCGGTGAGCATGAGGTCCAACCGCGCGGCGTCGCGGGCCAGCCGGAGAGCCGTGCGCTCACGCCAGGCGGCGTCGGCATAGGCGGACGTTCCGGCGGCGATGGCCTCGGCCGAGACCGGCCAGTCGCCGAACTGGGCGGAGACCCGCGCAGCCAAGCCTGGCTCGGCGATGACGAAGCCCAGACGCACGCCGGCCAGCCCATAGAACTTGCCGAAGGATCGCAGGACGATCAGGCGGCCCCCGGCCCGCGGCGTGACGCTGAGCTGGGGCGCCGTCTCGACGAAGGACTCATCGACGATCAGCCAACGATCGCCGGGCTCGAGAGCTTCGTGCTGGGCGCCATCGGGATTGTTCGGATTGACCACGACAACCGCCTCGGCGGCCGTGGAGGTCAGCTGGTCCGCCGGGATCGTCTCGACCCGCGCGCCGGCCAGCCGCCAGGCCTCGGCGTGACCGCCGTAGGTGGGCGAGACCACGGCGACCGACCTGGCGCCCAGCAGGCGTGGCAGCGCGCGCAATCCAGCCTCGGCGCCGGGCACGGCGGCGACCCGGTCGGCGGCGACCCCGAAGGCGCGCGCGGCGGCGGCCTCCAGGGCAGCGACCGCCTCAGGATCGGGCAAACGCGCCAGGTCGGCGGGGGTCGCCCGCGCCCCCTTCCAGGGACGTGGGTTGATCCCGGTCGATAGGTCGAGCCAGGGCGTCGGCGCGTCCGGAAAGGCGCGCTTCGCCGCGGCCAGCCGGCCGCCGTGGCGGAGGAAGCCCGCCGCCGGGTCAGAACCGGGCGCGGACACCGACATAGGCCCCTCGCCCGGGGGAGCTGTAATTCCGGGTGGTCTCATACTCGTCGTCGAAGGCGTTCTCGACCCGGCCATAGACCTCCAGCGCCTCGGTCAGGGGATAGGACGCCCGCAGGTCCAGCAGGGTGTAGCTCTGCAGGACATAGGTGTTTCCGACATTGTCGAAGCTGTCGCCCACATACCGGATGGCGCCCGTGAGCGCGGCGTCGTTGGCCCAACGATAGGTGGCCTGGATATTGGCCTGATGCTCTGGCCGGCGGGTGAGGCGCTTGCCGCGGTTCACGCTTTGGGGCGAGGCGTTCTCGGTGTCGGTCCAGGTATAGTTGGCGGCAAGCCGCAGGGGCCCAAGATCGGCCGAACCTTCCAGTTCCACGCCGTGGGCCTTGGTCCGGGCGGTGTTGGCGTAGAAGCCGAAACGGGGGACGCCGTTACGCCGGCAGAGCGGATTCGTATTGCTGGCCGTGCAGGAGAAGAAGTCGATCTGGTTCTCGGTCTCGCGCTGGAACCAGGTGGCCGAGACCCGGAAGCGGTCGGCGAAGCGGTGCTCGATTCCGGCGTCCCAGCCGTCGGCTTCCTCGGGCGCCAGAGCCAGGTTGCCGAAGTCGCTATAGAGCTGGAACAGAGTCGGGGCCTTGAAGCCCTGGCCGTAGCTGGCGCGCAGGACGGTGTCGCCGTCATTGAGCGACCAGGCCGCGGCAAGCTGGCCCAGCGTCTGGTCGCCGAAGGTGTCGTGGCTGTCGCGCCGCAGGCCGGCGGTGAGGGTGAGGCCGTCGATCACCTCGCCCTGGACCTGGGCGTAGATCCCGTCGATCCCCGCCTTGCCGCGCACCGGCGGCGGGTTGGGCGAGAACGCGCTGGGCGAGACCGTGCGCATCTCGGCGTCCTCGGTCTCGGCGCCCAAGGTGGCGGTCCAGGCCTCGTTGATCGTCCAGACCCCCTGATACTCCCAGCGCCGGTTCTCACCGCGAGCGTCGAAGGTCACCGGCGTGACGGCCTGGTCAGGATCAGAGTTCCGGCGCTTGGTGCGGGTGTAGCCATAGGCGACCCGGTTCTTCAGGGCGCCGTCCAGCAGGTCGAAATTGACCGCGGCGTAGCCGACGAAATCCTCGGTGGTCCCATACTCGCGGGTGTCGTTGAAGGTGAAGGCCGGCGCCGGGAAGCCGTCGAAATCGTTCCTCCCCTTGGAATAGACGGCGCGCAGGTCGAACGACACGGAGTCGGTGGCCTGTATCTCGGCGCGCCCGCTGAAGCCGCTATTCTCGTAACCGTCCGTCTCGGAACCCCGGCGATAGGCGGAGTCCCCATCGGTGTTGAAGCGGCCGGCGGCCAAGCGCCAGGCGAGGCGTTCGCCCTTGCCGCCCAGCGCGGCGCGGGCATAGGCCGTGCCGCGAGCGCCGGCCTCGAGCTGTACCGAACCCTCGAAGGGCGCGACCGCCTGGGCTGTGACGATATTGACCACCCCGCCGATGGCCTGGCTTCCCCACAGGGTCGACTGGGCCCCACGCAGGATCTCGATGCGCTCGATGTCGCCGGCCAGCATATTGGCGAAGTTGTAGCCGCCGCCGGCCTGGGACGGGTCGTTCAGCTTCACCCCGTCGACCACGACCACGGTCTGGTCGGTCTCGGCCCCGCGGATGCGCAGCGACGTCGCGCCCCCGATCCCGCCGTTGCGCGAGACACTGACGCCGGGGGTCTGGGCCAGCAGGGTGGAGAGGTCGGCGACCTGGCTCGAGGCGATCTCGCCGGCGTCGAGGACCGTGACGCTCTGGCCGACGCGATAGGCCTGCTGAGGCGAACGGTTGGCGGTGACGATCAGTTCGCTGACGCTGGCCGCGGCGATGGGCGCGCCGACCTGGGCGAGCGCGCTGGTGGAAAGCGCGCAGAGCAGCGCGGTGGTGGAGAGCAATAGGGTCTTCATTCGGGTTTTCCCCTGACACGTGACGACGAGCCCGCGCTTGCACGCGGACCAACGGACGTCGTCTCTCGGGAATACTCCCCGTTCGTACGGCTCCACCGGCCGGACGAAGGACGACCGCGTCAGGCAGGTCTCCTGGCTCGCGGGTCACAGCCGGTGCGCGCCGCCTTCCCAGACAGATGTCCAGTGGCTAATGACGCGCGGGCTCACCGCTTACAGTTGCGGGGACAGCCCAGGTATCTCACCTGAGTTCCCTATTAATCCCCTCGCGGGGAACCTGTCGCAGGGTCGCCATTAGGCTCTGCCATGCGGAGCGTCAATCGTCATGAGCCTGACCTTCGTCCTGGGCGGCGCCCGATCCGGCAAGACGTCGCATGCCCTTACGGAAGCCGGAAAACGGCCCGCCGAGCGGCGCGTGATGGTCGCCACGGCCGAGGCCCTGGACGCCGAAATGGCCGCGCGCATCGCCCGTCACCAGGCCGAGCGCGGCGACGCCTGGGCGACCGTCGAGGCGCCCCGGGAGCTGGCGGCGGCGGTGCGCGAGCTGAGGTCCGGCGAGGTGGCGGTGATCGACTGCCTGACGCTCTGGCTGACCAACCTGATGCTGGACGAAGCCGACCTCAAGGCGGCCGTGGCCGAGCTGATCGAGGCGCTGAGGGCCAGCCCCGCGGAGCTGTTCGTGATCTCCAACGAGGTCGGTCAGGGCGTCGTGCCCGACAATGCCCTGGCCCGACAGTTCCGCGACGAAGCCGGCTGGATGCATCAGGCGTTGGCCGCGGCGGCCGACCAGGTGGTGATGGTGGTGGCGGGCCTGCCGCTCGTTCTGAAGGGATGAGCGCATCTCGCTGCAGGCGAGCGCGCGATTGACTCTTAACGAATGTTAACACACGGATAGCTGGTGGGTGGGAGCCGAGGCTGGGCCGCTCTCCTGCTGTCCGCTCTGAGTGCGAGAGCGTCTCCCAAGCTTATCGATTTCAGCAAGTCAGGGGCTATTCGTGCAGACACGCATCCTATCCTTCGCGGCCGCCATGGCGGGCGCGGCCTTCCTGGCCGGTCAGGTCCAGGCGTCGGAGGATTTCGACGGACCGGTGCTCACCGGACCGACCCAGGCGCCGGACACTTGGTACACGGACCGTTACGCGCCGGCCGGCTTCGACAGCGGCGTGGCGTTCGACGGCCGCCAGGTCCTGGAGGTCGACATCAGCGCGGCCGATGGCGCCAGCAATCGTCCGGGCGCCTACAGCGGCTCCTTCTACGACACCCAGGGCCGCAAGCTCGACCTGGCCGACGGCACCACGTCCATGAGCATCGAGCTCTATATCGACAGCACTTGGGCCAGCGAAAGCCGCCGCATGGCCGGCTTCTGGGGCACGGCCTTCGACGGGGCGGACGCGCTTAGCTCCTATCCGATCATCTCGTTCCACGGCTCGGACGGCTTCCAGGGCTGGAACGGCGCCTCCTATGTCACCTTCGGCGTGCCGACCGGATTCGCCTACGGGACATGGGCGACGCTCAACATCTCCCTGCAGGGCGACAACTGGCTCTATCAGGTCGGCGACAAGACCCTGCTGGTGGACGCCAACGGCAGCACCGAGCTCGGCAATGTCATCCTGCAAGCCCACAACACGTCGCAGGGCGCGAACTACAGCGTCCGCTGGGACAACCTAGTCACAGGCGGCGTGGTCCCCGAGCCCGCCACCTGGGCGATGATGATCACCGGCTTCGGCCTGAGCGGCGCCATGCTGCGCCGTCGCCGGACCACGGCGGTCATGGCCTAGGACCAACCGCAAGATCGATCGACGAAACCCGGACGCCTCGCGGCGGCCGGGTTTTTCGTGCGCTACAGCGCCACGGTCAGTTCGAACTTCAGGCCGTCCTGCGCCCAATCGAAGCTCGCCGAGCCGCCGAGCTGGCGGGCGAGGTCGGAGATCAGCTTGGAGCCGAACCCCTTGCGGGTCGGGGCGCGCACCGGCGGTCCGCCGGTCTCGCGCCAGACCACCCGCAGGACCTTGTCGCCTTCCAAGGTCCAGTCCACGTGGACCTCCCCGGCCTCGGCGCCGAACGCCCCGTACTTGCTGGCGTTGGTGGCCAACTCGTGGACCACCATGCTGAAGGGCTGGACCTGCCCGGGCGCCAGCACCACCGCGGGACCGTCCAGATGATAGGCGTCGGCCTTGCCCATCGTGGCGAGTTCCTCGGCCAGCACCTCGGCCACCAAGGCGCCCTCCCACCGGCGGCTGGCCAGGGCGCCTTGGGCGCGGGCGAGCGCGCTGACCCGGCCTAGGACGATCTGCTTGTAGCGCGCGACGTCGCCGGCGCGGGTCAGATGCATGATCGACTGGACCACCGCCAGCATGTTGCGCGCCCGATGGTCGACCTCGCGCATCAGCAGGTCCCGGGCGGCTTCGTTGCGCTTGCGGTCGGTGATGTCGGTCAGGGTGACGGCGATGCCGCCGCCATGCATGGGCGCGATCCGCAGCTCCACCACGCGGTCGGGGCGCAGGCGCGACGGGGTCTCGAAGACGGAGGTCTCGGCCTTGTCCATGGCCGCCACGCAGGCGCGCTCGAACGGGGTGCCGCGACCCTGCGGGAAGACATCCCACATGACCTTGCCCAGCAAGGCCTTGCTGGAGACGTTGAAATAGCGCTCGGCGGCGCGGTTGAAGAGCACGTAGCACCAGTCGCGATCCAGGGCGTAGAAACCGTCGCTGACGCTTTCCAGCACTGCTGCCAGGCGCGCCTCGGTCTCCGACGGCTCCGGCGACTGCATGACGCCCATCTAAATCCCCCTCGCCCCTTGGGGAACATGCGAATCGACAGCCTGCGTCGACGAGTCCCCCCGGTTTGAAGCGCCGAGCGGCGGTTCTAGTTCCGCGTGTGGCAGCTTCAGCCCCGGGCGGCCTTGGCTTGGCGCGTGGTTTGGGCCTGGGGCTCGGCCTGGAGCGCGGCCTGGGGCGGATCGAAGGAGCGGCTGGTCTCCAGCTTCTTCAGCCGCGCCGCGAACTCGGCCGACAGCCGCCATCCGAAGCCGCGAACCGTCTCGATCGCGTCGGCGCCCAGCTTCCGGCGAATGCCGTGGATGACCACGTGCACGCCCGACAGCGTGCGGTCGGCGACGTCGTCCAGCCGCGGCAGGGCCTCATCGAGCGAGTAGACGTCGAGCAGGCGGGGAAAGGCGCCCTTGAGCGCCGCGATGATCGCGATCTCCTGGGGCCGCAGCCCGACCATCCAGGGGGCGACCTCGATCGCCTCGATGTGGACGGCGCGAAGCTGGGTGAGCAGGACGTCGATCTGCGCCCTGGCCTTGCCGAGCTCGTCTTGGAGCTCGCGAACACGCGGGCGGCGCGATTCCTGGTCTGGCGGCAGTCTCAAATCCGCACCTCGGCGTAGGAGGCGGCGACGGGGGTGTGGAAGGGCAAGGCCTCGCCTTGCGTCAAGCAGTTCGGCATCGGAACCTTGAGGCTAGGGGGGGTGGCTGAAGGTCGCCCGAACCTAGCCTCCGATTCCAACCGCCGCCTTGGGGCGGTTCGTCGCACTGGGTCGCCACGATCTTGACGTATTGTTAAGCCCGTTGCAGCCAGGCCTTTCCGAGCTTGGGTTTGCGCCCACCCGCCTGGCCGAATCCACCGCCGGACCGCACCAAAACTGCGTCAATATGTCGAGAGGCCGACACCGGTGGCGCCGGCCTCCGACCGCCTAGTGCTTGCTAGGGTTGATCAAGTACTTCTCTCCAGTTGCACGGCGATTGTACGCGGCGATTATTTCGGGGTTGAGGGCCTCGGCCAGCGACACCTCATACGAGTAGTGGCTGGCGAATGTGGTCTTCAGTTCGGCGGCGACTCGCTCGCGCAGCTTCTGGGCCGCCTCGGGACCGATCTTCATCAGGAACGGCGTCAGCAGCCAGCCGCCAACACCCCAGGACATTCCGAAGCCGCGGTTGAGTGTGGTGGGCGCGGTGTCGAGGCCGCCATAGATGTAGGCCTGCTTGTGGACCGTCGAGCCGTAGCGGCTGAAGCTCTTCGCCGTCCTGTTGGCCGCGACCTCCATGGCCGTCAGGATCTGGCCGACCAGCCTGCCGCCGCCGATGGCGTCGAAGGCCAGGGTCGCGCCCGTCGCAACTAGCGCGGCGGTGAGATCCTCGGTGAAGTTTGGCGAGGTTGAGTCGACGATGTAGGCGGCGCCGATCTCCCGCAGGATCGCAGCCTGTTCCGAGCTCCTCACGATGTTCACCAGCGCCACGCCGTCGGCCAGGCAGACCTTGTTGAGCATCTGGCCGAGATTGGAGGCCGCGGCCGTGTGGACCAGCGCCGTATGACCTTCGCGGCGCATGGTCTCGACCATGCCCAGAGCGGTGAGCGGATTGACGAAGCACGAGGCGCCTTCGGCCGCGGTCGTGCCCTCCGGCAGCCGCAGGCAGTCTGCCGCTTTCACGGTTCGATACTGGGCATATGTCGCCCCGCCCAGGATCGCCACGGTCTGGCCGAGCAAGGCTTGGGCCTCCGCCCCGGCCGCCACGACCACGCCTGCGCCCTCGTTGCCGACCGGTAGCGAGTCGTCGAGACGCGCGGTCATCGCTTTCAGATACTGGGGCGGAACGCTGGCGGTCAGCACCGGCCGCTCCGCCGTGCCGCCGACCTTCGCGGTGGAGATATCCGCAGGTCCGAGCAGAAGGCCGAGATCCGATGGGTTGATCGGCGCGCCTTCAATGCGAACCACGACCTCGTCCGGGCCCGGCGCGGGGACGTCGACCTTGGCGAGTGACAATTCGAGCTCGCCGCTCGCCTTCAGGAGCGATCGCAGTTGCAGTCCGACGGTGGGGATGGGCTGGCTCATGTGGGTTTCCGGTGTGGGGGTGAGATGGGGAGAGTCGCCGGGTCAGTCGGCGATGTGGATAAGCATCTTGCCGGCGTTCTGGCCGGCGAAGAGGCCGATCAGCCCCTCCGGCGCGCGCTCGAAGCCGTCCAGGATCGTCTCCTGGTACTTGATCGCGCCGCTCTTCAGCCAGCCGGTCATGTCGGCTAGGAAGGCGGCGTTGAGGTGGGCGAAGTCCGTCGCCACGAAGCCCTCCATGCGGACCCGGCGATAGATCAGGTTGAACAGTCCGTTCACGCCGTCACCACCGCCGTTATAGGTGGAGATCATCCCGCAGACCGGTATGCGGCCCCGGACATTCATCCGCGGCAGCGCCGCGTCCAGATGCGCGCCGCCGACATTCTCGAAATAGACGTCGAGGCCTTTTGGCGTGGCCGCAGCGAGGGCCTCGGCGAGGGGTTGGGTCTTGTAGTTGATCACCGCGTCGAGCTTCAGTTCGTCGCGCAACCACGCTGCCTTGTCGTCGGACCCCGTGGACCCCACCACGTAGCAGCCCTTGATCTTGGCGATCTGAGCCGCGACCGAGCCCACGGCGCCGGCCGCCGTGGAGATGAAGATCTGTTCGCCGTCCTTCAGCGCGCCCGTCTCCAGCAGCCCGCCATAGGCGGTGATCCCCGTCGCTCCCAGCGCGTGCATGTATACCGACAAGGGCAGTGACGGATCGTGGTTCAGAACCGACAGCCCCTTGCCGCTGGACGTGAACCGTTCCTGGAATCCGGCCCCGTGGCGGACGAGGTCGCCTTCCTTGAACCGGTCGTTGCGCGACTGCACCACGCGCCCGATCCCGCCCCCCAAAAGGGGCGCGTCCAGCGGCTGGTCGGCGTCAAGCCGGGGACGCATATAGGGGTCGACCGACATGATCAGGGCCTCGACTTGCACCTCGCCGTCGCCGGCGTCCGCGTAGGGGGCCTCAACGACCGCAAAGTCCTGCGGGACCGGGACGCCTTGTGGGCGGCGAACGAGGTGGATCTGGCGGGCGACAGTCATTTTGGATCTCTTTGCTGGAGTGCGTGTGAGACGTCGTCTCAGCCGTTGAGCGAACCCATCATGGCGGGCGCGTAGCGCTCACCCGCCGGCGCGAGGGGTTTGAGGGCGGCGTCGACGCCGGCCAGGTCGGTCGCGTCCAGATGCACATCCAGCGCGCCGACGTTCTGCTCCAGGTACTTGCGACGCTGGGTGCCGGGAATGGGGACGATATGCTCGCCCTGGGCCAGGACCCAGGCGAGCGCAAGCTGAGCTGAGGTGACGCCCTTGGAGGCGGCCAACCGAGCGACCGCCTCCACGACCGCGAGGTTGGCTTTGAAGTTCTCGCCTTGGAACCGGGGATTGCTGCGCCGCCAGTCGGTGGGCGCGAAGTCGTCCGGGCTCTTGAGCTCGCCGGTCAGGAAGCCGCGGCCCAGAGGACTATAGGGCACGAACCCCACGCCAAGCCGCTCGCAGGCCGCCAGGATCCCATCCTCCGGATCTCGGGTCCAAAGCGAATACTCGCTCTGCACCGCAGTGATCGGATGCACCTTGCACGCGCGCTCCAAGGTCTCGGGAGAGACCTCTGAAAGGCCGAGATGGCGGACCTTGCCGGCCTGAACCAGCTCCGCCATCGCACCGACCGTCTCCTCGATCGGCGTGCGGCTGTCGACCCTATGCAGGTAGTAGAGATCGACGTGATCGGTCTGCAGTCGCGCCAGGCTGCCGTCGATGGACCGACGGACATGCTCAGGCGTGCCGTTGACACTGACGCCGGAGGCGCTTGCGGGATCACGGACGATGCCGAACTTGGTCGCGAGGAAGACCTCGTCGCGCCGGCCAGCCATCGCGCGGCCGATCAGTTCCTCGTTGGCGTGGGGGCCATAGATGTCCGCCGTGTCCCAGAAGTTGACGCCTAGCTCCAGGGCGCGCTGGAGGGTCGCGGTGGCCTCGACCGGGTCCGAGGCGCCGTAGATCGGGATCATGGTCATACATCCCAGACCGAGCGCGGAAACCTCAGGCCCCGCTGCGCCGAGCTTGCGTACCTTCATCGTTCCCTCCCAAGACTCGACCGTTTTGGTCTATACGGTCATTTCGTTCAACCGCATGCTTGCTGTCAATGCGGAGTTCCGCCTAAGAGTGGGCAATGTCAGAGACGTCCCCTGTGACGCCGGAGTGCGGCGACACGCGCGCCAAGGCCAACGCGATCCTCGACGCCGCGCAGCGGATGTTCGCCGCCTTCGGCTATCGCCGGACGGCCATGGATGACATCGCCCGAGCGGCCGGCGTCGCGAAGGGAACGCTCTATTTTTATTTCGACGGCAAGGAAGCGGTGTTCCGGGCCATGCACGCCAGAACCCTGGCTGAGCTCAGCCGCCTTTGCGATGAGGCGGAGAACGCCGACCTGCCGTTCCCCGACAAGCTCTACCAGTTGCTAGATCGCCAGTGTGGCACGGTACAAGAGCGCTATGCGCGCTCCGAGCACCTCATGGAGCTGGACGCCACCCGGACCACGATCGGCGCCGACCTCGCCCGCGACGCCGACGACGCCTATGCGGCGCGCCTTGTTCGGGTGCTGCGCGACGCCGACAACCGCGGTGAGATCGATCTGGCTGGGGCCGACCTGGCGGCCGAGAGCCTTGTGAGCACACTGCTGGCCGCCGCCAAGGGCGCCAAGCAAGGTCCTCATGGGCCGGTGGGTCTCGCTGCCTATCGCGACAGTCTGCGCCAGATCGCCCAGGTCGCCGCCGCCGCGGTCAGGCCGCGCTAGCGCTCTGCGTCCGGGAGACGCAAGCGCACCTCGCAAGCCACCTCGATGCTCTGTACGGAGCATCGAGGCTGCAATGGGCGTCGCGGAGGTCTGGTAGCGAGGTCGGCTCCTCGCGGCCAGCTTGGAACCGTCCTGCACGCCAGCAATCTAAACCTTGCTCTGCGCCCCTTTGCGGACCTCGGGGTTCTTCCCACAAGCAGAGATCCAGGCCTAACACTATGAGGACCGGTCTCGACACGTTGCGGGATCGACGCCCTATGCGAACGCGCTGAATAGGTGCTCTGGCGCAGTCTCGATTTCGCAAACGAGCCGGGATTCTATCGTCTGCGCGGACAGCGTGTGGCGCGCGCGCCTGCTTCTTCGTCCTGCGTCGCCGGCGCCAGCCGTTCGGCGTCGCTCCGGGCGGCCGAGCCGCCGTCAGGTCCTAGCCGGCGCAGGCAAGTCGGCATGGACGGACGCCGGCAAGCGCGGATCGCTCTTTTCGATTGTGTACCGTATGATTGTGTGTGATCAGACTTCATCTGTTCAGGAGCTCCCATGAAGCGACTTTCGATCCCCGTCATTGTGGCGCTCGCCGCGCTCGCCGCCTCGCCAGCCGCCGCCCAGCAGGCCCGGATGGTTCGAGGCGTCGTCTCGCAGATCCAGCCGGACCGCGTCACGGTGGCGGCCAAGGGGGGAAAGCCTGTGGTGGTGGAGCTGTCCAAGGATTGGCGGGTCTCCGTCACCAAGCCGATCGGCGTCGCCGACATCAAGCCCGGCAGCTTCATCGGCACCGCCGAAATGCCGGTGTCCGAGGGCGTGGGCCGCTCGCTCGAGGTCCATGTCTTTCCGCCCGGCGTCAAGATGGGTGAGGGCCACTACGCGTGGGACAAGAAGAAGGGCTCGATGATGACCAACGGCACGGTCGGGAACATCACTGTGAGCAAGAATGGTCGCGAGCTGGAGGTCGCCTATCCGGGCGGCCAGCGTAAGGTGGTCATCCCGCGCAATGTCCCAATCGTCCAGATCTCCGGCGGCGACCGCAGCCTGCTGAAGCGTGGGTCGGCGGTGTTCATCGTGGCCGCGCCCAAGGCCGGTGGCGGGCTGATCACCAACTCAGTGGCTATCGGCCAAAGCGGCTCCCGGCCGCCCATGTAGGCTCGGATGGGGCGCAGGCGCGTGAAGAAGATCGATCGACCGCTGCCGGACGGGCGCGTGGCCATCTATCGCCATCCGCTGCTGGTCCGGCTCAGCCACGCGGTGAACGCCCTGTGCCTGCTGGCCCTGCTGTTGAGCGGTCTGCAGATCCTCAACGCCCACCCTGCTCTCTATTGGGGCGAGGCCTCGCGCTTCGACCGGCCGTTCGCCGCCATCACCCAGACCACGGACGCGGCCGGCGACTTGCACGGCCGCCTTCAGGTGGGCGGGATGGAATTCGACACCACCGGCCTGCTCGGCGCTTCACGCGACACTTCAGGCGCCATGCAACCCGCCGCCTTCCCCGGCTGGCTGACCCTGCCCGCACAACACGACCTGGGGGCCGGCCGCCAATGGCACTTCTTCATGGCCTGGCTGCTCGTCGCCAACGGCGCGATCTATGGCCTCCCGGGCCTTGTGGGCGGCCGGTTTCGACGGGTGCTCCTGCCCCGGATCGCCGAACTGAGGGGGATTGGGCGCGCCATTGGCGATCACATGCGCCTGAGGTTCGCCCATGGCGAGGACGCCCGGGCCTACAATGTGCTGCAGAAGCTCGCCTATGTGGCGGTGATCTTCGGCCTCCTGCCGTTGATGGTGATGACGGGGCTGGCCATGTCGCCGGCCATGGACGCTCGCCTCCCCTTCCTAAGTGAGGTCCTCGGGGGGCGGCAGACGGCGCGTTCGTTGCACTTTCTCACGGCCCTGAGCCTGGTGGCATTTTTCGTCCTGCACATGGTCATGGTGTTGGCCGCAGGGCCGTTGAATGAACTGCGCTCGATCCTGACCGGCTGGTTCGTGATCGGCAGAAAGGATCGGCGATGAGCCCCGTCCACCGTCGCGCCTGGCTCACTGGGGCCCTGACCAGCGCCGCGGGGCTGGCGCTGGGGGGTTGTGACCGCCTAACCTCGGACCCTCGGGTCAACTCCGCGCTCGAGGCCGGCGAGATCATCACCCGGCAGGCCCAGCGCGGCCTGGTTGGCCGAACGGCCCTGGCTCGTGAGTATCCCGCGTCCGCGATCTCCGCCGACTTCCGAGCCAACGGGACCACCAATCCGGACAATGAGGTCTATCAGCAGCACCTGGCTCAGGGCTTCGAAGACTGGCGGCTCGAGATCGGCGGGCTGGTCGATCGACCGCTCAGCCTGTCCCTCGCCGAGCTGCGCGGCGCGCCCTCGCGCACCCAGATCACGCGCCATGACTGCGTGGAAGGCTGGAGCAGCATCGGCAAGTGGCGCGGTGCCCTGCTGGGCCCCCTCCTCGACCGGGCGGGGCTCAAGCCCGAGGCGCGGTTCATTGCATTCTTCTGCGCCGACACGCTGGAGCTGACCTTCGACGGATCCGGCGACTACTACGAGACCATCGACGTGATGGACGCCTATCATCCCCAGACTCTCCTCGCCTACGAGATGAACGACCGGCCGCTGCCGGTGGCCCACGGCGCGCCCGTACGCCTGCGGCTGGAGCGCCAGCTCGGTTACAAGATGGCCAAGTACGTCATGCGGGTGGAGGCCATCCGCAGCTTCGCGGACCTGGGACGCGGCCAGGGCGGATACTGGGAAGATCGCGGCTACCAGTGGTACGCCGGGATCTAGGCGTCCTCGGGTCCAAGCCCCGCGCCTTCCAGGCTTTCGATCAGTCGGTCGAGCCGCGCCTTGAGCGCGCCCAGGTCATGCGTGGGCGGCTGCAGCCGACAATAGGCCTCCCCGGGTACGGTCAGGGCCTGCTGACGCAGGCTTAGCCCCTTTGAGGTCAGGTCGATCATCAGGCGCCGCTCGTCCTCCGGGTCTCGCCGCCGGGTGACCAGGCCCGCGCGCTCCAGTCGCTTGAAGAGCGGGGTCAGGGTTCCAGAATCCAGGCGAAGCAGCCGGCCGACCTCGCCCTGGGACAGCGGCGAGCGCTCCCAAAGGGCCAGCAGGGCGAGATACTGCGGATAGGTGAGGCCCAGCGGCTGCAGCAAGGGCCGATAGAGCCGCGTCATCAGGCTGCTGGCGGTATAGAGCGAAAAGCAGAGCTGCAGGTCCAGCCGCAGGGGATCGACATCAACCGGCGGGTCGGCCGTGGCAGATTTGGCGGCTCTCGTCATTTCGCCTCAGGCTCCCACCGACACTGAAGTCAGTCTATGTCGCGGGACCAGGAGCGTCGACGCCGCAATGCGCGGCCAGGAACGTCTCGATCCGGCGATTGGCGGCCATCGCCATCGCTGTGGGGAGCGCATTGAAGCCGTGGGGCGCCTCCGGATAGATTTCGAGGTCCGTAGCGTTGCCGCAACTGGCCCAGCGCGCCGCCAGGAAGAGCGTGTCGTCGAGCAGGATGTCCGCGGAGCCCACGACGAAGAGCGCCGGCGGAAGCCCACGCAGGTCGGCGAACAGCGGCGACATGTCCGGTCGCCGCCGATCCTCCGGCGACAGCGACGGCGTGAACTGCTCGATCATCCATTCGAGATGCGGAGTCGACAGGCCGAGGCGGCAGCACAGTGGGCGGCTGCTTCACACCTCCCGCAAAGCCAACCGCCTCAAAGTCCACAAAGAGTCAGATTTGGTCCTTGAGCGGCGTCCCACTCTGAGGCCCGGGCCGGCGGTGCCGGAGTGACCGGAAACAGACGTTCCCGAGGACCGCTATGAGCCCAATTGCGACATCCACAGGCGCCCGTCCCACGCCCCCCCCCCTCAAACCCCCGCCACCACCAGGATCAGCCCCGCCATCGCCGCGCTCATCAGGTTGGCCAGCGACCCGCCCAGCACCGCGCGCAGCCCCATCTGGGCGATCATCGGGCGCTTGTCGGGCGCCAGCCCGCCCAGCACCCCCATCTGGATGGCGATGGAGCTGATATTGGCGAAGCCGCACAACGCAAACGTCACCACCGCCTGGGTGTGCGGGCTCAAGGCGTCCTTGGTCGCCCCGAAGTCCAGATAGGCCACAAACTCGTTCAGGATCACCTTCTGGCCGAACAGCTCCCCGGCCCGCTCCGCCTCCGCCCAGGGCACGTTCAGCAGGAACATCAGCGGGGCGAAGACCAAGCCCAGCACCTTCTGGAAGGTCAGGTCGGGATAGCCGAACAGGCCGGCGATCCCGCCCAGCATGCCGTTCAGCATGGCGATGAAGGCCACGAACACCACCAGCATGGCGCCCACCGCCACCGCCAGCTTCACCCCGTCCTCAGCGCCGTTGAAGATCGCCATGATCAGGTTGGCGGGCCGCTCCTCGGCCTCCTCCTCGACGGCGTCGGCCATGGCGTCGGCCGCCGCGGCCGCCTCGACCGGATCGTCGGGCATCAGGATCTTGGCCATCAGCAGCCCCCCCGGCGCGGACATGAAGGCCGCCGCCAGCAGGTACTCGATCGCCACCCCCATCTGGGCGTAGGCCGCCAGGATGGAGCCCGCCACCCCCGCCATGCCGGTGACCATCAGGGCGAAAACCTGCGGCTTGGTCAGGCCCTTCAGATAGCCGCGGATCACCAGGGGCGACTCCGACTGGCCCACCAGGATATTGGCCGCGGCGTAGAGCCCCTCGACCTTGTCCACCCCCAGCACCCGCTGCAGGAACCCGCCCAGGAACCGCACCACCAGCTGCATGATCCCGAAGAAATAGAGCACCGAGACCAGGGCCGAGAAGAAGATGATGATCGGCAGCACATTGATCGCCAGGCTGGCCATGCCGTTCACATTGGTCAGCCCGCCGAACACCATCTCGATGCCGGCCCGCGAATAGCCCAGCACCCGCTCCACGCCCCGCGCCGTGGCGCCGATCGCCGCCTGGCCGGCCGGCACATAGAGTACGAAGGCCGCGATCGCCGCCTGCAGGAGGAAAGCCGGCCCCACCACCCGCAAGCGGATGCCCCGCCGGTTGGTGGAGAACAGGAGGGCCACGGCCAGGATCACCACGATCCCCGCCAGGCCGATCAGAATCTGCATGGACGTCCCCCGACGAAACCCGTCAGGCCACCGTCACGCCTTTGCGGCAGGCCATCAAGGGTTGTATGCGCTGGCCGAAGTCCTCGATCCCCTTGCGGAAGTCGTCGAAGACCAGCAGCACGCCGGCGGTGTCGGGCACCTGGGCCACCTCGTCCAGCATCCGCGCCACGCTCTCATAGGACCCCACCAGGGTGCCCATGTTGAGGTTCACCGCCGAGGCGGCGTGGGCCAGCTGGGCGGTGTTGGTGGTGGACCCCGCCGCCGCGTTGGGCGCGGCCTGGTTGGTCAGCCAGGCCAGGGCCTCCTGGTCGGCGCCCTCGCGGTAGTGCATCCACTTGGCCATCGCCGCCTCGTCGGTGTCGTCGGCGATGATCATGAACAGGATATAGGCGCCCACATCGCGCCCGGTCTTGGCCTTGGCCGCCGCCAGCCGCGCGTTCACGTCGCCGAACGCCGTGGGGGTGTTTGTCCCCTTGCCCAGCGCGAAGCTGTAGTCGGCGTACTTGGCGGTGAAGGCCAGGCCCTCGTCGCTGGAGCCGGCGCAGATCAGCTTGGTGTCCTTGGGCTGCGGGCTGACCCGGCAGTCCTCCATCTGGAAGTACTGGCCTTTGAAGTTCGACACCCCGGTGTCCAGCAGCTCGCGCAGGATCTGCGCGTATTCCGCCAGGTAGTTGTAGCGGTCCTTGTAGTGCTGCTCGCCGGGCCACAGCCCCATCTGGTCGTACTCGGCCTTCTGCCAGCCGGTGATCAGGTTGATGCCGAACCGCCCCGGGGCGATGGAATCGATGGTCGCCGCCATCCGCGCCACGATGGCCGGCGGCATGGTCAGCGTCGCGGCCGTGGCGAAGATCTTGATCCGCTCGGTCACCGCCGCCAGCCCGGCCATCAGGGTGAAGCTCTCGAGGTTGTGCTCCCAGAACTGCGTTTTGCCCCCGAACCCGCGCAGCTTGATCATCGACAGGGCGAAATCCAGCCCATAGCGGTCCGCCGCCTGGGTCACCGTCTTGTTCAGCTCGAAGGTCGGCATGTACTGCGGAGAGGTCTCCGAGATCAGCCAGCCGTTGTTGCCGATGGGGATGAAGACGCCGACTTCCATGGCTTGGTCCTTCAGGAGAGAAACGCGACCACCGAGGCGTTGAACGCCTGCGCCGCCGTCACCGTGAACCCGTGGCCGCCCCACGGAACGACCTCCAGCGTCGCATGCGCCAGCCCCTGCGCAAGCCTTCGCGAGCAGGATGGCGGAACCAGCATGTCGTCCGCCGAGGCGCTGACCAGCACAGGCGCTGAAATCTCCCCCAGCCGCCCGGAAATATCGAACGCCAGCAGCGCCCCGATCCGCGCCAGCATCACGTCCTTCGTCGGGAAGCCGGCCACATGGTGCACGGCTTCCGCCTCCAGCCGCGCGTCGTTGGCCGAGATCCAGTCGGGCGGGTACAGAAAGAGCGGCTGGGCCCGCACATAGGCCTCCACCCCGCTGTCGTTCAGCAGGCTCACCCGCGTGGCGAAACACCGCGCGATGTGCGGATCGGGCGCCGCCCACCCATTGACCACCACCAGCCGGTCCAGCCGCTGCGGATAGCGCAGCGCCAGCGCCAGCCCCGCCAGCCCGCCCGCCGCATGGCCCACCAGATGCGCCCGCTCCAGCCCCACCGCGTCCAGCACCGCCACGATGTCGTCGGCCATGGCGTCGACCGAGTGCGGCGCGGTCAGTTCCCGCACGCTCCGCCCCGTGCCGCGATGGTCGTACAGCACCACCGTGAACCGCTGCGACAGCGCCGCCATCTGCGGCCCCCAGAACGCGCCCGACCCGCCCAGCCCCGCCGACAGCACCACGCTCGCCGCCCCGGCCGGCCCCTCATGGACCTCGTAGAAAATCCCCTCGGCGATCGCCAACGCCGTCAGCGCTTGCCGATGTGGGCGATGCTGGCGATCTCGACCAGGAAGTCGGGCCGCACCAGCCCGCAGACGATGCAGAACCGCGCCGGCTTCGGCCCCGGGAAGAACTCCGCATAGACCTTGTTCATGGCCGCATAGTCGGCCCAGTCCTTCAGGAAGATGTGGTTCATGGTGACGTCGTCCATGGTCCCGCCGGCGGTCTCGATCACCGACTTGATGGTGGTCAGCACCGCGCGCGTCTGGCCCTCGGCGTCGCCGACGTGGGCGACATTGTTGTCCTTGTCGAAGGCCAGCGTCCCCGACACATAGACCACCCCGTCGGCCAGGGTCCCCGGCGAGAACGGGGCGATGGGAACCTGCGTCCCCGGCGGGGTGATGACGGTCTTGGGCATGGAAACTCCTGTCAGGACACGGGCGGCCGCTGCCCCAGCGCGCCCTTGAAGTCGGCGACGCTGGAGACCCAGCCGAAGAACTTCTCGATGTTGTAGATCGCCGCCTGCTGCACGAAGTCCGGCCCCGCCTGGTGGGTGGCGTCCTCCAGCACGACGCCGAAATATTCCAGCATGAACCCGTCCCGCAGGGTCGACTCCACGCAGACATTGGTGGCGATCCCCACGAACACCAGGTTGCGGATCCCCCGCGACCTCAGCACGCTGTCCAGCTGCGAATTGAAGAACCCGGAATAGCGCGTCTTGTGCAGCACGATGTCGCCCGCCTGCGGCTTCAGCGCCTCCACCAGCTCATAGTCCCAGCCGCCCCGCGCCAGCAGCTTGCCCCTAAGCTCCGGCCGCGCCCGCATGGTCTTCAGCGCATTGGACTTGTGCCAGTTGGGCGAGCCCGGCCCCCCGGCCTCCACATAGTCGGCGTCCCAGCCGTTCTGGAAATAGATCACCGGCATGCCCGCCGCGCGCGCCACCTCAAGCACGCCCCGCGTATTCTCGATCACCCGCGCCGCACCGGAGATGTCGAACCCCGCCAGGTCCAGATACCCCCCGGGCGAGGCGTAGGCGTTCTGCATGTCGATGACGATGACCGCGGTCTGCGACACCGCCACTGTGATCGGCTCGGGCCGCGCCGGCAGGACCACCATGTCCCGCGCCAGATGTCCGTCGGTCGTCATGCAGGCGTTCTCACTGGGGGCCCCACCATGCCATACGCTACGGCGGCGCCAAGCCGTCCAGCCGAGAGACCCGATGCCAGAACACCAACAGGGCCGCCTCCCCGACCAGACCCTGGACCAGGTCTTCCGCACCGCCCGCACCCGCAACGGCTGGTCGCCCACGCCCGTCCCCGAAGCCCAGCTGCGCGAGCTCTACGACCTCGCCAAGCTGGCCCCCACCTCGGCCAACTGCTCCCCGGGCCGCTTCGTCTTCCTGACCAGCGACGCCGCCAAGCAGCGCCTGGCCCCCCACATGTCCTCGGCCAACCGCGCCAAGACGCTCTCCGCCCCGGTCAACCTGATCATGGCCTACGACCTCGCCTTCGCCGACCGCCTCCCCGAGCTCTTCCCCCAGAGCCCCACCGCCAAGACCTGGTTCGCCAAACCGGAGGTCGCCCAGGAAACCGCCTTCCGCAACGGCTCCCTGCAGGCCGCCTACCTGATGCTCGCCGCGAGATCGTTAGGCCTCGACGTCGGCCCCATGTCCGGCTTCGACGCCGAGGCCGTCAACGCCGAGTTCTTCGCCAGCACGACCTGGCGCGCCAACTTCATCTGCAACCTCGGCCACGGCACCGACGAGAACCTGTTCCCCAGAAACCCCCGCCTCCCCTTCGAAGACGCCTGCCAAGTCCTCTGAGCAGCGCCCTCGTCGGACGGCTCAAGCGGCCGCCGAGCACTAAGCGCCGCATGGTCCAATCGCGGATCGCCGTGGCGCTGACGACGATCGACGGGGCTTGCGATCTCCTCCGCCACGATTGGACCGCGTGGCATTCCGAGATCTGGCCACTGGCAAGCCCAGCGCCGGCGTTTAGAGCATGACCGTTTTAGCATGGAGCGTAGCCTGAGTTGACGAGGTAGTTGGCGCACTCGGTTGGGGTGAAGTGGTCGAGGAGTTGGCCGATGCGGCGCCAGGTGGCCTCGACGGTGCGTTCGGCGGCCTTGCGCAGCAGGGTCTTCAGCTTGGCGAAGACCTGCTCGATGGGGTTCAGGTCGGGGCTGTAGGGCGGCAGGAAGAGCAGGTGGGCGCCGG
>NZ_JAUYOJ010000091.1 GCF_030697925.1 Phenylobacterium sp. | reverse complement strand
ACGAACCGAGCCACGCGATCCCGAAGATCCAGAGAATACGGCCGACCCATCCAAGCTGGCCTCCTGCCCAGCCTGGACCTTGAATCATGATCCGCAGATATCCGGAATCCCGATTCAGCTAAGAGCGGTCACGCTCTAGGCGAGGTGCGGTGGCGTCTCGCCAGCGGGCCGCGATCGGTGCTCACCGTCGTCGTGTGTAGGTGCCGCTTGGGCCCTTCTGCTCCTAGAGTTCACACGGGCTCGGACGAAACCGGCGCCTGGCCAAGGACTTCGAGACCACGCTCGAAAGCTCAACCGCATGGCTCTTCATGGCTGCCGTTCAGCTCATGACCCGAAGCCTCGCAACCCTCTGATCAATATCAGAAACATTATGAGTCAGACTCTAAGATTAGGTGGTCGCGGGATTGAATGTAGAGACGGTCCGCCGACCGTCCTTGACGTGGTGGAACTTGAAAGCCTCCCCCTTGAAGACGGTGGCGGCGAGGTCGGCGAGAATCTCGGCCTGTCCCCCAAACGGAGCCACGAGCTCGATCAGCCACGCGCGATCGCCGTTCTGCCACTCATCGGGCCGAAGCCTGTTCGCACCAGCCTCGAGCCGCTCCTCGGTCTCTGGCGAAACATAGGCCCAGAGTGCGACGGCCGCAGGCGAGGTCGGCCCGTTGTAGATTCGGAATTGTTCCAATAGCAGGGCCGGCATGCAGAACCATTCCAGGTCCCCGATGAAGAGCTGCTTGTGGCTGGGCGACTGGGTCATGAGCCAAGTCACCTCGCCAAGCACCTGGGACACGGTCTTCTGGGGTTGAGCCGTCGGAGCTTCGGGGGCTGACATTAGGTCTCCGTGCGCTAGAGCGCCGCGACAGAACGATGGGTGGCCGCTGGCTTGTGCCATGACCCCGCAGCCAATACCCCGCCTTCGGAATCCTGGCCACCATGTCGCCAGACGGCCGGCGGACCGCCCGCCTCGTCGACGAAGCCCGCCACCGCTTGGCGCAGGAGTTGTTGGCGGCGCGCGAATTCCGCGTTCGGCGTAGGCGAGGTGGCGCTCTCGCCGGGCCCGACCTCGTCGTGCGCCATCTCCGCCATCAGGGCGGCGAGCGCGCCCTGGCCGAAACCGGCGTCCGCGGTCGCGGACCGCCACCAGCCCGTAGCAGCTCCGCCGCTCGTCGGCGCCTCGCCCATGCCGCCCTCGACCCCGGCGTGACTTGAAGGCGCATCGGGGGCGTCGATCCGGGCCGCAGGCAACCCAGCGGGCGTGCCCCCAACGCTGGCGATGTTGTTGACGGCCAGCCCGACGACGCTGTCGCCGACGCCCGGATCAGTCTCGATCGAAGCTATCGCCGCAGCCGACGACGCGCCCTTGGGCTTGGCTTCGCTCGGCCGGTCGGCCGACGCGGGTTTTGCGACCAGAGCGTCGATCATCGCCTGGTCCGTGGGCTTGAGCTTCTGTTGCTCCTTCCACTCGGCCGCCTTGGCCGGATCGAGTTTGTGCTCCCAAAGCTTCTTGGTCACGGGATCGATGTCGTCGTGATCGGAGAAGTCGACCTTTGCGGCGGCGACAACCTGATCGTAGCTTAGGGTCCGCTCCTTGAGCCCCTTGCTGGGATCGTCGGTCTTTCCCGCCTTGGTCCGGGCGTCTGATTTGGCGTCGTTGGTCACACGGCCAAGCACGCCATCCTCGTCCAGATCGCCCCACTCCTTCTGGTAGGCGCCGGCATACAGCCCTTCGGAATTGATCAGTCTCCGGGCCAAGGCGACGTCATAGGCGGTTCCGCCCTTCCCATCCTTCGTCGTGTAGCTGAGCGTGTTTTGAACGAAGCTCTCGGCCGTGAGATCCTCGGAGTAGCCGGTCGCCTGGCCCTTGAGGTTGATCGAAGTGATGCCCGCTTGGCTCAGGCTCTGGAGCTCGGCCTTCGTGGAGCGGCCATTCTGGTTCTTGTCGGTCCAGACGAGGAGTTTGCCGAAATCCTTGTCCTTGGCGTCCAGGACACCGTCGGCATTGGTGTCCCAGGCGATGAGGCCTTCGAGATCGGTTTTCGCGCCCGTCTTGTCCTGGGTGAACGAGATTTCGGAGAGCTTGTTGATCGATCCGTCGCCGTCACGATCGACGGCTAGGAAGCCCTCGCTCGGTCCGGCCCAGGCAACCCGTGACAGGGCGCCCGATGCGGTCTTGGCGACGACCCGCGTCTCGTTGATTGAGGAAATGTCCAACCCGTCGCCGTCCAGGTCCAGGATGATCGGCGCGTAGTTGGGATAGTTGGAATACTCGATCACGTTCCAGGGCAGATCGAGCTTGCGCAGGTCGATGGCGACCCCACCCGCCGTCACGAATTCGACGACGTTGTCGCCATAGTGAGAGAGGCCGGTGTCGATGTTGAGGTACTTGGTCCCGCCACCCCCGACCAAGACCTTGTTGGAGACCTGGCTGGCGGTGAGACTCGGATTGGCAGCGTCCTTAAGTCCGATATAGAGCGAGCCGTTCATGACCTCGTAAAGGAGATCCTCGGCCGCCACATTGGGGCCGTAGACAATGGTGTCCTCGCCGCCGGCATCGCTGATGTAGTCGAATTGGGCGCTGGAATCCCGATCGACGCCATAGCTGTCGTCGCCGGTCGAGCCGTACATGAGGTCGCTGCCGCGGCCGCCGACAAAGACGTGAGAGATTTGCTCGATGCCGGAACTGCGGGCCTTCATCGTGTCATCGCCGTTCATGCCGAACAGCAGATCCCCATAGCCGGCGGTCCCGTTCATCGTGTCGTTGTTGTCGGTGGACGCCACGCCGTTCAAGGCTTGGTCGAGGTCCAACTTGGCGACGCCGCCCAGGTCCAGCGTCTTCAGCTTCGGCACATTGGCGTTGGCCCAATTGCCGGCGATGCGCACCTTGTCGGTCGTGCCGCGAACGTAGATGTCGAGATAGCCGCCCGCTCCGCCGGCGGTGCCGATAATTAAATCTTGGAAGAGGATGTCCTGGCGCAGAGACAGCGTATTCCAGCCATTCGCATCCTCGTTAATTACGTCGCTGCCGTCGCCGCGATTGAAGATGAAAGTGTCGGCGCCGGCGCCGCCAGCCAGGGTGTCGTTACCCCGTCCGCCGATGAGGACCTGGACTCCGTCTCCGGCCGAAAGGTTGTCGCCGTAGGTGGAGCCCGACACCCCTTCGACCTTGACGTAGGTGTGTCCGGCCGCGAGGCCGCCAGATCCAAACCCGTCGGTAAAGCCTGTTCCGGTATAGCCTCCGATATTCAGCGTCACCCCCGCCGCGGCATCGGCATAGTCGACAAAGTCGCGGCCCTCGCCGCCGTCGAAGATGTCGGCCCCCGCCGTCGCGAGCAGCCAATCGTCGCCCGCCAACCCTTGCACGTGGTTCGCCGCGGCGTCGCCCTTGAGAAGGTCGTTGAAGCGCGATCCGGTGACATGGTCGACATTGCTGAAGGTGTCGCCCTCCGCATCGCCGCCGAACACCTCGTGGGTGCCCAGATTGACCACGACGCCGGCCGTCGAGCCCGCATAGGAGAGCGTGAGATCGGCGGCCACGTCGCCGGTGATCGAATCCGCGCCTGCGCCGCCTTCAAGGATGTCGGCTCCGGTTCGACCGTTGAGAGTGTCGGTTCCCGCACCGCCCTTGAGCACATTGGCGCCGGTCGTTCCGGTGAGTTGGTCGGCGCCGGCGGCGCCCGTGGCGTTCTCGATGCTCGTCCAGGCGTCGCCATAGTAGCTGGTGGACGCGAGATCCACGGTGACGGCGACCGCCCCGAAGCGCTCGAAATTGATCGTGTCGTTTCCGGCGCCGCCGTCCATGTAGTCGTAGACCGCGCCACCATCGCCATTGACGAGGAAGACGTCGTCGCCGCCCTCCCCGGACATGGTGTCGTTCCCGGCCTTCCCGGAGAACGAGTCGTTGCCGTCGCCGCCATAGTGGACGTCGTTCCCCGCCCCGCCGGACAGATAGTCGTCGCCGAGATCGCCATAGAGCGTGTCGTTGCCGGCGCCCCCGAGGGCCACATCCTGGTCCTTCCCGCCGAGCAGCAGGTCGTCGCCCCCGGCACCGTCCAACCAGTCCCAGCCCATCCGACCTTGCAAGGTGTCGTTGAAGGCCGACCCGACCGCGATATCGTCGCCGCCGGAATAGGTGGCTCCGCCGACCACGGCGTAGTCGTCGATCACCAGGCCGGCGCCTGCGCTCGACGCGTCCTTGAAGTTCGCGCCGGCCATATTGGCGGTGGAGTCCCAGGCCAGATATCCGGCGCCCGGCGCGCCGAAGAACTCCGTTGAGGGAAGGAGGATGGAGCGGCCGTCAGGCGCGGCGGCGCTGAGCGGCGCGAACAGGCCGATCCCGAGACCGGCCGGCGCGACGGCGAACTGAATGTTCGACCCTTGCGTCGAAACCTGGATGTCCTCGTAAGCCACGCCGACGCTGGCTGGCTGGAAGCTATCAACGAAGCCGCGGAGGCCGCCATAGAAGTCCGACGCGGCGAATTGGTCCAACTTGAGCTCGGCCGCCCGCAACAGGGTCACGGCCCAGGCCCCGGTGAACGCCGAGGTCGGCTCGGCCTCGATCGTGCGGTTGATCAGCTCGGCGTCCGATAGGTACTTGGTGTATTGGGTCGCGACGTCGAGATCGCCCGAGAGCGTCAGCATGTCGGGCGCCTGGCTGTTCAGCAGGGCCCGCTTCATCAGGAGCTGGCCCCCGACAATCTTCGTATTGCGGAGCGCCGTGAGCGTGCCGAATTCGATGGCCTGATCCGGGGAGCTGAAGTTCGTCTGGACCCCGTTGATCTTGACGTAAAGTGCCGACCCCGTATGGCCATAGCGCTGGTCGGTCGCCAGGCCGTTGAGGTTGGAGACGTATCCTGTCCCTTCGCTCGATGCGATGACCCGGGTCATGTTGTTCAGCGTGTCGCGGGCGGCGACCGCCATCGAGGTGACGAGATCCACGTTGCCGTTGTTGGCCGAGGTGATCGTGCCGAGTTCGTAGCGGGCATACGGCACCTGCAGCACGGTCTCAGCGGAGGCAGACGGCACCTTAGGCTTCTTGCGGCCGAAGAGGTTGCCGATCAGGGCGCCGAGCACGAATCCGACGAGCGACCCGATTCCCGGCGCTATCAGATTGAAGGCGAGCGACGCGGTGTTGAGCCCACCGAGGGCCGTAGAGATGGTGCCGGCCAGCGATGTCGAGATTGCGGCCCAAGCCCCGGCGGACGCGCCGAGGGACGAAAGCATGGCCGCTGCCTGGGTCTGCGGCTTGACGATGAGGGCGCCCAGCTTGGCGCCGAAAAAGGATCCGACCGCATTGGCCACCAAGAGGCCGGCGCCCGGCTGGGTGACCGGCTTGCCGTCGGCCCCGATCAGCTCGGTGCCGTCCGGATTGTAGACCTGGACGCGCTGCGAGAAGAGCTCGTTGGCCTTGAAGCCGCTCCAGATGTTGTCGACGCCGAAGTTCTGAATGTTCGAGAGCGCCGAGCCGACCAGCGAGCCTCCGACGGTGCCGAACAGTTCGGCCCCGAAGCCCTTCATGCCCAGGGCCGTGCCCAGCTCCATCGCCAGGAGAGAGGAAGTTGTGCCGATCGCAGCGGTCTTGAGGTTGGTGAAAAACTCCTGGCCGAAGTCATCGAGCACGGCATCGACCACCTGCTCGACGCTGCCGTTCGGACCCCTCAGTAGGACCGGCTTGTTGAACCCGCCGACCACGATGGCCTGACCCAGGTTCTGCCCGATCGTCTGCATGAAGCTGGTCGAAAGCGTCTGGACCATCGGGTTGCCGCCGCCCAGATAGCTTCCGATCGACGAGCCGAAAATGCCGCCCAGGGTCGATCCCATCTGGTAGGTCGCCGGATCAATCGCGTTGTCCAGCATGAAGTCGTAGTATTCTCGGAGCTTGGCCTTCTCGAACGGCGTTAAGCTGTCGAGGGTCTCCCCTGCGGACATCTTCTGATACTGGCCGCTTACGACCGCGCCCTCGAGGTCGTTCAGGAAGCGGCCAGTTCCATCTAAGAAGCGGCCCGCGCCATCCGTGGCCGCGGCTTCCGCCCGGCGTGCCGCGATCGTCATGTCGAGGACCGGAAGGCCAAGTCCCAGCATGTCGAACAACCGGGCCCGATAATAGAGTTCAGAAGCGTATATTTTCCCCTGGCGGAGATATTCCTGGGGATTGCTGATCATCAACGCAGAATCGGGCGCAAGCGGCGTTGCGTTGAGGAGTCTCGTCTTTACATCGAGTTGGACATTCTTAAAGTCAACAAGAGCTTGAATGGGAATGGTCTGGAGATTCCCCAGAACATCCAATTCGTTCCAGGTTTGCAGAAATACGAAACTGTTGAGGTCGTGGTGGAAATAGGCCTGATCCGTGGCGCGAAGATTGGCGTAGAGCGGGACATCTGTTCCGAGCGTGATCACTTTGGTCGAACCGTCGGTCCAGGTGACGGTGAACGGACCGGGCTGCGTCGTCGCGAAGTAGTTGTCGTAGGTCGCCTTCGTGATGCGCAGGTTGCGCTTCTCCAGTACGCCGAAGGCATAACCCCCGCCGCCGAAATAGCCGAACACCTGAGGTATAGGTTCGTAGCCACGGCTAATGGTGCCTGTCCCGCCGCCAGGTAGGGTCACGGTCGTTTTGCCCGCGGGCATGCGGTTGAACGGCGTCGTGACATCGGCCGAGTAGGGCAGGGGCATGGTCGCGTGTCCCGCGTCTAGCTGTTGGGCGGCAAGGAGGGATCGAGGACGATCGGCGGGTCGGCGAAGGTGATCGCGGCTCGGCCCAAGCGCTGGGGCTTCATGCCGCTGCGTTGGACGACGAAGCCGATCTCTCGCGGCGGAAACAGAGGCGGTTCGGAGATGGCGCCGAGATCGGAGGCGACGAGCGTCGTGCCGGCGGCGTCGGAGCCGACGGACCCGAGGAAGCGCTCATGATCTTCGAGGATGACCTGCGGCCCGCTTGCCCCGACACGCACCACGATCTGCGCGAAGGTCTCAGGTTCGGCCAGGGAGCCCCTGGTGTTCGAAATGAGTAGCTCGCCGTTAGCCGCTGTCCCGACCAGATAGCCGTTGTCGGTCAGCAGATGGCTCGGGAGCGACGGCTCGATGCGAGTCGGCAAGGCCCGGCCTCGCGACAGGTGGCTCAGATGGATGTGCGGATTGTCATCTCGCTGGCCGAGACCAAGGTTTGGCAGGGACCAGCCGATCTCGCCGTCTGCGTCACGGACGGACCGAACCAGCGCGGGCCCTGATCGGAAATAGAGACCGCCCTGCTCGTCGTACGCGATTGTGAGACCGCCCTGATAGGCTTGCTCCGCCAGGCGCGCTTCGCGACCTGTCGCGAGATCGGTTTCGAAAAGGGCCATCGGCTTCAAGGCGCGATTTTCGGGCGGCATCTTGGCCATGCCCGGCGCCGGCGGAGCCAGGACGTCCCGAAAATAGGCGAGCTTTCGCCCGTCGGGAGAAAATGCCGGGGCCGCGTAGAGACGTCCCGGGGCGGAGATGACCCGAACGGCGCGACCGCGAAGGTCCGTGATCCAGATGGCCGATACCCCGGTATACTCGCCGGTGTCGGACGGCAGCGAGGCCACGAACGCCAGCTGCTTGCCGTCCGGCGAAAAGGCGGGTTGGGAGAGTTCGATCCGCCGCTCGGGATGGCTGAGGACGCGGCCCTTGCGTGTCGCGATGTCGACGAGATCGAGTTCGTTGACCGGGCGGCCGGCGGTCGCCGATACGAAGAGCGCGCCATCGGGCGACACCGCCACGCCCTTTCGGAACAGATGCAAGGGCGGATGTCCTCTGTTTTCGGTCAGGGCTCGGGCGCGCACCATGCCCTGAACCGAGTTCCACGCGGGGCTGGCGTCCGATTGCGGCGGATCCCGCCCTTGCGACGGCGCCTCCGCCCGGCAGCCGGAAATGGCCGTACTACTCAAGGCGAGGATGATGGTCCAGGCCGCCAGCCAGGTTCTCGTCAACGTCACGACGAAGCTCCCGGTCGATCACGGTCAGACGCGGGCTTCTGTTCGGTCGGACATGGCCTGGGGACGATCAACAGCCGGCCGGCTTGGCCCGCCCGCGCGCCGGGCTGATAGATGTGCTGAGCACCGCAACTGGCCGCCGCGGGATCATTGCTGGCGCACGCCGTCAACGTGAGCGCCGACAGCAAGGCAGGGGTGAGCGTCCATCGAAACCGGCCTGTGGAGGCGGTCATGGTTCCCGCCCCGCCTCTGACACCGATTTGGCGATGGGGGACCACAGATAGTCGATCACCCTGCGGCGGCCGGTCACGATCTCGGCGGTGGCGGCCATGCCGGGGGAGAGGCGCATTGTTCTACTATTTGTTGCATCGCCGACGCCCGTCAACCGGATTCGCGCGGGAAAGACCAGCCCGCGTTTTTCGTCCACGACGGCGTCGGGAGACACGTGTTCGAGCACCCCCTTGAGCGTGCCGTAGCGCGTGAAGGGATAGGCCTCGAGCTTGACGGCGACCGCGGCGTCGGCTCGCAACGCGCTGATGTCCTTGTTGAGGACCAGACCCTCCAGGACCAGGCGCTCGCCGTCGGGGACGATGGTGATCAAGGTCTGCCCGACCTCGGCGACCTGACCCAAGGTGGTCACCGACACCTCCTGCACGATCCCTGAGACCGGCGCCGTGAGGGTTTGCAGCGCCTGGCGCTGGTCGGTCTTGCGCACCGCCGCACCCCGCGTGGCGACGATGGCCTCCGCCTCGGCCCGTTCCAGGGCGGCCTGGCCGGCAAACCCTTCCGCGATCTGGGCCAGTTCCCGGTTCAAGGACGCGACCTGGGCGAGGGCCTCGTCTCGGCGGGCCTGCTCGGCGCGCAGTTCCTGACGCAGGGCCACCGCGCGCTCCTGCTCTTGGATTAGCCGCAGCTTCGACGAATAGCCTTTCGCCGCCAAGGTCTCGTAGGCTTCCCGTTGCCGCGACGCGAGCGGGATCGTCTGCTCCAGCTTGGCGATATTAGCGTCCGCCAGCCGAACCGTCGCTGCGCCCGCGGCGCGGCGTTCAAGGACGCCGCCTCGGCGCGCCTGGTACTCCCGGATGGACGCGTCGATATCGATGAGGCCGTCGGCTTCGCAGGCCGTCACGCAAGCGGCCGTGAATTGCTTCGACACCGAAGCGATATAGAAGACGGTCTTGGGCGTGAGATGATCCGCCTCGGGGCCGATCCTCGCCCGCCCGATGCTCGTCCAGGACGTCACCTTGTTCCTTGCGAGCACCGCGGCGATGACGCCTGGGCCGGTCTCATCGCGGCTCCATGGCCTCAGATCGAAATCCTGGGCAGCCAAGAGGTCGCAAGCATCCTTCATGATCGCCGCCCCTCGATTTGCGATGTTTAGTATCGACGCTCGGTCGGCATGTCTGCAACGGGTCGCGAACCGGCTTTGTCCGCATGCCGGAGGGCGGGGGTTCACGTGTAAGTGGGTCGGGACGCCTGTGGTCACGAAAGAGGGACCAGCGGGTCGTAGCGCTGGTCCCTAAGTGGCTCCGTCAGGAACCGGTGTTGCTATCGAGCGTCGATCCGCTCCTGAAGCCAGTCGAGCACTTCCTGTTCGACCCACCCGACCCTTCCAGTGCCCAGACGTACCCTTATGGGGAATTGTCCGGCTGCCTCCAGGCGGGCGATGTGCTGCGGGCTGTACAAGACTATTTCGCGAACGGTTTTCTTCGATAGTAGCTTCATCGCGAGCTCCCGTAAGAGAGCGTCGCGACGCCCGGTTAAGCCCGAGCAAGCAACCATATCAGCGCCGTTTCGTACTTGGCGAGCGCCTCGCGTTTCTCGTCGAGTCGGTCGTACCGGTCGTAGATGTCATCGAGAACGGGAGGCGCGTGGTTGATGAGCACCTCCGACACGTCCCGCGAGACCTTCAATCGGGCCATGTTGGAACGGAACGTCCGGCGCAGATCACGGGCCTGCCAGCCGCCCTTCGTCCGCTAGACCACGCGGGGTGCGCGGTAATCACCCACCGGATTCCGCTCGCCCGATGTCTCAACCTGGAGTAAATCTCGCCAGAGTTGCTTCTGGGGATCGTTACAATTATGGGGGTCGCGCGCCCCGCCGATACCGCCGGCGGCAATGACAATTTTGCGGCGACCGACAGCGGCCTTCACTGCCTGGTCCTCCTGCTCGGCACCATCAGATTTCCGCCGACCCGGCCCAGTTGCGACACTCGCTCGGCAAGTCGGGCCCCACCGAACCGCCGGATCTGGTCAGATTGGCCAAGCGGCTTGGCGCGCGGGCCAAGGCGACCCGCGTCACCATCGAAAAGCTGCAGAACACGCCCCTTCCGGCGATCGCCTTGGGCCGGGACGGAGCCTATTTCCTGATCGGCGCGGTGCGGGAAGACGCGGTCCTCGTGCAAGGGCCTGCAACGGCCCCACAGCGCCTTACTTTCGAGGAACTCAGCCAGGTTTGGTCAGGTCAGCTGATCCTCCTGACGACCCGCGCTGACCTGCCGGGTGGCGCGAAGTTCGACGTGACCTGGTTCATCCCGGCGCTGGTGAAGTACCGCGGTCTCCTGGGCGAGGTTCTGCTCGCCTCGTTTGTCCTGCAGCTCTTCGCCCTCGCGACGCCGATGATCTTCCAGGTGGTGATCGACAAGGTGCTGGTGCACCATTCGCTCACCACCCTGGACGTTCTGGCCATCGGTCTGATCGCGGTCGTCACCTTCGACGCGGTGCTCGGGGGCCTGCGCGCCTACCTCTTCACCCATACGACGAGCCGTGTGGACGTGGAGTTGGGCGCAAAGCGTCGGTCATGAAGTCCCGAGAAGCCATTTACGATGTGGATCCCGAGAGCCTCGGCGGCCCATTCAATCGTGAGGTCATAGTTTGTGGTGAACACCCAGGGAGCTGATTGCCCTGGTTGACGACTACCCTGCAGTCGCGCGAGCAGTTGCACGTAGGGTTCGAGGAGTTCCTGTGCTGCCGCGGCTGAACGATCAGCCCAGAGATCGGCATTGAGCATCGCGGCCGCAATTACGGCTCGGCGAACCGAGCTGATGTGAAGATCGCCAAGGTTCTGCTTGGCGATCCAGCGCGACGTGACGAGATTCTCGCGCTCAATAGAACAACCATGCTTGATCCCGACCGTCTCTATGTTGGCCAGCCGCTTGTGCCCGACATCTCCATCACCTCGGCCTTCAGTTTGGGAAGGGCGTGGTGGGTCATGTGCCCTTCGCCCCACCGGCCGGGGAAGAAGTGCGTGGCGTTCCCCGAAGGGAACCCGCCGAGCACGTGCTGGGCGAGAGGCGCGACCGGGATGGAATGATCCCGGCCATTTTTCACGTGGGCTCCGGGGATGGTCAGAATTCCGTCCTTGAGCCACTCGCGGGCGATACAGACCGTCTCGCTGTTCCGGGTGCCCCAGAGCATCATCAGGCGGAACACGGAGCGCGGAAACACTTCTGCAGCGTTCCAGACGGCAACCAACTCCTCATCAGACAGAACCCGGCTGCCCCTATTGTCCCGACTGGGTGGCTCATAACCCTCCATCGGCGAGTGCTTGATGAAACGACGCGGAGGCCGCGTGCACCATCGAAGGAAGGTGCGCACGGCCCGATAGGCGTGCAGCTGTTCGGAAGGACGGTCGGCGAGCTTGTTGAGGGCGCGCTGTACGTCAGTGTCGGTCAAATCCGCGAGCTGTCCTCCATCGAGCGCCTTGAAGTGGAGCTTGAGAAGCCTGCTGACCTGGTATTTGGTTCGCGGTGAGCGACCCTGATAGTTCTCCTCTAGGAACATTTCCCTGGCCTTGGCGAAGGTCATGCTCGCGGCCTTCGGTTCGGGCGCCGTCGAGAGAAGCCGCTTCGCTTCCGCGCGTGCTTCGGCGAGCGAGACTTCGTCGAACTTCCCGATGGTGATGCGCTCACGAGCACGACCGCGCACCACGATGTAGGTCTTGGAACGAAGTCCAACTCGAACGCCGAAGCCCGGCGTCGTCGTGTCCATATACGACACGTATTTGTCGGTGGGCTTGAGGGCCTTCACCGAGAGCTCGGTCAACTTAAGTCGGGCCATCCAATTGGCTCCTTTCTGGCTCACAAATCGAATGTGCAAGAGCCAGAACCCATGTTCTCACATGAGCGGATCCGTAGACCGAAAAGTCAACGGGGATAAGGGATTGGTGCAGGTATGAGCAGCTATGAGAAGCGAGAAATCTAGCTTGGGAAGCTGACGCTCTACCCCTGAGCTACGCCCGCATGCGGTCCGCCTGGGCGGCGGCCGGGGGCGGAACATAGACGGGAGATCGCGCGGGGCCAAGCGCTCTCGTTGACCTTCGCGCGCCCTCGCCGCACCATGGCCTGAACAACGATAACGTAGGGAGGCCGCCATGGCCGACGACGCCACCCCCGACGCCGCCAAGTTCCACGCCATGACCGAGGGCACCCTCGAGGACTGGATGGCCATCGGCCGGGCTGGCGCGCCCTATCGCAACGAACTGCCCGACCGGATGCTGGCCCACCTGAAGATGCTGGAGGCCGATAGCGGCGGCTTCGCCGTCACCCGGCTGGAGCACTCCCTGCAGACCGCCACCCGCGCCTTCAAGGACGGCCGCGACGAGGAATATGTGGTCTGCGCCCTGGTGCACGACATCGGCGACATCCTGGGGCCGTCCAACCACGCCGAGATCGGGGCGATCATCATGAAGCCCTACGTCTCGGAGCGGAACTTCTGGATGATGGACAAGCACGGCATCTTCCAGGGCTACTACTTCTTCCACTATCTGGGCCTGGACCGCGACATGCGCGACCAGTTCCGCGGCCATCCCGACTTCGAGTACACCGCCCAGTTCTGCCACCAGTACGACCAGAACAGCTTCGACCCGGCCTACGAGTCGATGCCGCTGGAGGCCTTCGAACCGATGCTGCGCCGGGTGCTGGCCGCGCCCAAACGCTCGATCTACCGGCGGGAGGAAGTCGCCGACGCCTGACTATTGGATGCGGCGGACCTCGTAGCCCCGGGCGGCCAACAGGGTCGGCAGGCCGTCGTCGCCCACCATGTGCAGGGCGCCGACATTGACCAGATGGACCCCGCCGGGGGCGGCCATCTCGCGCTCCAGGGTCTCCGCCCAGGCGAGGTTCCGGCGGCGCAGCAGCATGTCGTAGAATTCGGGGCTGGCCTGGCGCATGCCGTCCACCAGGCCAGGGCCCAGCCGCGTCATGTCGCCGGCGATCCAGGCCTCCTCCAGGGAGGGCTCGCGGCGGCGGACCGGCGCCGAACGCTCGCGGATCACGTCGGCCAGGTACTGGACCTCCCCCGGTTCGGAGAGGCCCGCGAACATCCGGATCTGGTCCTCCAGGGTCTCGAAGGTCCGCACCGTCTTGGCGGCCTGCTTGGCCTGGCGGGTGACGGCGAGGTCGGCGCCGTCCTCCACGGTCCGGCCGCGCTGGGTCATCGGCTGCGTCGATAGCATCAGGGCGGCGACCCAGGGGCGCAGGCGATCGATCCGCTCGATCGGGACGCGGCTGCGCGCGAGCAGCGGCATCAGCGCCTTCAAGTCGTGACTGGCGAGCTTGCTGCTGAGCCGGCGACCATCGTCGACGCCGTAGCGGGCGACAAGTTCGACGAGGGCGGGCGGATCGGCGGTGGTGAGGTCGGCTTCGAACCAAATAGTCTGCGCGCGGTCGTACGCCGCGTCATAGGCCGGCGTGCGCCAGGCTGCGCCTGGAGTCAGCACATGCATGGCGCCGAACAGGTAGATCTCGGTGTCGGCGTCGCGCGCCAGCCACATGGCCGGGGCCGCGCCAGCCCATCCGGGCAGGAGGCTCAGGAGGAGCGCCACGGCGCTCGAGATCGCCGATAAACGCCCCACAGGCCCCCCTGGGGCTGAAGCCTACGACCAGACCTTGAAGTGCTTTGATAGCTTCAAACCCTGGCGCTGGTAATGCGACCCCTGGTCGCCGTAGAGCCGGGCGGGCTTCTCCGTGAGCGGTTCGTAGACCAGGCGCGCGACCGTCTGGCCGTCCTCCAGCAGGAACGGGGTCTCGTGGCTGCGGACCTCCAGCACCCCCTTGGAGCCGACGGCCTTGGCCTCCTCGGTGCCGAAGCCGGGGTCGAAGAAGCCGGCATAGTGGACGCGGAACTCGCCGACCGACGGGTCGATGGGGGTCATCTCGGCGGCCTGCAGCACCGGGATCTCCACCGCCTCCTTGGAGGCCAGGATGTAGAACTCGCCAGGGTCCAGCAGCAGCTCGCCCCGACGCGGGAACAGCGGCTCCCAGAAATCCTTCGGGTCGTGGCCGTCCACATGGTCCATGTCGACGACGCCGGCGTGGCGGCGGCCGCGGAACCCGGCGATGCCGTCGGTGAGGTCAGAGAGCTCGACCCCCACGCTGCGGATCGAGAGCTTGGGCGGGACGCCCCGCTTCAGGCGAAGCTGGTTCAGCCGGGTGTTGGTCCGAACCAGGATCGAGAAGGTCTGGGGCGCGACCTCGATATAGGTCGGGCCGGCATAGCCCTCGGCCACGTCGTCGAAGGCCACGGAATTGTTGGTCAGAAGCCTCACGAAGACGTCGACCCGGCCGGTGGAGCTCTTGGGATTGGCCCGCGCGGACACCCCCGGCGGCAGGGCCAGGCCCTCCTGTAGCTCGGCGATATAGACGCAGCCGCGCTCCAGCACCGCGCCCTTGGTCAGGTCCAGCTCGTGCATGGCCACGTCGGCGATGCGCTGGGGCACCGTGCGGCCCAGGCCCGGCAGGAAGGAGGCCCGCACCCGCCAGGCGCGCGCGCCCAGCCGCAGGTCCAGGCTGGCCGGCTGGACCTGGTCATGGTCGAAGGGGAGGACGGACGTGATCGCCCCGCTGGCGATCAGGTCGTCGATGGATTGGCAGGGCAGGATGCCGGCGGCGTCCTTGGATGGGGTGTCGGTCATCGGGGCGACACTCGCCGCCCGCTACGAGTCTGGCAAGGCGCAGACCGCGTTCGCCTGCGGGCCGCGACAGTTTTTCCGCTGTGGCGGCGGTCGTTTTCGCCGGGTAGAAGGCCGTGCCCTGTTTGAACTGGAGACCCCCCATGGCCGAAGATCCGCGCGACTGGCAGCAGGAGACCAAGCTGGTGCGGGGCGGCATGGCCCGCTCGCCCTATGGCGAGATCTCCGAGGCGATCTTCCTGACCCAGAGCTTCGCCTATGAGAGCGCCGGCGCCGCTGACAGGCGCTTCTCGGGCGAGGACCCAGGCTTCATCTACCAGCGGTTCGGCAACCCCACGACCCAGATGTTCGAGGATCGCCTGGCCCTGCTGGAGGGCGCCGAGACTTGCCGCGCCACGGCCTCGGGCATGGCCGCCGTGCACGTGGCCCTGCAGGGCCTGGTGCGGGCCGGCGACCACGTGGTGGCCGCGCGCGCGATGTTCGGCTCCTGCCGCTGGATCGTCTCGGAGTGGCTGCCGCGCTTCGGGGTGGACGTGACCTTCGTCGACGCCACGGATATCGAGGCGTGGAAGAACGCGGTGCGCCCCAACACCAAGGCCTTCCTGGTGGAGAGCCCGGCCAACCCGCTGCTGGAAGTCACCGCCATCGGGGCGGTGGCCGATGTGGCCCACGCGGCCGGCGCCAAGCTGGTTGTCGACAACGTCTTCGCCACCCCGATCTTCCAGAAGCCCTTGGCGCTCGGCGCCGACATCGTCGTCTATTCGGCCACCAAGCATATCGACGGCCAGGGCCGGGTGCTGGGCGGGGCGATCCTTGGCGCCGAGCCGCTGATGACCGAAAGCTACAAGGACATCCTGCGCCACACGGGCCCGGCCCTGTCGCCCTTCAATTCCTGGGTCCTGCTGAAGGGCCTGGAGACCTTGGAGCTGCGCGTTCGCCGCCAGACCGAGAACGCCGGCAAGGTGGCCGACGCCATCGCCGCCCATTCCAAGGCCAAGCGGGTGATCTATCCCGGCCGCCCCGACCACCCCCAAGCGGCGATCATCGCCAACCAGATGAGCGGCGGTGGCAATGTGGTGGCCTTCGACCTGGGGAGCCGCGAGGCGGCCTGGCGGTTCCTGGACATGCTCGCCATCGTCGACATCTCCAACAACCTGGGTGACGCCAAATCGATGGCGACCCATCCGTCCACCACCACCCACCGCTCGATGCCCGAGGAACAGCGCCTGGAGATCGGCCTGACCGAGGGCTGGGTGCGGATGAGCGTCGGGCTGGAAGGCTCCGGCGACCTGGTCCGCGACGTCAGCCGGGCGCTGGACGCGGCGTAGGGGTCCGATCTGGCCGGCGAAGCCGGATTCGAACCATGAACCTCACGAACGACACGAACAGGGCAGACCCCGACGGTCGGTGAAGCTGCGCGTTCGTGCTGTTCGTGAGGTTCGTGGTTCCTGCCTTTTGGAGGTTCGCAGCTGCGCCGCCGTCAGCGCCGCGACGTCGTCCTCAGCCAGTCCAGGATCTCCGGGTTCAGCTCCCGCGGGTAGGTGTGGCTGAGGTCGGCGATCTCGCGATAGGTCACCGCGGCGCCCGCCGCCGCCAGGGCCTCGCGAGCCTGGCGCGCCACGTCGATGGGGAACATCCAGTCCAGCTCGCCGTGCGCCAGATGGATCGGCAGGCCCCGAATCCGATCGGGGTCGGCGATCTGGGCGATCATCGGGTGGAATGAGGCGGCGATCGGGGCCAGGTGAGTGAAGGGCGAGTCCCGCTCCAAGCCGGTCACATAGCTGAAGGTCCCACCATCGCTCAGGCCGGTCAGCAGCAGGCGGGCGGGATCGATGTTCCATTGGGCGCGCACGCCCTGCACGATCCGATTGAGGTTCGGGGTGTCGAGGTCGGGGCCCGCCAGGGCCCAGGTCCCTCCGACGGCCGTGGGGGCGATCAGGACAGCCCCGTGACTGCGGGCGTCGCGCAGCCAGCTCCACAGGAAGGCCCGGCCATTGCCGCTGCCCCCGTGCAGCGCCACCACCAGCGGCCAGGCGACATCCGGCGTGTAGGTCTCCGGGACGTACATGGAGAAACCGCCTCGCGAGCCGGGCTCGTTGTCGACGTGCATGACGCCGGTGTCCGGACGCGGCGGCGCCTGGGCGAAACGCGCCTGCAGCTCGGCGTCGCCCCGCGCCGCCGGATCGAGGAAGAAGCGGCTGACCGGGGGCAGGACGGCGGCCAACGGATAGAGCGCCTCCTGGGCGCGCGGCGGGTGGCGCAGGGCGCGGAAGATCGCCTGCAGGTCGCCCGCCTCTCGCAGCTCGTCGAAGGCGGCCAGGGCCTCGCCGCCGGCGGCTTCCAGCGGACCTCGAAGCTGGTCCAGGTTCTCGGGCCAGGCGGCGAGGCGGCCGAGGGCGGCGCGCAGATCGGCGTCCCGCCCCTCGACGGCCTGCATGACCTGCGGCAAGTCCGGCGGGTTCAGGTAACGGGCGACGAAGCCGAGCGCCTCCAGGGCCTGGAGCAGGGCCGGCGCCACGACGGCCAGGTCTTCGAGCTCATGATCTTCCACATCCGCCTCCCGCGCCCGGTCACCCTGACCGCCGAGGCGGCCCTAGGCCAGCCCGAAAACCCGCCGCGCATTGCCGCCCAGGAACAGGTCGCGGGCCTGGTCGTCGAGGCCGAGCTCGTCCAGCCGTTCCAGGCAGCGCTTGGGCGAGAGCATCGGCCAGTTGGTGCCGAACATCACCCGCGTGCGGCCCTGGCCACGCATGAACTCCACCAGGGCGGCCGGCAGCCGGTGGACGCTGTAGGCCGAGGTGTCGACATAGAAGTTCGGGTACTTGCGGGCGAGCGACAGCACCTCCTCGACCCAGGGATAGCCCGCATGGCCGCCGATCACCTTGAGTTCGGGGAAGTCCAGCAGCACCTCGTCCAGATAGGGGATCGGCCGGCCCGGCTCGGAACGGCAGAGGGGACCGGTGTGGCCGATCTGGGTGCAGAACGACACGCCCGCCTCCACGCAGGCCACATAGACTGGATAGTAGCGGCGGTCGTTGGGCGGCAGGTCCCACAGCCAGGGGACGATGCGAACCCCCACGAACTTGCCGCCCGCCGTATGCTCGCGGATAGCTCGGACCGCGCCCATGGGATCGTTGAGGTCGACGCTGACCAGGCCTCGGAAACGGTCGGGCGCGGCGTCGACCATGGCGGCGACCTCGTCGTTGGAGATCAGGTCGCCCTTCGGGCCATGCCAGGCCGACAGCAGGGCGATCTCGACGCCGCCCGCGTCCATGGCCGCCAGGGTCTGGGCCGCGGTGGTGGCCATCCGCTCGCCGGTCTTGCCGGTCCAGCGCAGCAGGGTGGCGAGCCAGGGCTCCTCGGCGAACCGTTGCGTGGGCATCTGAGCCCAGACGTCGACAGCGCCCATGGCGCGGCTCCTTCCATTGCTTCACTAGTGAAGTATATCGGAGCATTGAGCCGCCTTGTCAACGCAAGATAGGGTCGCCCTATGAGCGCCGCCAGCGACCACCGCGTCTTCCACCTGCTGCAACTGGCGGCCCACCGGGTGAAGACCCACGCCGATCGCAACTCGCTGGCCAAGGCCGGGGTGACCGCCGCCCAGGCCGCCGTCCTGCACGTGCTCTCGCGCACCCCGGGCGCCACCCAGCGGGTGGTGGCCGAGCAACTCCAGCAGCAGGAGTCGGCGATCACAGCCATGGCCGCGCGGCTGGCCGACGCCGGCCTGCTGGTCCGCACCCCCAGCGCCGTCGACCGCCGGGCCTGGGCGTTGAACCTGACCCCAGCGGGCGAGGCGGCGCTCAGCGGCTTCCGCGCGCCGCTGGACGAACTCAACGCCACGCTGACCGAGGCCCTGGGTGGCGACGCCCAGGTGGACGCGTTCGCCCTGTCGCTGAAGGCCATACTGGACGCCGATCTATAAGCTCCACTCGTGAAGCACATCATGGCATGATCCAGGCGTCGCGCGAGATCACCCCATGTCCCGCACAGAGTCGCTTCTCGGATCCGCCGCCTTCCTGATCCTGGCGCCCGGCACGATCGCGGGACTACTGCCCTGGCTGATCCGGCGGTGGTCACCCCCCTCGCCGCTGCTGGAAGGACCGCTGCCGACGCTGGCAGGCGTCCTGCTCTGCCTGGCCGGTCTCGCGGGCCTGATCGCTTGTTTCCTGCGCTTCGCCTGGCAAGGCCGCGGCACGCCGGCGCCGATCGCACCGCCGGTGGTCCTGGTGGTCACCGGCCTCTACAGGCACGTGCGCAATCCGATGTACGTGGCGGTGACAGCCCTGATCCTCGGCCAGGCCCTGGTCTTCGCGAGCCCCTGGACCCTGGCCTATGGGGCGGTCATCTGGGCGCTCTTCCACGCCTTCATTCTGACATACGAGGAACCAACCCTACGGCGCAGCTTCCCCCATCAGTACGGCGCATATGTGAGCAATGTCCCGCGCTGGCTCCCGCGCCTGAAACCCTGGAGTCCTCCATGAGACCCGCGCTCGCCGCCTCGATCCTGGCCCTCGCCGCCACTCCGGCCATGGCCCAACCCGCCACTCCGGCCACGATCCCGACTATCTATGTGATCCACTACAAGACCGGTCCCGCCTGGCTGGTCGGCAAACCCTTGCGCGACCAGCCGATGGGGCCGCACGGCGCCTATATGCGAAAGCTTTTCGCCGAGGGCCGGATGCTGGCCGCCGGGCCGACTGTGGACGCCGAGGGCGCCGTTCCCCTGGTCGACGGCGGAGTGATCCTGCTGCGCGCGGCCAGCCTGGACGAGGCCAAGGCCGTCATGGCCGCCGACCCGGCCATAACCGCCGGCCTATTCGTCGGCGAGGTCCGCACTTGGCGGGTGGCGTTCTCGAAGGGCGAGCCCCTGGCGCCGCCTTCCTAGAGCAACGGGGGCCTAGGCCGCGGCGATGGTCTCGGGCTCGACCACATAGACGGTGGAGCAGTACTCGCAGGTCACCCTGATCTTGCCGTCGGGCTCGACCATGTCGGCCTGTTCGTCGGCGCCGAACGAGCGCAGCACGCCCTCGATGCGCGTCTGCGAGCAGCGGCAGAAGGCCTGCAGGGCCTTGGACTCGAACACCCGCACCCCGTCCTCATGGAACAGGCGGAACAGCAGGGTCTCGGCCGAGATGGTCGGGTCCAGCAGCTCGTCCTCGCCGATGGTCTCGAAGAAGGCCTGGGTGCGGCGCCAGGCTTCGCCGTGGGAGCCGCGCGCCTCGTCCTCGGCGATGTTCTGAATCAACATGCCGCCCGCCCGCCAGTGTGGCCCATCGCCGGCGTCGGCCTGGCCCACCGCCAGGCGCACCCGGGTGGGGGTCTGCTCGGACTGGGCGAAGTATTGTTCGGCGCAGAGCGCCAGGGTCTCGCCCTCGATGGGGGTGACGCCCTGGTAGCGGTCCATGTCCGCGCCCTGGTCCACGGTCATGATGAACACCCCGCCGCCCAGCAGGGTCTTGGCGCCAGGACGGATGAAACCCTTGGCCGCCTCGGCGACGGCGTCTGGGTCGAAGCGGCAATAGCCGCGCAGGGCGCCGGAGGTGTCGTAGTCGGCCACCACATAGCGAACCGGGCCGTCGCCCTGGGCCTGGATGATCAACCGGCCCTCGAACTTCAGGCTGGAGCCCACCAGGCCCGCCAGCGCGCAGGCCTCGCCCAGCAGGTTGGCGACCGCTTCCGGATAGGCGTGGGCCCTGAGGATCGTGTCGACGGCCGGACCCAGGCGTACCAGACGTCCGCGCACGGTTTCGCCCTCGATCTGGAACGGGGCGACAAGGTCGTCAGGAGCGATGGGCAGCGGCGAGTTCGGCATGGTGCGGGGATATAGGGCGACGAGCCCGCGTTTGCGAGCGCGGCGTTCCGTCGCCCAAACCGACTGAAGTCCTACCCGATCTTCCCGAAGCACCAGGCCAGGATCGACTTCTGGGCGTGGATGCGGTTCTCCGCCTCGTCCCAGACCAGGCTGCGCGGACCGTCGATGACCGCGTCGGTCACCTCCTCGCCGCGGTGGGCCGGCAGGCAGTGCAGGAACACGCTCTCCGGTGCGGCCAGGGACATCAGGGCCCCGTCGACCTGGTAGGGCTCGAGCGCCTCCAGGCGTTCGTCATGGTCGGTGTCGCCCATCGACACCCAGGTGTCGGTGATCACGCAGTCGGCGCCCTCGACGGCGGCGCGCGGGTCGTCGGTGGCCTCAACCTGGCCCTGCTCGGACTGGGCGCGGGCCAGGTCCATGAGGTCGGGATGGTAGATGGCCGGGCTAGCGATCTTCAGCCGGAAGCCTAGCTTTGGGGCGGCGTGGATGAAGCTGGCGCAGACATTGTTGCCGTCCCCGACCCAGGCCAGGGTCTTGCCGGCCACCGGCCCGCGATGCTCCTCGAAGGTCATCAGGTCGGCGAGGATCTGGCAGGGGTGGCCCTTGTCGCTGAGCCCGTTGATCACCGGGATGGTCGAGGCGTAGGCCAGCCGCTCGACGTCCTCGTGGCTGTTGGCGCGGATCATGATGGCGTCGACCATCCGCGAGAGCACCTTGGCGGTGTCCTCGATGCTCTCCCCGCGACCGAGCTGCATGTCGCTGGCCGTGGAAATGATCACGTCGCCGCCCAGTTGGCGCATCGCCGCGTCGAAGGAGAAGCGGGTGCGGGTCGAGTTCTTCTGGAAGATCATCGCCAGGGTGCGTTCCGAGGCCGGGGCGTCGGGGTCGACGCGGCCCTGGGTCCAGCCGCGGCGGGCGGCCTTGCGGGCGGCGGCGTCATCCAGGATGGCGCGCAGGTCGGCGCCGGAGAGCCGCCAGAGGTCGACGAAATGTCTCACGGGTTGGGTCATCTGATCCCCCCAAATGCCGCTCGACCCCGGTGAGGGCCGAGCGGAATGTCAGCTTTGGTCCCCGCTTTCGCGGGGATGAGCGGATTTGAGTCTCAGGCCGCGGCCTTGGCCTTGGCGCGGGCGGCGTCGCAGGCGCGTTCCAGACGCTCGACCGCCTCGCGGGCCTCGTCGAGAGTCAGGTTCAGCGGCGGCAGCAGGCGCACGCAGTTGTCGCCGCCACCAGCGATCAGCAGGTTCTGGTCGCGGGCATGCTGCATCATCTCGCGGTTCGGGGTGGCCAGCTTCAGGCCGATCAGCAGGCCCTTGCCGCGGATGTCGAGGATGACGTCTGGATAGCGGTCCTTGAGGCCGGTGAACTGCTGATTGAAGTAGCCGGCGACCTCGCGGACGTTGGCCAGCAGCTCGGGGCTGGTCAGCTCTTCCATGGAGGCGAGCGCCACGGCCATGGCCAGCGGATTGCCGCCGTAGGTCGAGCCGTGCGAGCCGACGCTCATGCCCGAGGCGGCCTCGGCCGTGGCCAGGCAGGCGCCCACCGGGAAGCCTCCGCCCAGGGCCTTGGCCACGGCCATGATGTCGGGGGTCGCGCCCTGCGCCCACTCATGGGCGAAGAGCTTGCCCGTCCGGCCCAGGCCGCACTGGATCTCGTCGAGGATCAGCAGGGTCCCGGTCTCGTCGCAGAGCTGGCGCAGGTCCTTGAGGCTCTGTTCGGACAGCGAGCGGGCGCCGCCCTCGCCCTGGACGGGCTCGATGATGATCGCCGCGGTGGTCGGGCCGACAGCGGCCTTCAGGGCGTCGAAATCGTCGAAGGGCAGCTGTATGAAGCCCGGCATGCGCGGGCCGAAGCCCTCCAGGTAGCTGGCGTTGCCCGAGGCGTTGACCGCCGCCAGGGTCCGGCCGTGGAACGAACCATCGAACCCAATGATGTCGATGCGTTCCGGATGGCCCTTGGACCAGTGGTACTTGCGCGCGGTCTTGATCGCGCACTCGATGGCCTCGGCGCCGGAGTTGGTGAAGAAGGCCACGTCCAGGCCGGTGGCCTGGGTCAGCACCTTGGCGAGCTTCTCCTGGCCCGGGATCGTGAAGACGTTGGAGACGTGCCAGAGCTTCTCGGCCTGGTCTTTCACCGCCTGGACCAGCTTGGGGTGGGCGTGGCCCAGGCCCGTGGTGGCGATGCCGGCCATGCAGTCGAGGTATTCCTCGCCGTCCGTGGTGTAGAGACGCGCGCCCACGCCTCGTTCGAACGCCAGCGGGGCGCGGTTGTAGACGCCCATGATGTGGTCGTTGGGAACGGTCGCGGCTTGGGGCGCGGTCTTTTCGGACACGGGGTAACCCTCCAAAACGGAAGCATCCCCGCCGCTTGAGCGACGGGGACCGGAAGGCTTGGCGTTTTCGGCTTCGAACAGCGGTCTGTCAATGTTCGGTTCGAACTTCAGGCGACCAGCCCTTGGCGCTCGAGCTCCGCGAAATCGTTGGCCGGCAGGGTCGGCCGCGCCGCCAACTCGATCACCGCCGCATAGGCCTCCGCCGGCGCGCCCGCCTTCATGCCGCCGAGCAGGCCGGTCCGCTCGGCGGGGTTCATCGCCGGAAGCATCAGGCGCATGAATGCGATGACCTCTTCCGGCGCCAGCGATCCAATGATCGCCATCTCGATCCCCGCCAGTTCCTGATCGGTGAACAGGGCGCAAAGCTTCGGCCAGATGATCGTTTCTTCCTGCCGCATGTGCTCCAGGTCTTCGGCGACGAAGCCGCTGAAGGCCAGGTAGAGCACCCGGCCCAGCATGGGCTGGTCGGCGGGGGCTGCATGCTGCACCGCGCAGATGGCGATGGCCAGGCTGTCGAACCGCGCCCGGTGATGGTCGTGCTGGGCGTCGAGATCGATGGTCGCGCCCGGCGCCCGGGCCTCCAGCGCGGCGTGGATGTGGGTCTCTTCGTGGGCCAGGTGCTTGGCGCCCAGCGCCAGGTGGGCGGCGAGATCGGCCAGCAGCTCGTCCTGGTCGCCGGTGAAGTCGGCGCGGCCGAGGCGGGCGGCCATGTCGCCATGGGCGAGCCGCAGCCCCTTGTGGACTGGACCATAGATGTCCCAGCGGCCCGCGACGGCCTGGGTGAGGAATTCGGTATCGGACATGGGGCGTCTCATCATCTGGCCGCCCGGAAGGCGTCGCGGCGGCGGGTTTCGATGGATGCTGTCTAGACGCGGCTCCCTGAGCCTTCATCCTAAATGGTTCCTATCGAGCGAACGGCGTTCCTAAGATTACGCTATGCGGCTACTGTTGCGGTGAACCGCAATGGGGTGGCGGCGCGTGATCGACCAGGTCTTGGCGGCCTTTGTTCAAGGCCCGGTGATGATGATATTCGCGACGCGAAGCGCTGCCGGCCTTCCGGCCGTCGGCCGCGCCATCGGCGCCCGCGTGACGTCCGGACGCGACGCCATCGACATCTTCGTTTCCCCGAGCCAGTGGGCCGACGCTCTCAGCGGCGTCGCGGTCGGTTCGCAGATCGCCTTCACCGCCTGCCGGCCCTCCGACTACAAGACTTTCCAGTTCAAGGGCGAGGTCCTGGACGTCACACCGATGGACGGGGCCGATCAGGCGATGGCCGAACGCTATGCGGACGACATGACCAGGGTGCTGCTGGATCTGGGCGTGCAGCAGCCGCAGATCGACCACTGGCTCACCCGCGTCGGGCTGGTGAGGCTGAGGTTGCAGCCCAGGTCGACCTTCGCCCAGACCCCGGGCCCCGGAGCCGGCGCGCAACTCGCCCAGGTCGCGCCATGAGCATGCCCCTCAGCACCATCCGCGACTGCCTGGAAGGCGTGATCCCGTCGATCGTCGCGACTCTCGACGCCGCCGGCACGCCCAACGTCTCCTACCTCTCCCAGGTCTATCTGGTGGACGAGACCCACGTGGCCCTTTCCAACCAGTTCTTCTCGAAGACCGTCGCCAACGTGAAGGCCACAGGACGGGCCGCGGTGGTGGTCGTCGACGGCAGGACCGGACAGCAATACGCGCTCGACCTGGCCTACGAACGATCGCTGGGCGAGGGCGAGATCTTCGAGCGCATGGCCGCCCAGCTCAAGGCCATCAGTTCACAGCACGCCGTGGGCGAGGTGATGGCCCTGCGCAGCGCCGACCTCTATCGCGTCCTCGACTGCCGCAAGGTGCCCGGCGCAGCGGTGACCACCGCCGCAAAGCAGCCGGATCTGGCCCATGACGGAGAGCGGCTGGCCTTGGCCGCGCGGCTGGCGGCGGCGGTCGCCGCCCAGTCCGACGCCGACGGCATGATCGACCGCACGCTCGACGGACTGACAAGAGACCTCGGCTTCGCCAACGTCATGGTCCTTTCGCTGGATGAAGGCGCTCCACGCCTCACCACCCTGGCCAGCCGCGGCTATGCGGTCGGCGGGGTGGGCTCGGAGGTGGCGCTGGGGGATGGCTCCATCGGCATCGCCGCGGCGACCCTGCGAGCGGTCCGCCTCAGCGACATGAGTCGTGGACGGCGTTTCGCCGAGGCCGTTCGAGACTCTGCCGAGATCGATGCCGCGCGCTTCATTCCCCTACCCGGGCTCGTGGAGCCCCAGAGCCAGCTCGCCGCGCCGATGATCAGCCGTGGCAAGGCGATGGGCGTGCTGTTCGCCGAGTCGCCCGAACGCTTCGGCTTCACCGGCGAGGACGAGGACGCCCTGACCCTGATCGGCGCCCAGTTGGCGGCAAGCCTGCGCCTGGCCGAACTGGAGTCCCGCGAAACCGCCTCCGCCGTCGCCCCGCCATCGGCCGGCGCCGGGGATGACCTCGGCGCCGGGAGCTTTCGGGTGAGGTCCTTCAGCTTCGACGACAGCGTGTTCATCGACGACGCCTACCTGATCAAGGGCGTGCCAGGTCGGCTGCTGTTTCACCTGTTGCAAGTGTTCGTGGAGACGGGACGGCGCGACTTCACCAACCGCGAAATCCGGCTTGAACCCAGCCTCAGGCTACCCGACCTGAAGGATAACCTCGAGACCCGGTTGATCCTGCTGCGCCGGCGGCTTGACGAGAAGGCCGCCCCCGTCCGGTTGATCCGTCCGGGGCGCGGCCAAATCCGGCTGGAAATCCAGGGGACTCCGCGCCTCGAGATGGCGGGGGGCGGCTAGGCTGACGCGGCGCCGAACGCCCGTCAGGTCGCGCCCTAGGTCTTCAGCTTATAACCGGTCTCGAACATCCACAGGCAGGTGAAGGCGAAGGCGATGACCAGGCCCGCGGTCATGCCCATGCCCGCGATCAGCGAGCCCTCGGCGTGGCCGATGAAGCCGTAGCGGAAGCCGTCGATCAGATAGAAGAACGGGTTGAAGTGGCTGGCCGTGCGGAACGGCTCGGGCAGCTTGTCGACCAGGTAGAAGGTGCCTGACAGGAAGGTCAGCGGCATGATGATGAAGTTGGTCACCACCGCCATGTGGTCGAACTTCTCCGCCCACAGACCGGCCATGATGCCAAGGAAGCCCAGGATCAGGGCCGCGCCGATCCCGAAATAGAGGATCGCCCACAGGTGGACGATCGGCAGGCTGGCGAAGGGCAGCACCGCCAGCCAGGTGACCGCGCCGACCACGACGCCGCGCGTCGCCGCGCCAAGCGCGAAGGCGCCGACCTGCTCAAGCGGGGTAAGCGGCGGGGTCATGAAATCGCCGATCAGGCCGTTGAACTTGGCCTGCAGCAGCGACGAGGACGAGTTGGCGAAGGCGTTGTTGAGGATCTGCATCATGATCAGGCCCGGCGCCACGAAGGTCGCGAAGGGGGTGCCGTGGATCGGCGGCGCCGCGCCGCGCACAGCCACCACGAAGACCATCATATAGAGCAGGGCCGTGACCACCGGCGCGGCCAGGGTCTGCATCCCCACCTTCCAGAACCTGCGGATCTCGCGCAGGTAGAGGGTCGAGAAGCCGGCCCAGTTGAAGCCGTGATAATCGCGCGGCAGGGGCGGAATGACCGCAGGGGCGTCGGGAACATCCTTCATGTCCGCCGATGTGCGCTCGCCGCGCGCAGATCGCAAGGGTGCGGCGTGAGGACGCTACATCTTGTTCCTGTGGACTAAGCGTGTGGCGCCTATTGTGGCCGTTAGGGATTTGGTTACGATATCTAGTAGTTGATGGAGCCCGCAAAAGCGTGCTGCCACAAGATGTTGATCCCGGACACCACCGCGGGGGCGGCGCCGGGATGTTGCCAAAACGGTGGAGGCCAGACATGGGTTGGACCGACGAACGCGTCGAGAATCTGAAGAAGCTCTGGCAGGACGGCCTGTCGGCCAGTCAGATCGCGAAACAATTGGGCGGGGTGACCCGCAACGCCGTCATCGGCAAGGTCCACCGCCTGGGGCTCTCGGGCCGCGCCACGCCGTCCAAACCAGCCCGTCCGGTGTTCAAGGCGCCGCGTCCCGCCCGTCCGGCGGTCCAGCCCGCCGCGCCGCGCCGCCTGGCTGAGCCGGTCAGCGCCCAGAACATGCCCGTCCCCTCGCCCGTCCGCTATGTCGAGGAAGCCCCTGGCACCGCCACGGTGCTGACCCTGGGCGCCCACATGTGCAAGTGGCCGATCGGCGATCCGTCCAGTGACGGCTTCACCTTCTGCGGTCGCCGCCAGGACGACGGTCCCTACTGCATGGAGCACGCCCGGGTGGCCTATCAGCCGGCCCAGACCAAAAAGCGCTCAGGGGCCAACGAACTGGCCCGCTCGCTGCGGCGCTACATCTAGTTCACTTCCGGGGGGATGGGTCGAGGGCGCGTTCACACTGAAGGGCGATGCGTATCGTCGCCGAACGCGCCCCACCTATTTTGAGGCCCCGCTGAGCTAGGGGGTTGGGTTTGCGCCCGACCCCGCTACCTTCCTCCCCGATGACCGACGTCGACACCGACTCCAACGCCAAGGCCTATTCCGTCTCGGAGCTGGCCTTCGCGCTCAAGCGCACCTTGGAGGACGCCTACGGCTTCGTGCGCCTGCGCGCCGAACTGTCCAAGGTCACCCACCACTCCAACGGCCACGTCTATCTGACGCTCAAGGACGAGCGCGCGGCCATCGACGGGGTGGTGTGGAAGGGCTCGGTCCGCAACCTCTCGGTCCGGCCCGAGCAGGGGCTGGAGGTGATCGTCACCGGCAAGATCACCACCTATCCCGCCGGCTCCCGCTACCAGATCGTCATCGAGACCATGGAGGCGGCCGGGGTCGGCGCCCTGCTGGCCCAGCTCGAGCGGCTGAAGGTCAAGCTGCAGGCCGAAGGCCTGTTCGAGACCTCCGCCAAGCGCCCTCTCCCCGCCATGCCCGCGGTGGTGGGAGTGATCACCAGTCCCACCGGAGCTGTGATCCGCGACATCCTGCACCGCATCCGCGACCGCTGGCCCTGCCGCGTGATCGTCTGGCCGGTGGTGGTCCAGGGCGAGACCGCCGCCGCACAGGTCGGGAACGCCATCGCCCGGTTCAATGCGCTGGAGCCCGGCGGGCCGGTCCCCCGACCGGATATCATCATCGTCGCCCGTGGCGGCGGCTCGGTGGAGGACCTCTGGGCGTTCAACGACGAGACCCTGGCGCGGACCGTATTCGCCGGGACCATCCCGCTGATCTCGGCGGTGGGCCACGAGACCGACACCACCCTGATCGACTTCGTCTCCGACCGCCGCGCGCCCACCCCCACGGCGGCGGCGGAAATGGCGACTCCGGTGCTGGCCGAGCTGCGCGCCGGAATCGCCGATCTCTCGGCGCGCTTGCACCGCGGCGGCGGCCGGGCGGTTGAGGATCGCCGCGGCCGGGTGGAGAACGCCGGCCGGGCGCTCGCCCGCGTGCCCGACCTGGTGGAGATGGCCGCCCAGCGCTTCAACCTAGCCGCCAGCCGGCTGGGCGCGGGACTGTCGCGCAATGTGGCGGCCCATCACACGGCCCTGGTGCGGGTCTCCTCGCGCCTGTCGCCAGGCCTGCTGCTGCGGCCGCAGGACGTGCGCGCCGACCGGTTGGGCCGCCTGGCGATCCGGCTGCGCCCGGCCATGGATCGCGGGCTGGAGCGCGCCGGCGAGCGGCTGGTGAGCCTCGGCAAGCTCTACGCCTCGGTGAACCCGGACGCGCCGCTCAAGCGCGGCTTCGCCCGGGTCGAGCGGCCGGACGGCTCCCTGGTTCGCGAGGGCGGGTCGCTGGCCAGCGGCGAGGGCGTGCGTCTGGTCTTCGCCGACCAGACCCGCGAGGCGACCATCGACGGAACGCCCAGCGCCGCGCCGCCGACGCCCAAGCCCGCGCGCCCGGCGCGGAGCCCCACGATCCCGCCCGCCCAGGGCGATCTTTTCTAGACCCGACCGTCTCGCGGGCGTTGAATTCCGCCATGCAGCGCCACGCCATCCGCCTCAGCATCCGCGGTCGCGTCCAGGGCGTGGGCTATCGCTGGTGGGCCACGGAAGAGGCGCGGCGGCTGGGGCTCGACGGCTGGGTGCGCAACCGGCGGGACGGCTCGGTGGAACTCCTGGCCATCGGACCGGAAGCCGCGGTCGAGCAGCTTGTCGCGGCCTGCCGCAGCGGACCGCCGTCGGCCCGGGTGAGCCAGGTCGAAACCACCGGGGCGCAGGACGACGGCAGCCGCGGATTCCACGACCAGCCGACCCTATGAGGCGGGGCGACCTGTTCTAAACCGTCTCCGGACGCTAGAATGCCGCTCATGAACGCTCATGATCGTGACCTCGCCGGCCAGCCGGCCGACCTCGCCGTCCTGCACTATGGCGATGGCGAATTCGTCGTCCTCAAGCCTGGTCGCTACGTGCTCTGCGCTGTCACCAAGGCCAAGATCCCGGTAGAAGCCTTGCGCTACTGGAACCCCGCGCTGCAGGAAGCCTACGCCACCCCGGCGGAGGCCACGGCCCGATGGAAGGAACTCAACCCCTGAACCGCCGGGCGGCGCTCACGGGGCTAGCGACATTCGCGCTGGTCGGACCGGCCTATAGCGCCCCGCCCCGCCTGGACCTCAGCGGCCGCTACCAGCAGGGCGGCTTCGCGCTGGGCCGCACCGCGCCCCGCGCGCAGATCTTCCTCGACGGCCAGGAGGTGACCCAAGCCTCGGCCACCGGCGCCTTCGTGGTCGGCTTCGACCGGGACGCGGGCCCTAACGCCGTGGTCCGCGCGGTCGCCCCCGGGGGCGAGAGCGTGCGGACCCTGTCGATCGCGCCGGGCGACTACGACATCCAGCACATCGGCGGCCTGGGCGGGCGCAGCACCCGCAAGGCCAGTCCGGAGCTGGAAGCCCGCATCGCCTGGGAGACCCGGCGCAAGCGCGAGGCCTTCGCCAGCCGCGCCGAGCGCGAGGACTTCACCGGGGGGTTCGTCCTGCCGGTCGCCTATACCCGAGTCTCGGGCCGGTTCGGCGGCCAGCGGATCTTCAATGGCGTACCGCGTCCCCCGCACTATGGGATCGACCTCGCCGCCCCGCGTGGAACGGCCGTCTACGCCCCGGCCGGCGGGGTGGTGACCCTGGCCGAGAACGGCCTGCTGTACGAGGGCGGCCTGATCACCATCGACCATGGCCAGGGCCTGGTCAGCGCCTATCTGCACCTGTCGCGCATCGACGTCCTGCGCGGCCAGGTCGTGCGCCAGGGCGAGCTGATCGCCGCGGTCGGCGCCACCGGCCGGGCCACCGGTCCACACCTGTGCTGGCGGGTGCTGTGGCGCGGCCGGCACATGGACCCGATGCTGATGGTGGGCGCCCGAGCGCCGGCCTGAAGCCATCCATCGTTGTTCGCCGAGGCGAAAAACCACCTTAGGCGCGTGATCGAAGGCTTCTCCCCTCTTGCGCGCGACTCGCAGTATCATAAACCATCGCGTGTATCGTTGCCTCTCGGACCGTGCGGTGATTCACTCGCGAGCGACGCGAAAACTCTTTGTTGAAAACTTGGTGATTGCGGGCGGTCGATGAGGCGGGGTCACGGAGACGTCGGCGAGCAGCGGGAAGCCCACCCCGCCAAGCTGGCCGTCGCCTCGGCGCTCGGCGCCTTCCTGTTCCCGCTCCATGCCTTCGCGGCCACCGAACCGAACGCGGGCGCCCTTGCGGACCTGGGCCGGCTCTCGATCGAGGAACTGGCGAATATCGACGTCTCCTCGGTGTCGAAGACCGACCAGCCGTTGAGCGACGCCCCGGCGGCGATCTACGTCATCACCCATGACGACGTCATGCGCTCCGGCGCGACGAACATCCCCGACATCCTGCGCCAGGCTCCGAACCTGCATGTGGCGCAGATCACCGCCAGCAGCCACGCCATATCGGCGCGGGGCTTCAACGGTAGCGCCGCCGACAAGCTGCTGGTCCTGATCGACGGACGCAGCGTCTACACCCCGTTCTCCCACGGGGTGTTCTGGAACGCCCAGCACGTGCTGCCGGAAGACATCGAGCGGGTGGAGGTGATCGGCGGGCCCGGCGCGACCCTCTGGGGCGCCAATGCGGTCAACGGGGTGATCAACATCGTCACCCGCCGCTCGAGCGAGACTGAGGGCGGGGTGCTGGAAGTCGGCGGCGGCAATCTCGAGCAGCGCGCCAGCCTGCGGTACGGCGGAGCCCTTAGCGAGGCCCTGACCTATCGCGTCTATGCCGACGGGGTCGACTACGCCCACAGCGAAACCGCCGCCGGCGGGGACGCGCGGGATGGCTGGCGGCGACGCCAGGCCGGGTTCCGGCTGGACTGGTCGGGCTCGGACGACCTGATAACCCTGCAGGGCGACGCCTATCGCGGGACAGAGCAGGTGGCCGCCTCCCGCCACCAGGAGATTTCCGGCCACAATCTGACCGCCCGCTGGACCCACCCGACCGGCGGCGGCGGGACCCTGCAGGTCCAGGCCTATTATGATCACCTGGAACGCACCGTGCCTGGCCGGTTCGACAACCGCCTGAGCACCTACGACCTGGATGTGCAGCACAGCTTCTCATGGGGCGAAGCCCATCAGATCGTCTGGGGCGGCGGCTACCGGATCACCGACGACCAATTCCCGATCACGCCCACGCCGCCGCGCACCCAGTTCTTCGATCCTGTCGGCCGCCGGCAGGGCCTGGCCAACCTGTTCGTCCAGGACACCATCGCCCTGACCCCGGCGCTCAAGCTGACGCTCGGACTGAAGCTCGAGGACGACCCCTATACCGGGGTGGAGCCGCTGCCCACGGCGCGCCTGTCCTGGAAGGCCACCGACACCACCCTGATCTGGGCCGCGGTCTCCAGGGCCGTGCGCGCGCCATCGCGGCTCGACCGCGACTTCGTCGAGCTGACCGGCCTGTCCAGCACCTCAGCCGTGCGGCTGACGGGGCGCGACTTCCAGCCCGAGACCGTGATCGCCTACGAACTCGGCTATCGCGCCCAACCCTCGGCGCGGAGCTCCGTCTCCATCTCCGCCTTCTACAACGTCTATGACGACCTGCGGAGTTTCGAGTTGACGGGCGGTAGGTTGCCGATCGTGTTCGACAACCGGATGGAGGGCGAGACCTACGGCGTCGAGGCCTGGGGAGTCTATCAGGTCGCCGACTGGTGGCGGCTCTCCGGCGGCGCCAACTGGCTGCGCAAGCGCCTCCGCTATGAACCGGGCTCCAGCCAGATCGTCGGCACGCAGATCGCCGGGAACGATCCGACGCACCAGGCGTCGATTCGCTCGATGATGGATTTCGGCCATGGGGTCAGCCTGGACCTCGACCTGCGCAGGATCGTCGCCCTGCCCAACCCAGCGTCACCGGCCTACGCCGAGCTCGGCGCGCGGATCGCCTGGGCGATCTCGCGATCGCTTGAGGTCTCGCTCACCGGGGCCAATCTTCTGAACGACCATCATTCGGAGTTCGGGACGGCCAAAGCCAACGTCCAGATCGGCGCCACCGGCGTTGAGTCGGCCCGCAGCGTCTTCATCGACTTGCGATGGAGATTCTAGCCATGGCGTTGCGGAGCCTCGATCGCCTGCGGCCCGCAGTCCTGCTGGCCCTGATCTGCGCGATCGTCTCCGGCGGTCCTGGACGGGCCCAGGCCAGCGCCTCCGAATCCGCCGTCAAGGCGACCTATCTCTACAAGTTCGCGCCCTTCGTCCGTTGGCCCGCCTCGGCCTTTCCATCCCAATCGAGCCCCTTCCATCTTTGCGTCGTGGGGAACGATCCGTTCGGCACGGTGCTGGAACAGGCGGTCAGCGGCCAACATCTCGACGGGCATCCGATGGCCGTCCGCCGGCTCCGAAGCGCGGAAAGCGGCGCCGGATGCCATATCCTCTATCTCGGCGACGCCGCTGGCCGGTCGTCGGCCGACACGCTTCGCAACATCAAGGGCGCACCGGTCCTGACAGTCTCGGACCAGAGCAAGGCCGTCCGCGGGGCAGTCATCCAGTTCATCGTCAAGAACGGCCGCGTCCGCTTCGATATCGACACCAGCGCCGCCGCCGCCAACGGCGTGACGATCAGCTCGAAGCTCCTGAGCCTCGCGGTCTCCGCCAGGCCTGGAGGGTAGGGATGAAGCTGATCCCGCGCCCAGATGCCTGGAAGCAATGGCGGCCCGGTCCGCGCCTGGTGATCGCACTCGCGGTTGGTCTGGTTCTCGTCGGGCTGTCCATGGCCGTCTACAACGAGCACGTGGCCGGGGGCCAGAAGCTCCGCGCCGTCACGGTGCAGGCCGACATCCTGTCCGGCAGCGTGACCGCGGCCCTGGCCTTCGACGACCGCCTGGCGGCGCGCGAATATGTGGCGGCCCTAAGCGCCAACCACGACGTGGAGGCTGTCGGGGTCTACGATCTGCAGGGCGGCCTGGTCGCCGGCTATTCCCGCGCCGGGTCGGAACTGCCCGCCACGAACCGGGTGGGGCCGCCCGCCCTGATCGGCGACCGACTGGTGGTGACGCGGCCGGTCGCCCAGGGCGCGACCCGACTCGGCTCGGTCTATCTGCGAACGATCAGCGAGCCGTTCGCCCGGCGCGCGGCCCGCTATGGCGGCATCGCCATGTTGATCGTCATGGCCTCGCTGGTGGTGATCGTACTCGGCGTCTCAAACTCGTCCCTCGCCGAAGCCCACCGGGCGCTGCGAGCCGAGATGGAGGAGCGCGGCAAGACCGAGGAGGCGCTTCGGCGCAGTCAGGTGATGGAGGCGGCGGCCCAACTCAGCCTCGCCACCGAACGCGGTCGCGCGGCGCTTCGCCAGTCCGAGCAGCAGTTGGAGTTCGCGCTGCAGGCAGGCCGTCTGGGGAGTTGGGAGCTGGACCTGGAGACCCGCCGCCTGGCCGCCTCGGCCTTCTTCCGCGCCAATTTCGGCTTCGAGGCGGACGAGCCCGTCGACCGCTACGAGCAGCTCTTCGCCCGGGTCCATCCGGACGATCGCGAGCGGCTGCAGCGCGCCGTGGACCGGGCCGTCGCCCTCGGGTCGGACCTGGAGACAGAGTGTCGGACGCTCGCCCACGACAGTGAGGTCAAGTGGGTCCAGATCCGTGGCCGGGCCGTCTATGACGACCGCGGCTCTCCGGTTCGCATGGCCGGGGTGTCGCTGGACATCACCGAACGCAAGCTCGCCGAAGAGCGACAGCGCGCCCTGCTCGACGAGCTGAACCACCGGGTCAAGAACACCCTGGCGACGGTGCAATCGATCGCCATGCAGACCAGCCGGACGGCGGAAACGGTGGCGGCGTTCGAGGGGGCTTTCCTCGCGCGGATCGGCGCGCTCGCCCGCGCTCACGACCTGCTGACCGAGGTCGCGTGGGACGGCGCGTCCCTGACCAGGGTCATCAGCCAGACGCTCGAACCCTATGTCGGCCAGGGCCAGGCGAACCGTGTCAACCTCACGGGCCCTGACGTCCGTCTGGGCCCGAACGCCGCCGTCACACTGACCATGGCCTTCCACGAGTTGGCGACCAACGCCGCCAAGTATGGCGCGTTCTCGACCCTGGCGGGCCAGGTGCACGTCAAATGGGACCTGGACAGCTCGAGCGACCCCGTTGCGGTCGAGATCGACTGGCGCGAGGTGGGCGGCCCGGCCGTCACGCCGCCGGAACGCCGCGGCTTCGGCTCACGGTTCATCGAAAAGGGACTCGCGCGCGAGTTCGACGGCGAGGTTCAACTGATCTTCAACCCGGAGGGCCTTCGCTGCCGCATGCGCTTGCCGCTGTCCCCCAAGCTGCAGATGGCCGCGTAGGCGCCGTGGGCTCCGCGCTCACAGGGCTCCGCCTGCTGATCGTCGAAGACGAGGCGATGGTCGCCATGATGATCGAGTTCATGCTCACCGACCTCGGCTGCGTGGTGGTGGACGTCGCCGGTACGGTGTCGCGCGGCCTCGCCCTGGCCGGAGACGAGGCGCTGGCGCTCGACGGCGCCATCCTCGACGTCAACCTTGGCGGGGAGAAGGTCTATCCGGTCGCCGAGGCGCTTCGCAGCCGGCATGTGCCGTTCATCTTCTCGACCGGCTACGGGATCGACGGCATTACCGAACAGTTCGCCCAGGTCCCGGCCCTGGCCAAGCCCTACGAACAACAGACCCTCGAGAACATGCTGCTCACCACGCTCCTCCCTGGAGCGTCACCGACCAGGGACGTCGCGCGCTAGGCCTGTCCGGACATGATTTTGCTGTCGTCCGGGCGCCAGATGGGTTTGGCTACACCCTTGGCGGCCCCGCGCCGCGCATCATTCCGGCGTCGCGTCATGCTTGAACCCAAGAAGCTGAAAAAGAGCGAATCCCTGGAGATTCGCATTCCACATCCGACCAAGCAGGCGTTCATGGCCCGGTGCCGGTCGGACGGCCGCTCGGCCAGCGACACCCTTCGCGCCTTCATCGAGCGCCACCTGGACGGCGAGGCGGCCCGCCCGGCTCCTCGCCGGCGCCGCCACCTGATCGCCGGAGCGATGATCGCTGCGGCGGTCGGCGCCATCGCCCTGCCCTCGCTCGCCCGGCCCAGCGCCCAGAGCGAATTCTCACGCCTGGACGCCGACGGCGACGGCCGGGTCACCTTCCGGGACCTGTCGCGTTTCGACCGCGACCGCGACGGCGCGATCAACTTCGAAGAGTATTGCGGAGCAAGCGCCCCGCCCCGGCGATAGGTCTCATCGCAGGGCCTGGAAGGCGCGGTCCGGATCGAACCGCATCACCCAGGTCCAGGGTTTGAAGATCTCGGCGCCGCCCCGCCACGACAGCAGGATGAACCGCGCCTTGCCCATCAGGTTGTCGGCCGGGACGAAACCGACCCCGACCTCGCTCGGCCAGCGGCTGTCCAGGGAGTTGTCGCGATTGTCGCCCATGACGAAGTAACGGCCCTCCGGCACCACATAGACCTCGGTGTCGTCGCCGGGCCGGCCCGGTCCCCGATCGAAGGTCGTGTAGGTCTGGCCGCTCGGCTTGGCCTCCTGCTCGCGCATCACCGTCAGGCCCGGCTCGCCCGGATCCTCGACCGGACCCAGCGGCGTCCGCGCGATGGGGACGCCGTTGACCGAGATGGTCCCGCCGACCACCTGCACCCGGTCGCCCGGCAGGCCGATGAGCCGCTTGATATAGGTCTCGCGCAGGTCGCGGGGCAGTTTGAACACCACCACGTCGCCCCGTTTCGGCGGCTTGCCCATCATCCGGCCGGCCGGCAGGGGCGGGCTGAACGGGATGGAGTGGCGGCTCCAGCCGTAGTCGAACTTCGAGACGATGATGTAGTCGCCGGTCAGCAGGGCCGGCTCCATTGAGGCCGTGGGAATGGTGTAGGGCTGGAAAAGGATCACCCGCAGGACCAGGGCGATCAACAGGGCCACACCGACGGTCTTGAGGGTGTCGGCGACCTCGGCGGCGAACGACTTGGCGCCGGCGGGGCCGGCGTCGCGGGTGGAAGCGGTCATGAAGCTCTCGCCGAGGCCAATCGAAGGCCCCTTCGATCGGCCCATCGCGCCGCCGCTTCAAGCCAGGTTATGTCCGGACGTCGGCCTCGTCTGTCCGGACAGGCTCACCGCGCGCGCCTGTAGACCTCGCTGGGCCAGCGCCTGTGGGTCCAGAACCATTCGGCGGGCCGTTCCAGCACCTGGGCCTCGATGAAGGCATTGATCCTGCGCACGCCGGCCTCGATGTCGGCGGCCATGTCGCCGGTCTTGGTGAGCTCGATCGGGTCGTGGACCACCACGCGGAAGCGGGCCTTGTGCTTGCGCTGCACCGACATGGGTTGCAGCACGGTGTCGAACCGCAGGGCCAGGCGCGAGGGGCCGGGCGCGGTGTGGACGGTGCGGCCGAAAAACGGCGCGGCCACCCCGCCGTTGAACTTCTGGTCGTTCATCAGGGCCACGGACTCGCCTCGCCCCAGGGCGGCGAGGAGTTCGCGCGCGCCGTCGCCGCCCTTGGGCGCGAAATAGCGGACCCCGTAGCGGAAGCGATAGTCACGGACCCGCGCCTCCACATGCGGGTTGTTCATCGCCCGATAGGTGATCTGGCTGACCACCGGCGAATTCACGATCACCGCGGGCATCACCTCGAAATTCGAGAAGTGGCCCGAAACGAACACCACGGGCTCCTTCTTGGCGGCGATCTGCCGCAGGCGGGCGGCGTTCACCACCTCGACTCGATCTGGATCTCCGATGATCCGGTCCATGATCAGCAGCTCCAGGAAGGTGCGGCCGGTATTGTCCCATTGCGCCCGCAGCAGGCGGCCGACTTCGGCTTCGGAGGCCTGGGGAAAGACGATCCTCAGGTTGGTCTCGGCCACCCGATGGGCGCTGGTCAGCGGGCCTAAGGTCTTGAAAAACCAGGCGCCGAAGTCGGAGACCGTGTCCACGGGCAGGGTACGGGCGAGCAGGATCACCGCATCGAAGGCCATGGCCTCGAGGCGCCAGAGGAAATCCTGCCATCGCGAGGGTCCAGCTTGGGTCATCCCCCTCTACTAGTCGCGTCGTTCCCCTCCGTGCAACGCGAACCCCGCTCGCTTGGCGCGCGATTTGCGCGATCCAGCTCAAGCCGTTTCGTTTTGGGACGGCTCCAAGCAGATGCGAGGGGGCGATATGGAGCCCATGGGCAACAACATCGACGTTCACCTGGGCAAGCGTCTTCGCCGGCGTCGCCGGCTGCTCGGCCTGACCCAACAACAACTGGCCGGCGCCTGCGGCGTCCGGTTCCAGCAAATCCAGAAGTACGAGTGCGGCGCCAACCGCATCTCCGCGGCCCGCCTGTGGCAGCTCTCCGAAGCCCTGGAAGTGCCGGTCGGCTACTTCTACGACGGCTTCGCCGAAGCCGCGCAGCGCGAGACCGCGGGCGAAGGTGAAGCCGGCGGCGAGATGTTCGCCCGCAAGGAAACCCTCGACCTGATCCGCGCCTACTACCAGCTCGGCGAGCGTCCGCGCCGCCGTCTCCTAGACCTCGCCAAGTCGCTCAACGGCGACCATCCCATCGCCTGAGCCAACGCGACATTGGCGACCCGCGGGCCCTGGGGGGGGATTTCGCGGGGACCGGCGGCGGGGTAAAGCGGGAGCCATGCCCGACTCCAACCTCGCCGCCGGCCGTCTTTCTGAGCTGGACAGCTTCCTGATCGAGCTCAACGCCGCCTCGGCGGCCGCCATCGAACCGCTGTTCCGCGCCGACCACGGCCTGGAAGACAAGGGCGGAGCCAAGGGCTTCGATCCCGTCACCGCCGCCGACAAGGGCGCGGAGGCCGCCATCCGACAACTGATCTCGCAGCGCCATCCCGAACACGGGGTGATCGGCGAGGAATACGGCGAGGATCGCCCGGACGCCGAGTTCGTCTGGGTGCTGGATCCCGTCGACGGCACGCGGGCCTTCATCGCCGGCCTGCCGCTGTGGTGCACCCTGATCGGCCTGCGCCACCAGGGGAAGCCGGTCCTGGGCTCCATCGGACAACCCTATCTCGGCGAGCTCTATATCGGCCATGCCGGCGGTTCGCGGCTGATGTCGCGTGGCGGGAGCCGGCCGCTGAGGGTTAGGCCCTGCCCCAAGCTCACCGACGCCATCATCGCCACCACCGATCCCGAGGGCTGTTTCGACGGGCCGGAGCTGGGCGCCTGGACCCAGGTGCGGGCGGCGGCCAAGCTGGCGCGGCTGGGCTGCGACGCCTACGCCTACGCCATGGTGGCGGCCGGAACGATGGACATGGTCATCGAGGCCGGCCTGAAGTCCTGGGACATCGAGAGCGCCATTCCGCTGATCGCGGGCGCGGGCGGCGTGGTCACCGACTGGCGCGGGGCGCCGGTCGGCCAGCACGGCGGTCAGATCGTCATCGCCGGCGACCAGGCCTGCCTGGATGAGGCCCTGGTCGCGCTCCGGCGGTCGGCGAAATAGCTACTTCTTCGGCGCCGGCTTCTTCGCGGCGGCGGGTTTCTTTGCGGCCTTCGGAGCCGGCTTGGCCGCGGCGGGCTTGACCACCTTGGCGGCGGCCGGCTTCGCGGCGGGCTTGGCGGGCGCCTTCTTCGGCGCGGCGGCCTTGGGCGCGGACTTCGCGGCAGGTTTCGCAGCCGCCTTCTTGGCCGCGGGCTTGGCCGCAGCAACCGGCTTCGCGGCGACTTTGGCGGGAGCCTTCTTCGCCGCGACGGGCTTGGCGGCCGCTTTCGGCGTCGCGGCCTTGGCCGGGGCCTTCTTCGCGACCGGCTTGGGGGCCGTGGGTTTCGGAGCCGCAGCTTTCGGCGCGGCAGCTGCGGGGGCGGGAGCCGGAGTGGGAGCCGGAGCGGCGGCAGCCACTGGAGCGGGCGCGGGGGTCGGCGCGGCGGCGGCCGGCGCGGCGGCGGGAGTCGGGGCGGGCGACTTGCCCGTCAGAGCGTCGAACGCTCGCAAGAAGATGTTCCGCATAGTGTCCGTCTCCATCAGGATTTCGTGGTAGGCGCCCGGCACGTCGAGGAACTCGCCCTTCGGCAGTTTCGCGGCCACGGTCCGTTGCGCATCGTTGTCGATAAGCTTGTCTTCTTCCGCCGAGCAGATGACGACCGGAATCGCCACGCTTTTCAAGTTCCCTGCCTGGCCGAGATAGGCGGTGGCTCGGAAGGCGAAGTCGAGCCAGCCCCAGGTGGGGCCGCCCAGCGCCAGTTCCGGATGGGCTGCGACCTGCGCCTGGGTCCGCGTCCAGCGGGCGCGGTCATGGGTAAGCACATTGGTCTCGAAGGTCTCGGGCGCGCTCGACGGCGGCCGGGCATAGCGTCCGGCGCGGCCGATCAGCACGTTGAGGCCGGCCAGGCCGCGCGCGATCGCCAGGGGGATATTGCCGGTGCGCACGCCCAGCATCGGAGCCGAGAGCAGGGCGCCCTCGAAGTGCTTGGCCTGGCCGTGGGCGAGCGCCAGCAGGGTCAGGCAACCGCCCATGGAGTGGCCGAGCGCGTACCAGGGCTTGGGCAAGCGCGGGCCGTAGGCGGCCAGCAGGGCCTCGTAGTCGCGCAGGAAGGCCTGGTAGCCGTCGGCGTGGCCAGCCAGGCGGTCCTGCAGGTCGCGATGCGACAGCCCCTGGCCGCGCCAGTCGTGGGTCAGCACCACGAAGCCGCGGGCGGTCAGTTCCTCGACGACCTCGAAATACTTCTCGATGGGTTCGGTGCGTCCGCCGCTCAGCACCACCGAGCCCACGGCCTTGCCCTTGGCCGGGAACAGGGCCGCGCGAAGGCGGACGCCGCCGGCGCCGCTGAACCAGTCGGCCTCGCCGCCCTGGGGGATCGGCGCAGTGGGGATGGCGATGAGGGGAGCGGTCACGGTCGTCTCATCCGAGCTTGGAGAACAGCGCTTGCATCTGCGGCTGCAGCGACATGGCCAGGCCCATGTCCGACAGCTTCAACCGGCCGGTCATGACCGCGGTCATGGGATCGAGCTGCCGGCGGCCAAGGGCCTCCAGATCGGCGTGCTTGACCGACACGGTCAGGTCAGCGGGCTTGTCCTCATTGGTGACCGCGTCGCCGTCGATATGGATGAAGCCTTCGCCGCGCAGGTCGATCTTGAAGCTCTTGCCCAGGCCGGCGTCCTCGCCGACCGCGGCCTTCACACGCTGCGTCAGTTCCTGAAGGGTCGCCATGCGGGGATCGTCTCTCACGGGGAAGTGAGCGGCACCTTCGCCCCTGGCGCGCGGCAAGTAAACGGCGCCGCTAGGGTTTTGGCGACGGCGCCCGTCGATCGCTCGGTCTAGGACGGCGCGGCCGCCGGTGCGGGGCAGGTGTCGGAGATCCGCTTGGCCTCGGTCGTCGCCCGGCCGCTGAGCGGTAGGCCCGACCAGGAGGTGTCGATATCGGCCACCATCTTGAAGGTCGTGGGCGAATAGGAGCCGGTGGCCTCCAGCAGGGCGGTGTGGCCGTTCTTGGTGGCGCACTTGCCCTTCAGCGTGATCTTGCCGCCTTTGAAGATCCGGGTGGGATAGTCGCATTTGTAGTGGCGATTGGACGGCCCCATCATGAACTTCTGCACCTCCGAGGGGGTGATGCAGCGGGTCTCCTTCTTGGTCTGGCTGATCACCGCGCTGACCTTGTTGGTCACCTCCCAGTAGCCCGGAAGGATCGCGCCATCCTGGGCGAACGCCGGAACGGCGAAGGCGCCGGCGACAAGGGCTGCGAAGAGGGTCGTGCGGAGCATGCCTGGCCTTTAGCGTGAAGCGTCCGTGTCGTTCTAGCCCGGACAAGATGGCCCATTTCTGACGTCGGGCGCGAGGTTCTGTTCATCTAGGGATGACAACCCGGGCTTGCACGCGCATAGTTGCGAACGCCTCGCAAGTGGAGAGCCGCCATGAAGACGCTGGACCTCGCCGATCTCGACCGGATCTACCGGCCGCCCGGCAAGCTCGTCCTGGAGAAAGCGCTGCCCCATGTGGAGAAGCACGGGAAGAGCTTCATCGCGCTCTCGCCCTTCTGCGTGGTGAGTTCGGCCGGACCCGACGGATCGATCGACGTCTCCCCGCGCGGCGGCGAGCCGGGCTTCGTCCATGTCAGCGAGGACGGCGCGACCCTCCACCTTCCCGACCGGCCCGGCAACAACCGCCTCGACACCCTGCGCAACCTGCTGGGCGGCCCGGGCCGGATCGGGCTGATGTTCATGATCCCCGGCTTCGACGATGTGTTCCGGGTCAATGGCCGGGCCTCGGCCACCGACGATCCGGCGTTGCTCGACCAGTTCGTGGAGTTCGGGAAGACCCCACGCCTGGTGGTCAGCATCGCGGTGGAGGAGGCCTACTTCCACTGTCCGAAGGCGATCATGCGCGGCCGGCTCTGGGACCCTGAGGCCCAGGTGGACCGGGCCACCCTGCCCTCCGGCGCCGAGATGGTCATGGACCAGCTCAACATGGGCAAGCCGACGGTCAGCGATGAGCAGATCATCGAGAGCTACAAGACGCAGCTCTAGAGCATGACCGTTTTAGCATGGAGCGTAGCCTGAGTTGACGAGGTAGTTGGCGCACTCGGTTGGGGTGAAGTGGTCGAGGAGTTGGCCGATGCGGCGCCAGGTGGCCTCGACGGTGCGTTCGGCGGCCTTGCGCAGC
>NZ_JAUYOJ010000085.1 GCF_030697925.1 Phenylobacterium sp. | reverse complement strand
GGGGTGAGCACCAGGACATGGCCCTGGGTCCCGCGGTGGCGGATCACGAAGCCCTCGGCGGCGGGCTTGACCTGGGCGGTGAAGCGGGTCTGGCCCAGGCAGGCGCGGAAGCAGGGCTGGCCGGGGGTCCAGGCGATCTCGGTGAGGCTGAGTTTCCTGTCCTCTCCGAGAAACTCGACCCGGAAGGCGTCGCCGCCATTGGCCAGCCGCACCAGGCGGCGCTCGCCGTTCTCGATCACCACCCACTCGTCGCGCACCAGCTGCGGGGCTGAGCGGGCGGTGAGCTTGGTGTGCATGGCGCAGGCGACGGCGGCCATCAGGTCGCGCTGGAACTCGGTGGGGGCCGTGCCGTGGAAGCCGGTTGGAAACTCGTCCTTGATGTAGTTGGTGGAGAGCTGGCCCGAGCGGAAGCGGTCCTGGTCCATCACCGCGGCGAGGAACGGGATGTTCTGCGAGAGGCCCTCGATGTGGAAGTCCTCCAGCGCCCGGCCCATGGCGTCGATGGCGGCCAGTCGGGTCGGCGCCCAGGTCGACAGCTTGGAGATCATCGGGTCGTAGAACATCGAGATCTCGTCGCCTTCGCGCACGCCGGCGTCATTGCGCACCACGATGTCGCCGAGCTGGCCCTCTTGGGGGGGTGAGTAGCGGACCAGCCGGCCGATCGAGGGCAGGAAGCCGCGATAGGGGTCCTCGGCATAGATCCGGCTCTCGATCGCCCAGCCGTTGATGGCCAGGTCCGCCTGCTGGAAGGCGAGCTTTTCGCCATAGGCGCTGCGGATCATCTGCTCGACCAGGTCCAGGCCGGTGATCAGCTCGGTGACCGGATGCTCCACCTGCAGGCGGGTGTTCATCTCCAGGAAGTAGAAGCTCTTGTCCTGGCCGGCCACGAACTCCACCGTGCCGGCGCTGTCGTAGTTCACCGCCTTGGCCAGGGCCACGGCCTGGGCCCCCATGGCGTTGCGGGTTTCCTCGTCCAGCAGCGGGCTCGGGGCCTCCTCGATGACCTTCTGGTTGCGCCGCTGGATCGAGCACTCACGCTCGAACAGGTGGACGACATTGCCGTGCTTGTCGCCCAGCACCTGGATCTCGATGTGCCGCGGGCTCTCGATGAACTTCTCGATGAAGATCCGGTCGTCGCCGAACGACGCCTTGGCTTCCGAGCGCACCGCCGGGAAGCCCTCCTCGACGTCCTGGCGGCTCCAGGCCACCCGGATGCCCTTGCCCCCGCCCCCGGCCGAGGCCTTGATCATCACCGGATAGCCGATCTGCTCGGCGATCGTCACCGCATGGGCCGCATCCTCGATCTCGCCCACATGGCCCGGCACCACCGAGATGCCGGCCTTCAGCGCGAAGGTCTTGCTCTCGATCTTGTCGCCCATCGCCTCGATGGCGTGGGGGTTGGGGCCGATGAACACGATCCCCTCGTCGGCCAACCGCTTGGCGAAGCCGGCGTTCTCCGACAGAAACCCGAAGCCCGGATGCACCGCCTCCGCCCCGGTCGAGCGGCAGGCCGCCACGATCTTGTCGGCTGACAGATAGCTCTCGCTCGCCGCCGCGCCGCCGATGAACACCGCCTCGTCGGCCAGCTCCACCGCCATCGAATCCGCATCGGCCTCCGAATAGACCACCACCGTGGCGATCCCCAGACGACGGCACGTGCCAATGATCCGGACCGCGATCTCGCCACGGTTGGCGATGAGGATTTTCTTGAACATCGGCTAGGCCGCCATCTCGGTTTCCAGGGCCTTCAGCACGCTGACGGCGGCCTCCACCGAGGCGGGCTTGGGGGGAAGGGCGCACTCCAGATCGACGATCCGGTCGCTGAGCGCATCGCAGGCCCGCGCGAGCTGTTCCGACGGGCCGTGCCGGCGGCCGACCGCGACGATGCGGCTAATCTCGCCCAGCCCCAGGCCGGCCTCGCGCAGGCGAAGGATGAACAGCAGCCGGTCGCGCTCGGCCAGGTCCAGCCGCCGGCGGTTGGCGCGGTTGCGGTGCGGCTTGATCAGACCGACGTCGTCATAGTGGCGGATGGCGCGCGGGGTCACGCCATAGGTGCGGCTGAGTTGGGTGAGCGAGAACTCGGGGGAAGCGGACATCGCGGATCCTACAGCGGGATATTGTCGTGTTTTTTCCAGGGATTGGAGAGCTGCTTGCCGCGCAGGTTGGTGAGCGCGCGGGCGATGCGGCGGCGCGTGGCGTGGGGCATGATGACGTCGTCGATATAGCCCCTGGAGGCG
>NZ_JAUYOJ010000067.1 GCF_030697925.1 Phenylobacterium sp. | reverse complement strand
GGCCTTCGCCGAGCAACTCCTCAAGCGTGGCAAACCCGCCAAGCTCGCCATCGTCGCGGTCATGCGAAAACTCATCGAGGCCGCCAACCTCGTCCTCGGACGCGGCCAGCCATGGGTCAAACAACCCGCAACTTGAACATGGTTGCTCCCCCACATCGCGCTGCGCGCTGGGGGAGGACCTGGGAGACTCCGAGTCAGATGCTCTCCCTCTGGGGGAGCTGTCAGCGAAGCTGACTGAGGGGGACTTTGACTCTTCGGCCCCTCAGAACCCCAGCGCCTCAACCACCAGGGACTGGGCCTCGGCGTCCTGTTCGACCTTGAAGCTGACCTGCATCCGCACGCGATAGGCCTCGATCTTGCCGTCGGATCCCAGCGTGACGTCCTGGGCGACGACATCGGCCACCCTCAGGTCGCGTAGAGATCCGGCGGCCGCCTCCAGGGCCTGCCGGGCGGCGTCGGCCCAGCCGCTCTCGCTCGTGCCGACGATTTCGGTGACGCGATAGACACTCATGGGCTCCTCCCGCTAGGCGCCCACCCCAACGTATTAGGACGCCTCACGGCGGCGCGGGACAAGCAAATCCCGCTCAGCCCGCCCGATACGCGTCCCGCTCCAGGGCGCTGAGCAGACCCAGCACGTCGGGATCGCCAAACGGGGTCTGCTGGGTCATCAGGATGCCGCTCAGCCCCGCCGCCCGGTCGACCCAGTAATAGGTGTTGAAGATCCCGGCCCAGGCCAGGCTGCCCGCCCCGCGACCGTCGGCCGAGGGCTCGGGATTGATCAGCCCGGTCAGGCCCCAGCCGGTGTGCTGGTCGGGGAAGAGGTCGAAATCCAGGGTCATGGCCACCCCGTCCTTGAACGCTCCGGCCCGCAGGGGTCCGGTCTGCACCTCCCCCAGCATGTCGACCGTCTCCGGCGACAGCACCCGAGCGCCGTCCAGGGTTCCGCCGTTCAGCAGCATGCGGGTGAAGCGCGCATAGTCCCGCGCCGTGCCGAACAGGCCCCCGCCCCCCGACCAGACCTCCGGCGCGCTCGGCAGGCCGAAGGGAATGGGCGCCAGCCTACCGTCCTCGCCGCGCGCATGGGGGCTCGCCTGCCGCGCCGCCTGTTCGGGGGTGGGCAGGAAGCCGGTGTCGGCCATCCCCAGCGGTCCGAAGACCTGGTCGGTCAGATAGGCGTCCAACCGCTGGCCGCTGGCCGCCTCCACCGCCAGGCCCGCCCAGTCGATCCCGATGCCATAGGCCCATTGCTCGCCCGGCTCGAACAGCAGCGGCTGGGCGTGGCCGGCGCGGAAGCCGGCCATCGGGTCGGGCACCCCGGCCGCCTCGCGCCAGCGGGTGAGCTCCCCGTGCAGGAAGCCGTAGCCGAAACCCGAGGTGTGGGTCAGCAGCTGGCGCAAGGTCGGCGGCCGCCTGGCCGGCCGCAGCCGGGGCGCGCCGTCGGCCTCGAACCCCTCCAGCACCTGCAGGCCGGCGAACTCCGGCAGCGGGCCCGAAAGATCGCCGTCGAGGCTGAGCCGTCCCTGCTCCACCTCGCGCAGCGCCGCGACAGAGGCCACCGCCTTGGTCATCGAGGCCAGCCAGAACACCGTCGCCGGGTCCATCACAGCCGTATCGCCGACCTTCCGAAGGCCGGCGGCGGTCTCGTAGATCACCCCGTTCCGGTCGGCGACCAGGGCCACGGCGCCCGCAACTCGGCCGCCCGCGACCGCGGCGTCCAGCGCCGTCTCGAACCTCGAATACATAGATGAACCCTATGCTTAACCCGGTTTCTTAAACTTCAGGATGAACTGGTCAGTCTTGCCGCGAATGGCCGGGTCGAAGACGTTGGAGGTGTGCGGGTCGCCGGCCGCGTGCAGCAGCTGGCTCTCCTCGACGAACTTGAACCCGGCCGCCTCGACGCCCTTCTTCACGTCGGCGATGTCGATGCGGTGCAGGCTGTCGGCCACGCCGAGACCCGCGCCCGGCAGAGCCTCGTGGTCGACGATCAGATAGACCCCGCCCGGCTTCAGCGACTTGAAGATCTCGGCGTTGACCTTTGTCGCCGTGTCGGCCGGGAACGGCTTCAGAAAGAGGTCGTGGTAGTTCTGCACGGTCAGCACCAGGTCCAGCCCGTCCGGCAGATCCACGGCCTGGAAGCTCGTATCGATGGGCTTCACATTGGGCAGGGCCGCGGCGATTTTCTTCAAGTTCTCGCCATAGCTCTTGTCGTACCCGATGAACTCGGCGGGCTGGTAGGCGTAGACGGTCCCGGTCGGACCGACCGCCGCCGACAGGATGCGGGTGAAATAGCCGCCGCCGATCACGAAATCGGCCACCTTGCCGCCGGGCTTGATGTCGCCCATGGCCAGCAGTTCGCCCGGCTTGCGCGCGGCGTCCCGCGAGACGTCCTCGGCGGGCCGGGCCTTGTCGGCCAGGGCGGCCTGGACATGGGCGGGAACCTCGGCGGCGACCGCCGCGCCCGCGAAACCGACGCTGAGCGCCGCGAACAGGGGAACCATCAGACGCATGGCGCGCCTCCCTCACATTGTTGTTGTGAGGCGAGGCTAGGACGACCGGCGTTCTTTGGCCAACGGTGTTTGGCCTGTGTCGTCCTTCTCCCCCTTGCGGGAGAAGGTGGCCCCGCGAGAGCGGGGTCGGATGAGGGGTCGAAGGCCCTATCCGTCTGAGGTCTGAGTTGCAGCCAAGCCGAAAGCTAACCGGCGAGTTCTGAGGGACCCCTCATCCGTCGGGCTCCTCGCCCGACACCTTCTCCCGCAAGGGGAGAAGGAACGCGGAACGCCTCTTAGGCCAGCTCGTCCAGCTTTCCGCGCAGCAGTTGCAGCACCGCGGAGAAGTCCTTCCCCCCGTGTCCCAGCCCGTCGAACATCGCGTAGAGCGCCCCGGCCTGGGCGCCCATGGGGGTCGAGGCGCCGACCTTGGCTGCGGCGTCCTGCGACAGCTTCAGGTCCTTCAGCATCAGGGCCGTCAGGAACCCGCCCTCATAGCCGCGATTGGACGGCGCCGCCGGCACCGGCCCCGGCCAGGGGCAATAGCTGGTCAGCGACCAGCACTGGCCCGAGGACTTCGACGCGATTTCGAAGAACCGCTCGGCCTCAAGGCCCAGCTTCTCGGCGAGCGCGAAGGCCTCGCAGGTCCCTAGCATGGAGACCCCCAGCAGCATGTTGTTGCAGATCTTGGCCGCCTGGCCCGCCCCGGCCTCGCCGGCCCGCAGCACGACCCGCGCCATCGGCGTGAGCGCGGCCTCCACCTCGGCGAAATCGCCCTCTGCGCAGCCCACCATGAAGGCCAGGGTCCCGGCGTCAGCCGCCATGATCCCGCCCGACACCGGCGCGTCGGCGAAGCGGAACCCGGCCTCGGCGGCCTGGGCGGCGACGGCGCGGGCCGACTCCACGTCTATGGTCGAGCAGTCGATCAGCAGGGCGCCCGGCGCCGCGTTGGGCAGCACCTGGTCGGCATAGACTTCGCGCACATGCTTGCCGGCCGGCAGCATGGTGATCACCAGCTCAGCGTCCCTGACCGCCGCGGCCACGGAGTCCGCCGCCTGGCACCCGGCCTCCACCGCCTTGGCCAGGGCCGTGGGCGACAGGTCGAAAGCCGCCACCTGATGCTGGGCCTTGGCCTGGTTGGCCGCCATGCCGGCGCCCATGTTGCCGACCCCGATGAAGGCGATCTTCGTCATCTGCTGGGCTTTCCTATTGCCGGAACATCTCGCGGGCGATGATCACCCGCATGAT
>NZ_JAUYOJ010000063.1 GCF_030697925.1 Phenylobacterium sp. | reverse complement strand
GCGGCGGCGGCGAAGCGCGAAGGCGGCTGCGAGATCTTCGTGAACATGTCGGACTTCGAGCAGTGCTACATGACGCTCGAGAACATGGCCCGCCCCGACGCCGAACGCATCGCGATCCTCGGGGCCGACGTGCAGTGGTCGCCCCAGCAGTTCGTGCACTGGGCCGCGGAACGCGCCCTGGACTGGTCCGGCCTTCCGGTCTGCCACATCCAGGCCGCCATGTTCGTCGAAAATCCCATCACGCTGTGGATACCGGCCGTGACCATCAAGGAGGACGACACGATCCGCCTGCCGTTCGGCGACGCCAAGACCGCGCCCGTGGCCACGGTCGATGTCACCGAGGTGTGCGTCGAGGCGCTCTTGAACCCCAAGGATCACGCAGGGAAGTCGCACCTCCTCACGGGGCCGACCCGCAAGAACTGGCACGAGTTCGCCGAGGATTTCTCGGCGGTGCTGGGGCGCAAGATCACCTATGCGCCGTCGACCCTGGAGCAGTTCAGGGAGCTGATGTACAAGGCGTTGCCGCCCATTGAGGACCACCCGGCGCAACACCTTATGAACCTGGCGCGGCAAAACGGGGGGGACCGGTACATCGCCGAGGTCACCGACGACGTAGAACGCCTGCTCGGCCGCCCCGCCACCACCTTCAAAGCCGTCATCGAGGCCGAGACCTGGCGCTTCCAGAAGGACGCGTTGAATCACCTCCAGCATCGTGAAGTGCGCGACCTCATGCCACAACGGGCCTTCTGATCCTCCCATGCCCGGCGGCGCGATGGCGTCGCCGGTGCTCAGCCGGCGACGTCGTGCGGCTCTCGCCGGCGCGCCGGTCGGCTGACGCGTGCGCGGCGATTACACAGGCCGAGAATCACGCCGCGGGGGCCCGTGGCGTGATGGCCCAGCCCATGCTCGGCGCCGGCAAGCGAGCCGGCCGCTTCAGGCCGCCCGCTCAGGACTGTTGATCGTCTCGGATCGGCCCGCCAACCAGGGAAACGGCCCCCGGTCTGGACCTAGGCGCGGCCATTCCCGCACCTTCAGCAACCTGACCGCCGCAGACTGCGACGCGGGGCGCCTTGTGGTGCTGATCAGACCGGGGGAGGCTGTGCCGATGATGCCTCCGGCGCGTCTGATCGAAGTGTACGCCGGGACGGATCGGCGGCCGCGCGCCGCAGCCAGGTCTGGCGGAGCGCTATGCGACCTCGGCAGGCGCGAGCCGCCCGACGTCGTCCGCTCTCGGCAACAAGGAAGCGGCCAAGGCCTAGAGCGCCGTCACGCTCGGTGATGGCGTCGCCAGATAGAGTTCCTCGACAAGGGCCGCATTGTTTGTGAGCACTGCGCGCTGGTTGACATAGCCCTTGTCGGTGATCTCGCCCGCGCCGAGAGAGGCGGGGGTCGTGAGCAAGGCGAAGGCCGCGATGCGTCGGGTCGAGCCCGAATTGCCTTCGTTGTGCGCGCGAAGATCACCGGCGATCCGTCGCCGAAGCTCCGCGTCCAGGGCCTCACCTCGAAGACCCTCGCTCACAAGCGACGCCAGCAAGGCGGGCCGGGCCCAGACCAGCAAACGGATGTCGTCGCGGTCGTGCCCGGCGACCACCGCGTCCAATAGGGATGGAGCGGTGGCGATGATCTGGTTGCGTAGGTCACCCGTGAGCACCCAAGATCCGTTCGAGAGCTTGAAGTTCTCGCTGATCCGGCCCGCGAAAAGCAGACCCTGGCGGGGGTCGGCGGGGTCAACAAACGTCACCGCGTCGCCGATCTTGTAGAAGCCCTCATCGTCGAATGCCGACGCGGTAAGATCGGGTCGATTCAGGTATCCCGGCATCACGTTGGGCCCGCGGGCGCGAATCTCGAAGCGGTCGCCCATCGGCATCAGCTTGATTTCCACGCCCGGAATGGGAAGGCCAATCTCGCCTTGGCCGAGGCTCGGCCAATGTGTGGCCGCCACACCCGGCGCGGTCTCTGTCGTTCCATATCCGGAAATAACGGGCAATTGGCGGCCGGTCGTCCGCAGGGAAAGCGCCTGCAGTCGTTCCCAGGTATCGCGCGACAGCGACGCGCCAGCGTAGGCGACGCGGCCGACGCGGCGCAAGAAGGTCTGCCTCAGGGTATCGTCCTGCTCCATGGCTTCCACCAGCATGCTCAGCCCGGCGGGCACATTCTGGACCGCGGTGACGGAGATCTCGCTCAGGTTCCGGATGGTGTGGCGGAAGAGATCCGGCGTCGGGCGACCATCGTCGATATAGAGGGTTCCGCCGTCCCGCACGACACCGTGGAGCGTGTTGTTGCCGCCCATGGTGTGATGCCAGGGCATCCAATCGACCAGGACGGGGGGGGCGTTCGCAGGTGCGACCAGAATGGAGCCCTGGGCTGCGCTGCACAGCATGCGGTGTGTCTGGGGCACGCCTTTCGGCGCACCGGTCGAGCCGGAGGTGAACAGGATTTTGGCCACGTCATCGGGCGCCGCCCTGGCGAAGAGCTCCTCGACGGCGTCGCGCGGCTCCGTCGCCTCAAGGGATGCGAAGCTCGTTGCCGTGGGATCAGGCTGCACGCTGACCCATTCCGCGTTGGCCAGGCCGGGGAGCTTCCGCGCTGAATCCAGGAGCGTGGTGGATTGCGCAAACACCATGGCCGGCTTCAGGACGGCCGCGATCTCCGCCAGGCGCGCCAGTCCGTCCGGATGCAGGCTGTAGGCTGGTGAGATCGGAGCCACCGGTGTCCCGGCGAGCATGCCTGCGAAGGTGACCAGCGCATGCTCGATGGAATTTCCCGTGAGGATCGCCACGGGCTGCTGCTGATCGAAGCCGCGGTCGACGAGCGCCTGGGCGATCGCGCGGATCCTGGCCCAAGCATCCCGGTAGTTGACCCGCCGCCAGGCGTCGTCAGGGCCGCGCTGGCCGAGGAAGGTGCGCTCGGGGGCCTCGGCGACCCACGGCAGGAAGAATTCGCAGCAGTGCCT